>NZ_JAVTJB010000003.1:0-339944 GCF_031843805.1 Arthrobacter sp. WCS2018Hpa-7
TCATCCACAAGGAACAGTGGCGGATCGACATGGAAACCGGCGTCCCCTGGTTCATCCCCCCACCCCACATCGACCCCCACCAAACACCCCGACGCAACCACCACCACACACCCCACAAAACACAAGAAAGCCTCAGCAGAACACAACCCCGCCCAACACAGGCGCCGGACGAAAACTACCCAAGACTGCCTGAATAACGTCGTGCGTTGGGCCCGGCCTGATAGTGGGCGCGTCCCGGACTGCCTCAATAACGGTGTGCGATGGAATAGTCTGCTTATTGAACGTGGCGAGGCAGACTATTGCCCTGCCAGATCGGCAATTTTCCGCTCCAGAGCCATCCGTTCGGCCGCGTTCGGGCAGAGCTCCAGCGCTTCGGTGAGAGCATCCACCGCCTCACCGAACCGACCAAGTCTGGCCAGGAGCTCGCCCCGCACTGCAGGCACAAGGTGCGAGCCGCTCAACTCCCCTCGGCCGGCGAGGGCATCCACCAATTCCAGCCCGGCAACCGGCCCCGAAGCCATAGCCACGGCCACTGCCCGATTCAACTCAATCACCGGCGAAGGTGCCAACCGCCCAAGTGCCTCATAGAGGATCACTATTCGTTGCCAATCCGTCGCGCCTGCGGTCTGTGCCACTGCGTGGCATTCAGCAATGGACGCTTGAAGTCCATAGGTGCCGAGGCCGCGGCCAGCCGCAACCGCAGTCGATAGTGCCGCCCTGCCGCGGCGTATCGCGGACTGGTCCCACCGGCGTCGATCCTGATCCTCAAGAAGTACAGGTCTCCCGTTCGCGTCGATCCTCGCGGGAAAGCGTGCGGCCGTCAGTTCCATCAGCGCAAGCAAGCCAAACACCTCTGGTTCTGGCGCCAGGCGGATAAGAACACGGGCCAGTCGTCGTGCTTCACTGGCCAGTTCAATACGCATCCACGAGTCACCGCTGCTGGCGAAGGAACCCTCAGTGAAAATCAGGTACACCACGTGCAGTACTGAACCAAGCCGCTCAGGAATGTCAGCTGGTTCCGGAACGGTGAAGGGAACGTGCGCGGCTGCAAGAGTCTTCTTGGCGCGGGTGATGCGGGCTTGGATGGTAGGGACTGGGACAAAGAACGCCTTGGCGATCTCCTCTGTGCCAATGCCGCCCACCACCCGCAGAGTCATGGCAATCCGCGCTTCCCGAGACAACACCGGGTGACATGAGATGAACATCAAAGCCAGCACGTCGTCGTCGATCGAGTCCGGATTGAACAATGTATCCACGCCCGGTTCCTCCTCGGCGAGGCCGCGTGCCAGCAGGGCGTACTTTTCCTCAAGGGCAGCCTTCCGGCGGAAGGAATCGATTGCCCGGCGGCGGCCGGCAGTCAGCAGCCATCCGGCCGGTTCTGCTGGGACACCATTCACGGACCAGGACACCAAGGCCTCAGCGAGTGCTTCCTGCGCGAGGTCTTCGGCCAAGGCGAAGTCACCCGTGTAGCGGGCAAGGGCGCCGACAATGCGGGCGGATTCACTGCGCCACACCGCTTCGACGGCCGCCCTTGCCACGTTGTTTCCCATGTCAGGTACTGCTGTCTCCAGTTTTACGAACAGCTCACGACAGTATCCGGGACCGTTATCAGAGCTGGCCGGTCTGTTCGCGCCACGCCCGTTCCTTTTGGATCCATTCGTTGTCCTGCGGGAATTCGTCAATGCTGGTGACGCGTCGGATTTCAGTCTTGGTGCCGGCAGTCATGGGCGCGCGCTTGGCCCACTCGATGGCTTCCTGCTTGGAGGCAACGTCCAGGATGTAGTAGCCGCCAAAGAGTTCCTTGGTTTCGCCGTAAGGCCCGTCCGTGACGACGGGGGTTTCACCAGTGAAGTCAACCACGACACCCTCTTTCGCGTCGTCCAGGCCTTCCGCTGCGAGGAGGACTCCTGCACGGATCAGTTCGTCATTGAATTTGCCCATGGCATCGAGGATTTCGTTGAAATCGATATTCTCGAACTTGGCGTACGAAGCGTCGTCCGCCCGCATGATCAACATGTATTTGGCCATCTGACTCAATCTCCTGTGTTGTGGAAGGTCGCCCTTCGACCCTCTCATCCATAGGTCGAACAGCACGAGCGTAAATCGACAACATTTTGAGATGAATTTCCGGTTCCCAGTTAATGTCACCGGCGTAGTCTGAAAGAACGGTGGAAAACGATTCTGTTGAGTCTGCCGGGAAGTGGTTCGAGGCACCATGGCACCAGAACATTTGTCCGATGAAGTTCTGCCGGACCAGGGTGCCGCCCGGACCGTCACCACCTACGCCACTCTCTTGCGGTCCGTACGCAGTGCCGGGCTCCTGAAACGCAGGCGAGGTTTCTACATCACGGTTTTTATCATCCTGATGGTGGCGTGGGCAGGCACGTGGGGCGGCTTCCTCCTGCTGAGGGACACATGGTTCCAGCTCCTCATTGCTGCGGGAATGGGTGTGGTCCTTACCCAGTTCGCGTTCCTGGCGCATGAAGCCGGCCACCGGCAGGTGTTTAAGTCCAAGGGTATGAATGAGTGGTCCGCGAGGCTTGTTGGTACGGCGTTGGTGGGTATCAGCTACTCCATGTGGGCACAGAAGCACACCCGGCATCACAATTTTCCCAACGTCATCGACAAGGATCCGGACATCCATACGGGCGTCATCGCATTCCACCCCGAAGCAGCAAGCACGCGCCGTGGCTTCATGGTGCACGTCACCCGCAAGCAAGGCTGGCTGCTGTTTCCCCTGTTGTTCTTCCTGGGCGTGAGCTTGCACGTCGACTCCTTGAAGTTCTTGCTGCATCAAAGAAAAGTCGATCACCGATGGGTGGAAATCCCGGTCATCCTGCTGCGCCTGCTGGCCATGCCCTTGCTGGTGTTCTGGCTATTGCCCCTGGGGATGGCGTTCGCGTTCCTTGGCGTTCAGTTGGGCGTGTTCGGCTTCTATATGGGAGCGTCCTTCGCGCCCAACCACAAAGGGATGCCCATCCTGGCTTCCTCAACCCGGACCGACTTCCTTAACCGTCAGATCCTCACGGCGCGGAATATCTCCGGCGGCAGGTTCATGGACGTGCTGATGGGTGGCTTGAACCGCCAGATCGAGCACCATCTTTTCCCCGACATGCCGCGCCCCTACCTGCACCGCGCCTCAGGGATCGTCAAAGCGTGCTGCAACGAGCTGGACATCCCCTACACCGAAACCAGTTTGGGGGCGTCCTACATGACAGTGGTGAAGTACTTGGACGAAGTTGGCTTGTTCGCTGGAGAGCCCTTCGAATGTCCCGTGATGAACCAGTTCCGTCCCCGCTAGCCAGTTCCGTCCCCGCTAAGTGCCAGACCACGTAGTAACAAACTCACTTGGGGCAGACCAGAAAGGATCCCCCGGACGTCGCCCGAGGGATCCCTCGCATCTGCCGAGCAGCCGGTCAGTTGCTCGGCGGCTCAGCGGCTGGGCCGATCAGCTCTCGGTGTCAGCGGCCACCTCCGCCGATAACTCCAGCCTCCACGGCTTTCGCCACCGCGTCGGCTTCTGCCTGGCTGAGTTTGCCGTCAGTAACAGCCTTGTCCAGTCTGGTCTTCAGCGCAGCCGAACGCTCCGCCGTAGCTTCCGTGCGTATCTCCTCCAACGCGGTGGTGACCTTTGCTTCGTCCACCCCCAACGCTTCGGCCAGCGACTTAGCCAGGGCCGCGTTCTGCGCCGTCCGGTCCGGCTTGGTTCCTTCGGTTCCTTCGGCAGGAGGCGCAGCGGGCTTGTTCGCCTCACGGAATGCCTTCAAGGCTTCGGTGACCTTGGCCTCGTCAACTCCGAGCTTGCTGGCCAGCTGGGTTGCGATCTGGCCGCCGTCCCGACCATGGCCGTGTCCGCCGGGCTTTCCGCCGCGGTCTGACGGAGTGGTGGCATCTGCAGACGAACTGGCGCTCGGCGACGGCGTGGTGGCTGCTGTCGCGATGCCGGTTGCGCCCAGGCCTGCGCCCAATGCCAGGGCTCCGGCCGCCACGCCCAGCGTTATTCTCTTGGTTTTCGACATGTACCTCTCCTCAATGAGCCGTTGATACGGCTGGTGTCTGAGGGACGAGCCTGAGTGCCGTCCTCTTCCAACGATGAGAGGACAACCCCAGCCCGCGCTGTCGCGAACCTGTCATTCGCCTGTGAAAGTGAACCGCAAGCTGTGAAGGAACTCCAAGAGCATCCGGTCCGTCAACGGCTGCGGCGGCTCAGCGTTCGCGGTCCAGGGCGTCCAGCAGCCGTTTGACCGATCCTCCCAGGTTCCACTCGGTGGCCAACTGTTCGAGTTCCGTCCGCGCCGCGCCGGTTACAGGACGCAGCTGAGCACCCGCATCTTCCAGTGTGGGCACCTTGAGGTCGCGCACCACGTTGACGACGGCGGGCGCCACCGTGAGGTAGTCGGCTGCGGTCGACAGTTTGGCTCGGATGGAAGCGGACAACCCGCCGTCGGGGTCTTCTGCTGCCATGAGCAGGCCTTCCAGCGAGCCGTGCTCGCCAAGCAAGGACGCAGCAGTCTTTTCTCCTATCCCCGCCACGCCCGGAAGTCCGTCTGAAGCGTCACCCCGCAAGGTGGCAAAGTCGGCGTATTGCTGGGGAAGGACACGGTATTTACCCACCACCACGACGTCAGTGACGAGCTCCAGGTTCCGCATGCCGCGTGCGGTGTAAATGACCCTGACCCCACGCCCGTCATCCACCAATTGGAAAAGATCGCGGTCTCCAGTCACCACGTCCGTGGGGATCTGGGCCTGGCTGGCATAGGTGCCAACAACGTCGTCGGCCTCGTGCTCATCTACCCCCACAACAGCAATGCCGGCGAGGTCAAGAACATGACGGATCAGGGGAATCTGGGCTTCCAGCGGGTCGGGCACCACCTCGAGGTCGGGACCATCGTGGTTGATCTCCGCCACCCTGTGCGACTTATAGCTGGGAATCAGGTCCACCCGCCATTGCGGCCGCCAGTCGTTGTCCCAACAGGCCACTACGTGGGTCGCTTCATAGTCGGTGGTGAGGCGGGTGATCATATCCATGAGCCCCCGCACGGCGTTCACCGGTGTTCCGTCGGATCGGCGTATCGAATCAGGGATGCCGTAGAAGGCACGAAAATACAGCGAAGCGGTATCCAGCAGCATCAGTCGGGGCATACCTGATCCTGACACGTCCGCGGCCCTTTGGGCAGGAACCCCTGGTCGATGCGGTGGTGAGGCGCCACAAACACTTGAAGACTACTGTGAGCGGCATTACGATTGTGTGAGCGATAATAGAACAACCTGTTCTATTATCGAACAACGAAGCGATTGATTGCCCACAAAGAAGTGAGGAAAGCCCGTGCAGTTCCACCACCACGGTTACGTATCCGGTGACCCGCGAGTCGAACCGGCCGCCGGCGTCGGCATCAACCGCCCAACCGGGCTGCCTGAGGAAGTTGACGTCCTCATTGTGGGCACCGGCCCTGCCGGAATGCTGACTGCGGCGCAGCTGTCCCAATTCCCCGACGTCACAACGCGCATCGTGGAGCGTCGCCCCGGCAGGCTCGCCATCGGCCAGGCCGACGGCATCCAGGCCCGCAGCGTCGAGACCTTCCAGGCGTTCGGGTTTGCCGAGCGCATCATCGCGGAGGCCTACCGCATCACTGAGATGGCCTTCTGGAAGCCGGACCCCGCCGACCATTCCCGCATTGTCAGGGCTGCCCGGGCAGTGGATGACCCCGCAGGGATCAGTGAGTTCCCACACCTGATCGTGAACCAGGCCCGCGTGCTGGACTACTTTGCCGAGTTCATGGCCAACTCCCCCACTCGTATGACGCCGGACTACGGCTACGAATTCCAGGGTCTCCAGGTCACTGGCGAAGGTGAGTATCCGGTCACGGTGACGCTGGCCCATACGTCCGGTCCCAATGAAGGCCAAGAGCGCATCATCCGAGCGAAATATGTGGTGGGTGCTGACGGTGCCCGCAGCAAAGTCCGTGAGTCGATCGGCTGCCACCTTGCCGGCGACCAAGCCAACCACGCCTGGGGTGTCATGGACGTCCTCGCCGTCACCGACTTCCCGGATATCCGCACCAAGTGTGCCATCCAGTCCGGCGCCGGTGGCAGCATCCTGTTGATCCCCCGCGAGGGCGGGCATCTGTTCCGCATGTACGTGGACCTGGGCGAAGTTAACGCCGACGATAAAGGCGCCGTGCGCAAGACGACCATCGAGCAAATCATCCAAAAGGCAAACGACATCCTCCACCCGTACACGTTGGACGTCCGCAACGTTGCGTGGCACAGCGTCTACGAGGTAGGCCATCGCCTCACGGACAGGTTCGACGACGTTCTGCCGGAGGACCGCGGAACGCGCGCCCCACGGGTGTTCATTACCGGCGATGCCTGCCACACCCACTCCGCCAAGGCCGGCCAAGGCATGAACGTCTCCATGCAGGACGGCTTCAACATCGGCTGGAAGCTCGGCCACGTCCTCGAAGGCCGCAGCCCCGAAAGCCTGTTGGACAGCTACTCGGCTGAACGCCAGGTAGTGGCCAAGAACCTCATCGACTTCGATAAGCAATGGTCCACGCTGATGGCCAAGAAGCCCGAAGAGTTCGAAGATCCCGCAGAACTGGAAACCTTCTACACCAGTACCGCCGAATTCCCGGCCGGTTTCATGACGCAGTACGCGCCATCGATGCTGGTAGCCGAAGCACAGCACCAGGAACTCGCCACCGGCTTCCCCGTGGGTAAACGCTTCAAATCCGCGCCCGTTCAGAGAGTGTGCGACACCAACCCCATGCACCTGGGCCATCACGCCAAAGCGGATGGTCGTTGGCGCATCTACGTCTTCGCCGACACCGCACAGGCAGGGGCTCCGGGCCCCGTGGCGGACTTTGCCGAGTGGATCGCGAACTCGCCGGACTCGCCGCTGGCCGCAACGCCGTCGGGCGCTGACCGCGACGCCTGGTTCGACGTGAAGGTGATCTATCAGCAAGACCACACCGCCGTGGATATTAATGCCGTACCTGCAGCTTTCAAGCCCACGGTGGGACCGTTCAAGCTCACCTATCTTGAAAAGGTGTTCGGCACCGATCCCAACAATGACATCTTCGACCTGCGCGGACTCAGTCGTGACGGCGTAGTTGTGGTGGTTCGCCCAGACCAGTATGTCGCCAATGTGCTGCCGCTGACCGCTACTGCGGAACTCGGTGGGTTCTTTGCGCCATTGTTGGCTTCACACCCGGGTGCTGGGCTCATTCAGGCGTAGCAACCAGCCGGTGGACGCAGAGGTCCCATAGTCGGATTGGGGAATGCCGGCAGGCCGCGACGGCCTGCCGGCATTTTTTACACCCTTGTAACGCAAACCACTAGAAGCAAACCAGATTGCAGAGTATCTTTATTGCAATACAGTTTGCAGAGTGATGTGGGTTACAAGGAGATTCGGTGAAGATCAGCCAGGACCAAGTGGGGGCACCCTCCGGGGCACGGGAGTCCGTGGACCACGCGTGGCTTGGGGACGCGCTCCCGGACGTAACCCTGTCCAAATCGCAAGCGCGGGTGGTGGAAGTCATCGCCCGCAATCCGCAGCTCTCCTCCTACGCCGATATAGCCGAAATCGCCCAACGGTCGGACGTGAACAACTCCACCGTCGTCAGGACGGCACAGCGGCTCGGATACCGGGGTTGGCCCGACCTGCAACGCGAACTCCGCTCCCGGTACCTGGTGATGATCTCCACCGAAGACACCCTGCTTGAACACGGTGAACACCGCAGTCCCCTCCATGATGCTTTGAACCATGACATTGAAAATCTCCGGCTGACCCTCGACTCCAACACTGCCGAGGATGTCGAGGCTGCCATCAGCGCCCTTGCCGCTGCCAAGTCCATCACCGCTATTGGCATCGGATCCTTCGCTGGCCCGGCAAGCGTTATGGCCCACCTTGGCTCGACCATGGGCTACCCCATCACGCTGGAAAACCGCGGCGGCGTCCACTTCGCGTCGGCGGCGAACAACCTCGGCCCCGGCGATGTCCTGGTGGTGGTCAATATGTGGCGGTCCGTCCAGCAAGTCATCGTCACCGCCGAAGCTGCCAAGCAGTCCGGGGCCACAGTGGTGGCCATCAGCGACATGCGCCGTGGCCGTCTCGCAGCAGCTGCTGACCACTTGCTGATCGTGGCATCAGAAGGCATCTCCTTCTTCCAATCCGTCACGGCCGCAAATTCGATGGTCTATGGACTGCTCGCCGGCATGGAAGCGGCCCACCCGGAACGCAGCCGTGCCGCCATCCGGCGTACGCAGCAGCTGTGGAAAGACCTGGATATCTACCTGGACTAAGCACCCACCACGGCTAGCACCCCGGCCATCAAGACCCATGCATTGCCCCAGCAAGGAGTACCACATGAGCAACAATCGTCGCGTCGCCGTCATCGGCCTCGGATCCATGGGCGGAGCCATGGCCGCCACCCTGCACCGCGCAGGCTGGGACGTTACCGGCTTCGATCCGTCGGAAGCCGCAAGGGAAGCTGCCGCCCGCACCGGCATTTCCACCACCGCAGAGATCGGTGAACTGGCAGGAACCCCCTACGCAGTCCTGTCCCTACCCTCGGCCAAAATCGTGGAGGCCACCGTTCCGGCGCTTCTCGCAACCCCTGGCACTATGGCGATCATCGACACCACTACGTCGGAGCCTGGGACCAGTAAGTCCATGGCCGGACTCGCCGCTTCCAGCGGTGCAGCATTCGTGGACGCCCCGGTTTCCGGCGGACGCGTCGGCGCGGCCAGCGGAAGCCTCAGCGCCTTTGTCGGTGCGACCACGGACGCTCTGACCGCCGCACGTCCCGTTCTTGAAGCGCTGACGGGCGGCCAGTACGCCCACATCGGCGGCCCGGGCAGCGGCAACGTCGTCAAATTGTTGAACAACGTTTTGGCCGCTGCCAACCTGGTGTCCGTGGGTGAAGCCCTGGGGGTGGCGAAGGCTTACGGCATCGATCCGGCCGTGGCGGCAGCCAGCATCAGCAACGCCTCCGGCGGCAGTAAGGTCTCAGCCGCCATGTACCCCACGTGGGTCCTGTCCGGCACGCATGATTCCGGATTCTCCCTGGGCCTTATGGCCCGGGATGCCGCCTTGGCCATTGACGTTGCCCGGCAGCTGGGTGAGGAACCGGAACTCCTGGCCGCGGCCGCCGGCCAGTGGCAGGACGCTCTGGCCGCCCTGGGCCCAACTGCCGACTTCACTGAAATCGCCCGGACCGTGGCACCTTCCATTACACCTGCCGGCGCTCCGAAAAGCACCCCGGACGCGTAGCACGCACTCCCTGAGAGAAGGACAGCATCTTGAGCATCACAACAGCCCCCACAGCATCCTCCACGGAGACCGCCCGGACAATCCTGGACGCGGCTTTTCCACATGGCCTCGGCGCTTTCATGGACGGGAAAGTAGTCCCGGGTTCCGGCAGCACCATCAATCTCACGTCCGCAGCTACAGGCGAACCATTCGCCGGCTACGCCGATCCTGGCGCCGAGGGGGCCAACGCCATCCTTGAAAGCTCGCTCCGCGGCGCCGAAACCTGGGGAAGGTTGAACGGCTTCGAACGTGCGGCCATCCTCCGCAACGTCAGCACAGTAGTTGCCGCGCACACCGAGGAACTGGCCATCCTGGAAGCAGGAACCACTGGCAAGCCCATCCGTGACGCCCGCGCCGAAGCCGCCAAAGTCGCCGAGATGTTCGGGTACTACGCTGGCTGGGCGGACAAGCTCACCGGCCAGACCATCCCCGTTCCTGGCCCGTGGCACACGTATACCGAGCGCGTACCTTGGGGAGTCGTCGTGGCCATCACGCCGTGGAACGCCCCGCTGTTCACCGCTGGCTGGAACTCAGCCGCTCCGCTGGCCGCCGGCAACGCCGTGATCATCAAACCCAGTGAGTTCACCCCCGCTACAACGGTGCGGCTTGCCCAGCTGGCCCACGACGCAGGGCTGCCCGACGGCGTCTTCAACGTTGCTGCCGGGCTGGGACAGACCGTTGGAGCAACGCTCACTACAGACCGGCGAGTGGGCAAGATCAGCTTCATAGGGTCGGTTCCCACCGGGCGCCGGGTGGCCGTTGCGGCCGCTGGTGCCGGTATCCCGGCCCTTCTGGAGCTTGGCGGCAAGAGCGCCAACATCGTTTTCGCCGATGCCGACCTCGAACGGGCCGCCGACGGGGCCATCTCAGCGATCTTCTCCGGCGCAGGCCAGTCCTGCGTTGCCGGTTCGCGTCTGCTGGTGGAGCGCAGCGTCCACGCCCGCTTCGTCGAACTGGTCGCCGACCGCGCCGCCAGGCTCCGTGTCGGGGACCCGTTGGACGCTGACGCCGAGGTGGGGCCGATCATCACCGCGCCACAATTTGCGACCGTGACTTCGTTGATTGAGGCCGGAATGAACGACGGCGGCCGTCGGGTGACGGACCCGGCGCTCCCCGAGGCGCTGGCCGGCTCGGGCCTCGCCGGGGGCCACTGGGTCATGCCGACACTGTTGGACGGCGTCACACCTGCCAACCGATTGGAAACCACCGAGGTCTTTGGTCCTGTAGTGGGTGCCGATGCCTTCGACACCGAGTCGGAGGCGATTGCCCGCGCCAACAACACCAACTTCGGCCTGGCAGGAGCCGTATGGACCTCCGACATTTCCCGGACACACCACATCGCCCGTGAAGTAAAAGCCGGGACTTTTTGGATCAACTCTTATAAGACCATCCACGTCGCCGTCCCCTTTGGCGGCTTCGGTGATTCGGGGCACGGCCGTTCCTCCGGTCCGGGCGTCCTGGATGAGTACACGCAGACCAAAGCGGTCTGGGTACCCACACGGGCAGCTGGCTCCCCGTTCCCGTCCCTGTCCTACTAACAGGAATGATCATGGAAACTACCAACACAACATCAGCAGCTGACGAGCTGCGCTCAGCATTGAAAGACGGCGTCGCCTCGTGGAAGCCGAGGGTTCAGGCTCTGTCGGAGAACCTGCACGCCAACCCTGAGATCTCCTTCGAGGAAGTCCAGGCGGCCGAAGCCATCACGTCATTGTTGGCCGAGGGCGGCTTTGAGGTGGCCAAGGGAACAGCGGACCTCCCCACGGCGTTCACGGCGAGCGCCGGAACCGGTGACCTCGTGGTGGCACTTTGCGTGGAATACGATGCTCTGCCATCCGTGGGGCATGCCTGCGGGCACAACCTCATTGCCGGGGCTTCGGTGGCTGCAGCTTTGGCTCTTCTCCCCCACGTTGATGAACTGGGCATCACTTTGAAGGCGATCGGGACGCCCGCCGAGGAACATGGCGGGGGCAAGGTACTCATGCTCGAACGCGGCGCCTTTGACGGCGTTGGCCTGGCCTTGATGGTCCATCCTGTCCAGGATGGCATCACCTACAACCCGGCAGGAACCACCGCACAGGCCGTGGGCCGGTACGAGGCAGTCTTCACCGGCAAGGCCGCCCATGCTGCGGCCGCCCCACACCTGGGCGTCAATGCCGGTGATGCGGCGGTCCTGAGCCAGGTGGCCATCGGCTTGCTGCGGCAGCAGATACCGGGCGATCACCGCATCGCCTGCTACGTGGCTGAAGCCGGACATGTCACCAACATCATTCCTGATCATGCAGTGGTGCCGTTCGAGTGCCGGGCGTTCACGATCCCTGAGTATGAGGCGCTGATGGAGCGCGTCAAGCGATGCTTTGAAGGGGCGGCCCTGGCCACGGGAACCACCCTGGAAATCACTGCAGCGGAGCCACTGTACGAACCGTTGCTCCAGGACGGGGACCTGGCCGGCCACTGGACGGCAGCGATGGACGTCTTCGGCAAGGACACCTCGCCGGCGGCGGGCATGGGCGGTGGCTCCACGGACATGGGCAATATCTCCCAGGTCATTCCGTCCCTGCATCCGTGGCTCAGCATTCCCGGAGCAAACGTCCCTATTCATTCGCACGGCTTCGCGGCCTTGGCGAACACTCCCCAGGCGTACGCCGTGATGTTCGAGGCAGCCGCAGCGCTGGCTTGGACCGTGGCAGGCGCTGCATCCTATCCCCAACAGAGAGAACGCTTCGTCAAGGCGGCCTACCGCCGCGAAGCCCTGATCCAGGAAGCATCATCATGAGCACCAGCACCCCAACCGCGCGGACGGACAAGGCCGGCACACGGCTGACGCTTCCGATTGCCGCGCTCGCGTTTGTCATTGCCCTTGCGGTTCAGTTCATTGGCCAGGCCAAAATCGATCTGGGCATTGGCGCGATCATTATCTTCCCGATGGTGTGGGGCCTGATCCTTGGCCTGCTCGTCTCCATCCAGAAGTTTAAGCCGCTGGGCCTTGACCTTCAGCGGGTAGCCGCCGCACTTGTGGGCGTTGCTGTCTTGCTCTTGGTGGCAAGGCTGGCGTTCAATATCGGTCCGAGCCTTCCCAGCCTGATCAAGGCCGGCCCTGCCCTCCTCCTCCAGGAAGTGGGCCACTTGCTGGGAACCATCGTCCTTGCACTTCCGTTGGCCGTGCTGTTGCGGATGGGCAAGGCTACTGTCGGCGCCACCTTCTCGCTGGACCGTGAGCCCTCATTCGCCATGGTCTCGGAGAAGTATGGTCCGGACTCTGACCAATACCGCGGTGTCTTGGCCATGTACGTCTTCGGCACACTGTTCGGCGCCATCTTCATTACGCTGCTGACCTCCTTGGTGGCCAACTGGAAGATCTTCGATCCCCTGGCCCTGGCCATGGGCGCCGGCGTGGGCTCGGGCTCCATGATGGCCGCCTCCGCAGCGAGCATCATCGCGGCGTACCCTGCCGATCAGGAAGCAATTCTCGGCATGGCCGCAGTCTCCAACCTCATCACCACCATTCTGGGCGTCTATGTCGGCATCTACATAGCGCTTCCCGTGGCTGACAAGTTCTACAAGGTGCTCACCCGGAACAAGGAAAGCCAGAAGGTCGCCGCCGGCTCGGTGCCCCAGGTCCGGTCAGAAGCCGAGCTCGCCCAGGACGAAGTCCAAGCCGAAGAGAACCGCCGTTTCCGTGAGGAGGTCGCCAAGTCCTCCGCCGCAATGACGTTGCCGCTGTGGCTTTCCCTGTCAGTATTGACCGTTCTGGGTGTGGGTACAGCGGCGGTGGCGGCCAAGGGCTTGAGCCTTTCCATCCTGGCCGGTTACGGCATCATGCTGGCCCTTGTCCTGGTGAGCCTGTTGCTGGCCAAGATCACCAGGAAGATCTCCGCAATCGTGTTCATCACCACCATTGGCGCCTACATCTCCAGCCCGTGGTTCTTCGGGTCCGGTGTCCTGAACGAAGCCGTCAAGACCGTGGACTTCCTCTCCATCGCTACGGTGATGCTGACCCTGGCCGGCCTGTCGCTTGGCAAGGACATCCCCCTGCTGCGGAACATCGGATGGAAGATCATCCCCGTTGGCTTGGTGGCCATTACGGCGTCCTTCCTCCTCTCCACGGTGATCGCGGAATTCGCGTTGGGACTCTGGCACTAGTCAGCTCCGCCACTGCGAAAAGGTCTGTTTCCCGCTCGGGAAACAGACCTTTTTGGTTTCCTGACGCTCTGCCTGAGGAATGTCGGGGCAGTTGCCGTTCACCCTCCCGGAAAGCCGGGGATGTCTCGGCAGGCAAGTGCTGGATACGGCCCTAGTATTCGGGGCGGCTTGGGCGTAGAACGGCCCTATGGGCGATTGGCGCACGACGCCGGGGACAGTCCTGATGGTCACCTTGGCATGTCTGCTCACGGGATGCACCGTTAGCGGACCAGTTCCTGCGCCTACCCCTACAGGTACGGCCCCGGCTGCCGTTGAGTCCTTGGAGGGCACCATTGGCCGCTTCATGGAGGACGACGTCACCTCCGTAGTGGTGCAGGTGCGCTGGGAAGGCGGGGAATGGTCGCGGGCCTACGGCCTGCGTGATGGCCTGACCCGATGGCGGGACGGATGTTCACCCACTGGCTACGGCTACGGCCACCGGGGAAGCGTCTACGGCTACCTTTCCACGTCGATCTCCAGCGATGACGGCGCCAGACAAGTCACTATAGGAATGGCCTTGCCCACCCTTCCAACGGAAGACGGGGATCCTGTAACCGGGCGCCGACTGGATCGGTACGCGTCGCAAATGGAACTGGCTGCGCAAAAGACAATAGAACAGTTGTGCGGATGACTACCATGAACCCCGCCGCACGGAAGATCCAGCGCGTCTATCTGACACTGACGCTGGGCAACACGATTGCGGCCTCCTTTATCTGGGGCATCAACACGCTTTTCCTGCTGGATGCCGGTTTGAGCAACCTGGAGGCTTTCGCTGCCAATGCTTTCTTTACGGTGGGAATGGTGGTGTTTGAGATCCCCACGGGAGTCATCGCTGACGGGTGGGGCCGGAGGGTTTCCTTCCTGCTGGGTACGGTCACCTTGGCCGCCTCCACGTATTTGTACTTTGTGCTCTGGCAGATCTCGGCGCCCTTCTGGATGTGGGCGGTGGTGTCCGTTCTGCTGGGCCTGGGTTTCACGTTCTTCTCCGGTGCTGTGGAGGCCTGGCTCGTTGATGCCCTGCAATTCTCGGGTTATGAGGGCGGACTTGAGACGGTGCTGGGCCGCGGCCAAATGGTGCAGGGTGTTGCCATGTTGGCAGGTTCCGTGGCTGGTGGCGTCATTGCGCAGGCGACCAATCTCGGAGTGCCGTTTCTCCTCCGGGTGGGCGTCTTGCTTGCCATGTTCGTTGTCGCCTTCTCCTTGATGCACGACGTCGGGTTCTCGCCTGAACGTTCAACCCATCCCCTCCGCGCGACCCGGGCGGTGCTGTCCGCATCGATCGATAACGGTGTGAAAAACCCGCCCGTCCGATACGTGATGTTGGCAGCTCCCTTCAGTGCCGGCGTCGGAATCTATGTCTTCTACGCACTGCAGCCCTACCTCCTGGACCTGTTTGGTGACCCGCGCGCCTACTCTGTTGCCGGGCTGGCCGCGGCGATCGTGGCTGGTTCGCAGATCCTTGGCGGTTGGTTGGCACCCCACGCACGGAGCCTTTTCCACAAACGCACGTCCGTCCTGATCTTCGGCGGTCTGGTGGGTGCCGTGATTCTCCTGGCCTTGGGTTTCACCGGCAGTTTCTGGGCGGCGCTGGCACTGCTGGCGCTCTGGGGCGTCGTGGGTTCCGCCGTAACTCCCGTACGGCAGGCCTATATCAACGACATGATTCCGTCGAAGCAGCGGGCCACAGTACTGAGCTTCGACTCGCTGATGGGTTCAAGCGGCGGCGTGGTGATCCAGCCGCTCCTTGGCCGGGGAGCCGACCTCTACGGCTACCCTGCGTCCTTGGCCATGGCCGGTGTCATCGAACTGCTTGCGGTGCCTTTCCTGCTGGCAAGCCGGAAGCAGGGATCGATGGCGGACCGGGCCAGCACCGCCGCGAGCGGAACGGACAAAGAGTCCTTGCCGTGACCAGCGGTCTCCCGGTCGCTATACCCCGCCACGGATGGACCCTGGTTAGCTGCCTTGACCGGAGGAGACAGTGACCGGATGTGCCGTCACGGGGAAAATGAGGTGCAGCCGGGAACAGGCCCGCTGAACCACGGACCGCAGCCAGGCGTTGGCTGGGTCTTCGGTTTGAGATGGATGCCAGTACATAGCCTCCACCAAGGAGGCCTCCAGGTCTCCGGTGAACTCCAGAACCTCGATCCCTGCCCCGCGTTGGGCCCTGGATGCCAGCATCCGCGGGACCAAAGCCACCAAGTCCGTACCCTCAACCAGGAGGGGCAGGGACAGGAAGCCTGCCACTGTCGCTGCCACCCGCCGTCGAACGCCCCGTGACTCAAAAAGTTTGTCAGCGGGGGTGCTGATCCCCTCACCGAAGTACCCCACCGCGTGCGGGACGCCAACTAAGTCCGCCAAGGTCACGGCGGGCAGCTGGAGCAACGGATTGGCGGCATCGACCACCGCCACAAAACTGTCACGGAACAGTTGCTTGTTCTCACCTTGCATCTTGTAACCGGTGGGCCCCACCAACAGGTCCATCTTGGAATACTCGGCCATGGTGCCCTCAAGACCGGAGGTTGGAACGAAGTCCACCACCACGTGTGGCGCCTCCTGCTGCAGGATGCCCCGCAGTGGTCCCACCATGAGGGCCGCCGCGTAGTCGGACGCCGCAATGACGAACTCCCGCTCGCTTGTGGTGGCATCGAATCCGGACCGGACACGCGTGGCCCGCTGGACATGAAGCATTGCCTCATCCACCAGCGGGACCAACGACTGCGCAAAGGGTGTGAGGTCGTACGTGCGGCCATGACGAACCAGGAGTTCGTCGTCGAAATGCCGCCTGAGCCTGGCCATTGCTGCACTGGTTGCCGGCTGGCTGAGTTGGAGCCGCTCAGCCGCCCGGGAAACGTTCCGCAATTCCAGCAGCACCTGCAATTGGGGCAACAGGTTGAGGTCCAGGTTCTTCATCCCCCTAGGTTATCCAGCCACGGCTACATCAGTGGCTGACCGGCACCAGCCGCGGTCCGCGAAACAGCACAGCCAGCAACGCCAGTGCGCAAGCCAGGCCCAACGCCCCGAGCGCGAGGCCGAGGTTGCCGAGTGCGGCGGCTGTTGCGCCGAGGACAATAGGCGTCAGGAACTGACCAATGAACAAGGTTCCGGTCCAAATGCCGGTGCCCCGGCCGCGCTGGGAGAAGTCCAATCCGTTGACCGCCCACGTCAGCAGCGTCGGCAACAAGATACCCGTACCCGCACTGGCGATCACGGCCCCGAGGACGGCCACTGGAACGCTGCCCGCCACGGAAACAACGCAGAGCCCGACGGCGGCGAGGCCGAAAGCGCCTGCCAACAGTTTCCGGGTGCCCAGCTTGGCCAGGAAACGGAATGAGATTGCCCCTGCTGCCGTTGCAAGCGAAGCGATCGCAGCCGCCCCGCCGATGAGGGCGGCATCCTGGACTCCCAAACCTGTAATGACGTACGGCAGGTGGACTATCAAGGCGTAGAAGACAATGCCGCCGAACAGTGTCACAGCAGCAGGTGCACCGATCTGCCGCCAGGGCACCGGCTGTTTCGCTGCCAGGCCCTTGGCTGGGTCCTGGGCCAGACTTTTGGCCGGTTCCCAGAGCTTGAAGATCATGGGGACCACCAGGACTGCGCTGACGGCGTACAACCAGAAGGGCGTCCGCCAGCTGATGCTGCCCAACGTGCCGCCCAGGGCAAAGAATGCCGTGGCAGCCAGTGCGCTCACCATGGTTTGGAGGCCCAAATATTTGTTCCGTTGCTGCCCCGCGTAGTAGTCGGTGATCAGGGTTGTGCAGCACGTCATGATGGCTGCCTCTGCAATACCTACGCCGATCCGGGAGACGGCAATGGATTCGAGGGTGTCCAGCCATAGAGGTGCCGTGCCAAAGAGTGCGTAGGCCAGCATGGCGTAGATCAACAACTGCTTACGGCCCATCCTGTCAGCCACGTATCCTGCCAGGGGCGAAAACAAGGCCACGAACAGCGCTGGAAGTGTCAGGACCAGGGGCACAAGAATGGCGACTCCTGTGGTGTCCGCGAAAACCTTGTTGAGGGTGGGCAGGACAGGTGCCAGCAGGACCGCGCCCAGGACAGGCATGCAGCTTCCGGCAACGAGAAGTGCGGCTTGTGCCCTGCCCGCTTCCCGGATGGAGTCCGGACGGCGCGACTCGAGCGCAGTTGGATCGATGATGCTCATGGGTTGTTCCTTCGCCGTTGAAGAGTCCCTGTAATCGGCAGGGTCGCCGAGGGGATTCCCCTCACTGTGACAAGGCTCACTTCATCGGAGAATAGCTGTTTGGGTATAGCTGGTATTCATGCGGCTGATAGATAGGCCCCGCTCCAACTATTTGTTTGACGGATAGCTCCTATCAGATACTTGCTCTTCTCCGGATAGGTGATGTGGCTCATGGTGGTTACAGGACCTGCAGAGAACTGTCCGAGCCATCAGTACATAGAAGGAATTCATCGTGGAAACTCCCCTCTCCCATCTTGCCCACCTCGAGATCACCACTCCGGACGTCGAAGCCTCGGCCCGTTTCTACGAGGAAAAGTTCGGCATGCGGATCATCGACCGCGTGGATGGCAACGTCTACCTTCGCTGCTGGGGCGATTACTACCGCTACAGCCTGGTCATCACCGAAGGACCCGAAGCATCGTTGGGCCGGATGGCCTGGCGCACCAACTCCCAGGCCGCACTCGAAGCCGCCGCAGCCCGTGTTGAAACAACCGGTGTGCAGGGCACATGGACTGCGGGCGGACACGGTTTTGGCAAGGCTTATGAGTTCACCGGTCCCTACGGCCACCACATGCGCCTGTTCTATGACGTGGAGAAGTTCGTTGCCGAGCCCGGCTTCGAATCCACCTACCCCGACCGCCCTGAGCGTCGCAGCAGCCACGCAGCCGCTCCCCGATTCCTGGACCACGTCACGGTCGCCTCCTCCGACGTCCGGGGATTCGCCCAGTGGTACAACGAAGCCCTCGGCTTCCGTGTCATGGCCTTCGTCGATCTGGATGAAGCACCCATCACGGTCTTCTCCGTACTGACCACCAACGAGAAGTCCCACGACCTCGGCGTCGTCCTCGACACTTCCCAGCGCGCCGGCCGTGTCAACCACATCGCCTTCTGGGTGGACGCCACCGAAGACCTGCTCCGCACCGCCGACGTGATGATGGAAAACGGCACCCCCATGGAATACGGACCGTCCATCCATGGCGTGGGCGAGCAGAACTTCCTGTACTTCCGCGATCCGTCAGGCCTGCGGGTGGAGCTGAACTCCGGCGGCTACCGCAACTATGTCCCGGACTGGGATGCCAATACGTGGAAGCCGTCCGAAGGTTCCAATAACTTCTACAAGAACGGTGCCATGCCGCACTCCATGACCGAATCCTTCCCACCGGCTGAGGGTTTCACTGCCACGGAGGAAGGGGCTTCCGCCGAAATGAAGGAAGCCCTCCTGAACCCCTACGCAAAGCAGGGTCGGGGCTAGAGAACATGGCACACGCAACGTACTCCCTGATCCGCTTCCAGGAGCCCGGCGACACCAAGGCCAAGGCAGGCTTGCTGGTAGGCGAAAGGGTTCTCCCCCTGGACGAGGACGTCAACTCCCTCATCCTGCACTGGGAAACCACCGAAACCGAGCTGGACGATCTCGCGGCCACGGCCGGCGAGGACGCGGGCCTGGCCCTGTCCGCCGTCGAGGTCCTTGCCCCGGTTGAACCCGCTCAGGTGCTGCAAACCGGCGCCAACTACCGCAAGCACGTGATCGATCTTGCTGTGGCGCACCGCGAAGCAGGCCAGGATGCGGAAGAGGTGCGGGCCAAGACTGCTGCCATGATGGACCAGCGCGCAGGTCAGGGCACACCGTACTTCTTCATCGGACTTCCCACGGCCATCGCTTCAGCCACGGACGACCTCACCCTGCCGGCCTACAGCAAGTCCCACGACTGGGAACTGGAGCTCGCGGCCGTGATCGGTAAAGAAGCCTTCCGTGTGAGCCCCGAAGAGGCCCTTGACTATGTTTTTGGGTACACCATGGTCAACGACATCACCACCCGCGAGTACGTGTTCCGCAAGGACATGCCGGCCATTGGTTCGGACTGGTATCGGGCCAAGAACGCCCCTGGCTTCCTGCCGACGGGGCCCCTCCTGGTGCCGGCCAAGTTCTTCGGTGATCCGCAGGACGTCCAGGTCACACTGAAGCTCAACGGCAAGGCCATGCAGGACGAGTCCACCCAGGACATGATCTTCGGCGTTGCCAAACTGGTGAGCGAAGCTTCCCAGACAATGCCGCTGAAACCCGGCGACCTCGTGTTGACGGGCAGCCCCGCCGGCAATGGCCAGCACTGGGGACGGCTCCTCCAGGACGGCGACGTCATGGAAGGCACCATCACCGGGCTGGGCACCCAACTCATCCACTGCAAGGACGAACAGTGACCACCGATGCCGTGAACATTGCCCTGATCCAGCGGAATGACCCGCTGGCCAGCATCGTGGCCGCCGCCAAGCAGTACAACAACTGGGGCCGCTGGGGCGAAGACGACGTGCTCGGCACCTTGAATTTCATTGATGCGGGTAAGCGGGTGGAGGCCGCATCGCTGGTAACCACCGGCGAAGCGTTCTCCCTGTCGCAGCCCTTCGACACCAACGGCCCGCAGAAGGGGTGGCGTCGGCGCACCAACCCCGTCCACACCATGACCGACACCGGGGTGGATGCCGAGCGCGGCAACCAGGGCTTCCCGCACGGATTCGGTGGGGCCGATGACGTGATCGCCATGCCGTTGCAGTGCTCCACCCAGTGGGACGGGCTGGGCCATATCTTTGATCGTGGCAAAGCCTGGAACGGCCGCGCAGCCGGGGATGTCGTCACCTCCGAGGGCGACCTCGTCACCGGAATCGAAACCGCCGCAGCCAAGATCGTCACCCGCGGCGTGCTGCTGGACGTCGGCCGCGCACTCGGCCCGGACCTGGGACGCACCGATGGCGAACTGCCCGACGGTTTCGCAATCACCCCGGAACATTTGGAACGCACCATTGAAAGTCAAGGCCCCACCTCCGCTGTTCGCCGTGGCGACATCGTGGTGATCCGCACAGGCCAGTACACCCGGGTCCGTCGCGACGGGTGGGGCGACTACGCAGGAGGGTCCGCTCCCGGCATGTCATTCAGCACCGCCGAATGGCTGCACACCTCCGAAATCGCCGGAATCGCCACAGATACCTGGGGCTTCGAAGTCAGGCCCAATGAGTTCGACGGCGCGTTCCAGCCCCTGCACCAGATCGCCATTCCCAACCTTGGCTTGTTCCTGGGGGAAATGTGGGATCCTGACGCACTGGCTCACGCGTGCGCCGCCGATGGCAGGTATGACTTCATGCTCACTGCGGCCCCACTCCCCATCACCGGGGCTGTGGGGTCGCCGGTCAATCCCATCGCGGTCCGCTGACACCCCGTCCGCCACCACACGCAGCACAATAGGCAGTAACGCCGTCGACACAAAGGAGTCTTCAGATGGCAGCAGTACAGAGGGTCGGAATCGTTGGAGCGGGAGCCGCGGGGCTTACTGCCGCCATCCTTTTGGCCGACGCAGGCATCGAGGTGGAGGTCCTTGAGAAGGCCGCCGAGCCGCAAACCCTGGGCTCCGGGATCACGCTTCAAGGCAACGCCCTGAGAATCCTCCGCGACCTGGGCGTGTGGGATCAGGTGCAGGCGCAAGGCTACGCCTTCAGCACCCTTGGCCTGCGCGCTCCGGACCCCGCCGGCACAGTCATCGCAGTCCTGGAGGACATCAGGACAGGCGGCGACGATCTTCCGGCAACGCTCGGAATGTACCGGCCGGAGCTTACTGGAATCCTGCGGGACCGCGCCTCGCAGGCAGGTGCCCGCATCAGTTACGGCAAGACTGTCACGGAGATAGCGGACGACGGCGGCAGCGTCACCGTCCGCACCAGCGACGGCGGCACCTCGGGTTACGACCTCCTCATAGGCGCGGACGGACTCCATTCCGCTGTCCGCCAGGCGATCGGCATCGACGTCGAGCCCAAACCCACAGGCATGGGCATTTGGCGGGCATTCGTCGAACGGCCCGAGGACGTCGTCCGGACCGACCTCACCTACGGCGGCCCCTGCTTCATTGCCGGCTACTGCCCCACCGGACCGGACACCATTTACGCCTACCTCGTGGAGAAGGCGCAGGAACGCAGGCATGAAGACGGCCCCCGGGTCATGGCAGAACTTGCTGCAGCCTACGGTGGTCCTTGGAAGGAAATCCGTACCAACCTGGACCACAGCGCGCGCATCAACTACACGTGGTTCACCTCGCATGTGGTGGAGGGCCCCTGGAATCGCGGCCGCACCGTCATCATCGGCGATGCCGCACACAGCTGCCCTCCTACGGTTGCCCAAGGGGCCGCCATGGCCCTCGAAGATGCCGCGGTGCTCGCGGAACTTCTGATCTCCGCTGACCACCTCACTGACACCCTGTGGAAAGAGTTCGAGGATCGACGCTTGGAGAGAGCCACAGCCGTGGTTAAGGCGTCCGTGCAGTTGGGCCAGTGGATGCTGGACGGCGTCCGGGACGCCGATGTGCCCGGACTCATGAATTCTCTGTCCACCATGTTGAAGGAACCCGCGTGAAGACCCTTGCCACAGACCACCAACCCGTCATCGATGTCCACGCCCATGTCCTCATTCCGGCCCTCCAGCAAGTAGTGGCGGCAGGTGACCCGGAGGGATTCGCGGCGCTCCAGGCCTTGGAAGTACGGAGGAACGGGCCCGAATCCATGGCCGCCTCGGGCGTCATGATCAAGGAGCGGTGGCAGCAGCTCACTGACCTGGACCGACGCTTGGCTGACATGGATGCCCAGGGCGTGGATGTTCAATTGGTCTCCCCGTCGCCTTCGCACTTCTATTACTTTGCCGGTGCGGAGCTCGCGCTCACGCTGGCCAAGCAGGCGAACAAGGCAGTCCGGGATCTCGTCGACGGGGCTCCAGACCGGTTGAACGGATTGGGGTTGGCCCCATTGCAGCATCCCCACCTCATGGTCGAAGCGCTGGAGCACGCCGTCCAGGAGTGCGGCCTGCCGGGCGTGGAGATCGGTTCGTTCGCCGGCACGCCCGGCGATCCCGGCGATGGGGAGCGGACCACCGTGGAGCTGTCCGATCCCCGGTTGGAACCCTTCTGGAGCCGGGCGGAGGAACTGGGTGCCCTGGTTTTCCTGCATCCGTTCGGTTGTTCCCTGGACGAGCGTCTTGACCGGTTCTACCTGGCCAACACCGTTTCCCAGCCGGCCGAGAACGCTGTGGCCCTCTCCCACCTCATCTTCAGCGGGGTCCTGGACCGGTACCCGGACCTGCAGATCCTCGCCGCCCATGGTGGGGGCTACCTTCCCACCACGATCGGCCGTTCAGACCATGCCTGGAAAGTTCGCCCCGAGGCGCGGCGCTGCGCCGAACCGCCGTCGTCGTATCTTCAGCGGATCTTCTTCGATTCGCTGGTCCATAATCCCCGCGAACTGAGGGCCCTCATCGAAGCGGCCGGGCCCTCCCAGGTGATGCTCGGCTCTGACTACCCCTTTGACATGGGCGCGGACCACCCTGTTGATGAGGTTCATGCTGCCGGACTCTCCGAAGCCGATTCCTCCCGGATTCTTGCCGGCAATGCCGCCCGGCTCGGTATCACCTCCGCGGCAGCCCTCACTGCCCGCCCCACCGCCTAAGGAAGAAACCATGGTCAAGATCGCCCGCTGGAACTACGACGGCGGTACTCGGGAAGGGTTCGTCGACGACGACAACTGCTTTGCCCTGTCCGAGGGACGCACCGTCCAACACCTGCTGGAAGCCGGGCTCGAGAAGACGCTGTCCATCGCCGCCGAAACCCGACGGACCGTGCGTCCTGTTGCCTTGCGGGACGTGCAGTTGCTGGCACCGCTGTTGCCGGGCACTATCAGGGATTTCGTTGCTTTCGAGGAACATGTTGAGGGGGTTCGCAAGAGCATCGATGGCGTGGCGGGCGTGGTGGCCGAATGGTACGAAGCACCGACGTTCTATTTCACGAATCCTCATACGGTGACCGGCACCGGCGCGGTGATCGGCATTCCTGCGGGGTGCAGCGAGCTGGACTTCGAGACTGAGGTCGCGGCCGTCGTCGGACACGTACCAGGCAGTGAGGGCAGGAACCTGTCCGGGTCGGACGCGCACCGCCACATCTTCGGCTACACGATTCTCAACGATTGGTCGGCGCGCGACCTGCAAAGGCGGGAGATGAAGGTCAGCCTTGGCCCCTGCAAGGGAAAGGACTTCGCCAACACCCTCGGCCCCTGGATCGTGACCGCCGATGAGTTCGAGCACCTGCACGACGACCAGGGATTCCTCCCCCTCACCATGGCGGTGGAGGTCAATGGCGACGTTATTGGCCAGGACCTCCTGTCCAACATGGGGTGGCCCTTCGCAGAGTTGGTGGCCTACGCCTCCCAGGACTCAGTGGTCCGCCCAGGCGATGTCCTGGGTTCAGGAACCTGTGGCAGCGGCTGCCTGGCCGAGCTATGGGGCCGGAACGGCGCCAAGACTCCCCCGCCCTTGAAGACCGGTGATTCCGTGCGCATGACAGTGGGCGGTATCGGCTCGATTCTGAACACCGTCGGTGAACGGCGCGAGGCCGTCACCAGGGTTCCTGCCCGCTGCCGGCCAGGCACCAAGGACCTCGGCAGCCGAAAAGTGGGGGAAACTGTCACTAACCACTAAAGAAAGCGCGGTCCACCTTTGATCTCCCTGCAGCAGGACCCTGAAGGCTTCGTTCGGATGAAGAGGCACTTCCCAGGCGGTGCCTCAGTATCCATACTCTTCACTGACGGAACCCAGGAAGTCTTTACCGGGCAAAGGCTCAACGACATCTACGACGAAGCGCTGGCCGCGTATCGCGCCGGCAACCACCTTGACGCCAAGGGATTCAACCGCGGCCCCCGGAAGAAGGTCCAGCAAACCATCGAGTTCATTCCCGTCTCGCCGGGCATGTCCGGGTAGCTCACCGTCGCCGGCCGGAGGCGTGTTCCACGCAGAAGGGCGTCCACGGCCGTGCCTCAAGCCTGTCCTCCGGAATGGCCGCTCCGCAGACTTGGCACGTTCCGTAGCTGCCTTGGGCAATGCGCCCCAAAGCAGCGTTGATCGCCTCCAGGCCGGCACGGCTTTGATCCAGGAGGGCTTCTGCCTGCGAGAGTTCGAACGCTATGGTGCTGCCCTCGGGATCATGTTCGTCGTCCACATTGGAGTCTTGACGTGCAAGGCTCACCGAGGTGATGTCGCTCCGCAGCGCCTTCACCAGCCCTAGTTTGCGGTCCCGCTCCTCCTCAAGGAGGACCCTGAACCGCTCTGCGTCCACCACGGAGGTTCAGAGTTCCACTGTTCCGCTCTCGCCCACACTGAACCGGGAGTTGGTGACCTTGGACTTAACCCACTGAAGCACCGTAGCGGCTGTTCCGCCCGGACTGGTCCAATACTCTGCCGAGTCCGAATCGACGTGGAGCAGGCATACCTCCGGAGTATCCGGCCCATCCGGATACCAGGCTTCCACCACCTGGTTCCACATGTCCCGGATCTTCTGGCGATCAGTGACCACTTCGGCGATACCAGCCACCGAAACCCACTCGGTGTTCTTGCCAAAGGAAACGTTGACCCTGGGATCCTGCCGCACATGCGCCACCTGCGAGGTGTCCAGTCCCGTAAAGAACCACATGTCGCCGTCGTCCTCGACGTCCTGAACGGCGAGTGGACGGCTGACCAGCGCGCCTTCTTGGTTGATGGTGGTCAGCATTCCGATCCTGGAGTCGTTGATGATGCCCGTGACCTTCTTGATGCCCTGCTCTTCAGTCATGCCTCGCCTCGCTCTTCTCCGTGCCGGGGACTTTCCCCAAACGGACAGCCTAATAGTAAGACTACTGATTTACTAGGAGGCCGAGGAATGTCGATAAAAGGCCAGGAATGCACGGCACTCCGCCTGCCGGGAATCATGGCGGCCTGTTGTCCGTTCTTCTTGATGATGACGGCCGACGGCGGTCAGGCATGCCTCCAAGGGGCAGCACACGACGGGAAGTTTGGGGACTGCCATGACGTTGGACGAAACACTTGGCCACTTGCGGGCCGCGCACCTCATGGTCCGCGATGCCCAGGAATGGGACGGTCTCACCACGGCACTGCGTTCAGCGTATGCTGCCGGCGACGAAGACCTCATCGAACAACTGAGATCGCCGTACCTCCAGTCATGGCGGACCGTGACAGGCAATGTCCTCAGGGACACGTTTGACTCCGCCGGCATTTCGGTTGCCGATCCCGCCCATCCTTGGGGAATTGCCACCTTAACCGCGAACGGATTCAGCGCAGAACCGGTGCTGTGCCTTGTTGATGAAGCGCACGCCGACGCCACGGAAACTGCCCGGCCGGACACCGTCCGGCTCCTTACCTTTTCCGAAGCACTGGACCACTACGCGGACTGCCTGGCGCCCTTCTTCGGCGATCGCGCCCAGCAACAACGGTGAAAATCCTGTCTCCCCACCGGATCCCTCGGCCGCTACGAAGCGGCTGAGGGCTCCTCCAGCAACGCAAGCAGCCGGGAAACCGCGTCCGGGAGTTCGGCACCGTGGGAAAACACCATCCTGTCCGGAGCCATATGGGCGATCTTCCAGAGCGAACGTTCGGCCTCCGCTGGATCAGCTGTGAAAGGCGCGGGTGGTCGCACCATGGTCCCGTCCATGACACCCACGGTGTCGCCCACGAACATCAGGCCCTCATCTTCCAGCAGCAAACTGATGTGGCCTTCGGTATGCCCGGGTGTCCGGATAACCCGCAACCCGCGGATCTGCTGACCCTCGGAGGCTCGCTGCATCAGTCCACCCGGGACCACGGCATCGGACTCGCCATCGCCGGCCCACACCGCAGCACCCGTCGTCCTGGACAGGACGTCCTCCAACCCGCCAACGTGATCCGGATGCGAATGCGTGAGCACAACGTCCGAGACGTCACCCCAGCCCGCGCCAACCCGGTCCAGCCCCCGTTCGATGTCGACCATACTGCCGGCCAGGCCCGCATCAATCAGCACAATCCCTTCAGCGACGGGAAGCACGAAGCAGCGTACGTCTAAGCTGAGCTTGTCCGGTCCTGCCATTCCCGCAGGCAGATGCACTTGCTGGACGATCGTTTCCAGCGGCCGGCTCATGGCTGTCGGCTTCCCGGCGGTCCGTCGATGATGCTGGGGATGTACTCCAGCAACTGGGAGCGCCCATCAAAGGTCCGGCTGTCCACCATCTCAAGTGCGACGTCGGGGTAGCCATCGTAAATCCGTTCACGTCCGGTCTTTCCGGTAATGACGGGGAACACCACCAGCCGATACCTGTCCACCAAACCGGCCGTCAGCAATGAACGGCACAGGCTCAGACTGCCGAGGGTACTCAGCGTGCCCGTGCGCGTCCGCTTCATTTCCTTCACCGCTTCTACGGCATCGCCGGACACCAACTCCGAATTGGGCCAGGCCAAGGGCGCTTTGAGGGTGGAGGAGAAGATGACTTTGGGCATGGCCGCCAGACCTGACAAACTGGCGCCTTCCTCGTCGGAAAATCCGGATCCATCCCCCGACGCCTGCTCGGACATGCTGGACATCACCCGATAGGTGTTGGCGCCCATCAGCATGGTGAAGTCCTTCTTGCCTTCCTCCTCCAGCCACGCCAAGTACTCAGGGCCCTCAAGGCCCCACCAGCCTGGCCACCCCTCCGCGGAGGCGTAGCCGTCCAGGGAGATAATCAGGTCCACCATCAGGGTCGCCGATGACTCGCTTGCGGTTGACTGGCTCATGAGCTGCCTCCTCGGATTTACCGTGCGGGCCATGCTAGCCCCGGAGGGGAGAGCCATTCAAGGGTTCGGGGCTAAAGCACCAGGAGGGCAAATCCGCCAAGAGTACTCAAGATGCCGACTCCAGTGAGGATCCAACCGACAATCAGCACAGTGTGGTCGTGCCGCGGTGGTTCAAGTGCGCAGCGCGAAGGGTGGCAGACGTCGTAATGGACCACCACCGCCTGGGGCTCATGGCCTCCGGCGCCGGCAGGGACATCCAGCAGAACTTTTCGTTCCTCATCTGACTGGTCAACCCAGTGGAGGCCCATGAATCCCCCGGCGGAGAAGCGTTCACCGTCCGCGGTCACCCAAACGCATCGGCGCTTGGCGATGATCCAGGCACTGATCAACAAAGGCACGCCCGGGACAAACCCCACCCAGGTCATCATTTCCAGAATGGGGCCAAGAACGTCCACAGTACCGGCCATAGAGTCGATCCTATGTGCTGCGGGCCGGTGTCCGGGAGGTCATGAAGAAGGAGGTCAGACGTTGCGGTCCACCCGGGAGCGCCACAAAAGATAGACGAAGTATGGCGCCCCCACCAGAGCCGTCATGATGCCCGCCGGAATCTGCGCGGGAGCAATGACCGTCCTGCCAATCACGTCTGCGAACACCACCGTGCCGGCGCCAATGAGGGCGGCCACCGGAAGGACGCGGGAGTGCCGGGCCCCCACCAAGGTTCGGGCGGCGTGTGGCGCCACCAGGCCGACGAACGCGATCACGCCCACCGATGAAACAGCCCCCGCAGTCAAGAGCACCGCGATGGAGAGCAGGAGGAGGCGTGATCCGGAGAGCCCGATGCCCAGCACACGGGGAGAATCATCATCCACCGCAATGAGGTCCAGGTCCCGTCGCATTCCTGCCAGCACGGGAAGCGAGACCAGCAACGCAAGGAGCGGCGGCAGGACCGACGCGAAATTACGGCCATACGTGGAGCCGGACAACCACGTCAGCGCCTTCGTCTGGTTGAACGGGTCCGTACTCACCAAGAGGACTGTAATCATTGCGGCCAATCCCGCGGAGACACCGATGCCTATCAATACCAGGCGGTTCTGCTGCAGCCCGCCGCGGAAGGCGAGGCCAAAGACCAGCAATGCCGACAACGCCGCGCCCCCCAGCGCGGAGCCGGTGATGATCCAGGATCCTGCGGTGGGGACGGTGGTGATGACGATGATTGCCGCCAGCCCGCCACCGCCGGAGACGCCCAGGATTCCGGGCTCAGCCAAGGAGTTCCGGGAGACTGCCTGGATGAGCGCACCGGCAAGAGCCAGGGCAGCTCCTGCAAGAACCGCTGCCAGGACCCGGGGCATGCGCGTACCCAACACGGCACTGACACGGTTTCCGGACTGGCCCGTGAGCCAATTGACCAGATCACCGAGCAGGAGTTTCGCATCACCCAGCAGGGCTCCCGCCACCAGCAAGCCAGCGAGCACCACCAGAAGCCCGATCAATACCGTGAGGAAGAACCGGCGTGAACGCAGCCGCGCCAAGGCGTCGCCTGCAACACTCAACCCGGCATCGGACATCCGCATGGCCAGGACCACCAGGAAGACGGCGCCGAAGACCGTGGTGACTGCACCGGTGGGGACTTCGACGCCGGCTTGGGCACCGAAGAGGCCACGGACCAGCACGTCAGCCCCGATGACCACCACGGCACCGGCCAACCCGGAGATGGGCAGCAACGCCCGGTGCCGGCCAAGCCCGCGGAGCCGCGAGGCCAGCAGCCGAACAATGGCCGGGGCGCACAGACCCACGAACCCAATCGGCCCGGCGATGGTGACGGCCGCTGCGGACAGGACGACGGCAAGTACGACGGCGCCGACCCGGGCCAGGCGCGGATCCGCACCTGCCAGCCGGGAGGCGTCGTCGCCCAGGCCGAGTAGATCCATCCTGCGGGCGAGGAGGAACAAGCCTGCAATGGCCAGAAGAATGACCGGTGTGAACTGGATCAGTTCATCGGTGCGTGACTGGGCAAGGCTGCCCTGCCCCCAAGCGTAGAGTCCGGTGGTTTCCTGGCTGAACAACAGCAACAGCGCGCTGGTGGCCGAATGCAGGCCGAGGGCCAGGGCCGTGCCGGCCAACACCAAACGGATGGGACCGCCGTTGCCGTTGGCTCCCCCACCGGACAACGCCAGAACCAGCATCGCTGCAGCAAGTCCGCCGATGAAGGCAATACCACCGGACAGCAGCGCCGGCAGCGTCAGCCCGAAGGCGGCCACTGCCACGATGGCAAAGTGGGCGCCGGCGTTGACGGCCAGAGTGTCGGGGGAAGCAAGAACGTTGCGGGTGGCCGACTGCAATGCTGCACCGGCCACCCCCAACGAGACGCCGACCAACAGGCCGGCGAAAAGCCGCGGTACGCGCGAGGCGACCAACACTGCGGTTTCCTGGTCTGTTCCGCTTCCGGTGACCAGACCCAACAACTGCAACGGACCGACGTCGGCCGTTCCTTGCGTGAGGTGGATCGCTGAAAACAGAACCAGGACAACCATCCCGGCCGCAGCCACAAGGACCGGGCCGGAAAGACGCTGGACGCCTTTGCGTGCGCCGTGTCCGGTGGACGGTGCGGGGACGGGAGCACCCGCCACGGCCGTGGGTACGGTCATGGCGGGCCTCTTCACAGTGTCGGTCATGAGGTGGGATTACTTGGTGAGGGACGCGACGATCGCGTCGACATACTGGGTCATCGAGGCAGGGCCACCGAACATCCAGATGCCGTCGGAAAGGCGGTGCACTTTGCCGGAGGTTACGAACGGAAGTGACTTCCACACGGCGTTGTCGGTCAGCTGCTCGGTGAAGTCACCGTCAGCACTGTTGGTGATGTACACAAAGTGGTCGGCATTGACGGCGGTCAGGCCTTCGACGTCCGTGGAGCTCAAGCCGTAGGCGGGGTCGCCTTCAACAGTCCAGGGGTCGACGAGCCCGAGTTCGGTGTTGATGTCAGCCAGCAGGGATCCCTTGGTGTAGGGACGGATGGAAACCTTGCCGTCAGCAACCCAGCCATCGGCGAACGCCACGCGGGAACCGTTGAGGCCGGCCTTCTCAAGATCAGCTTTGCCCTTGGTGACAGCGGCATCGAACGCGGCGATGGCCTCCTCAGCCTTCTTCTCCGTGCCGGTTGCCTTGGCTACCAGCTTCAAGTTGTCTTCAGCCTGCGCAATTTGTCGGCTGCCATCGGCGGACTTCACCACAACAACGGGAGCCAACTCTTCGAGCTGCTTGATGACTGGTTCCGCCAGATCGGTGGTCGCAACGATCAGGTCAGGATCGAGGGACGCAATGGTGTCGAAGCTGGGCTCGTTGCGCGTTCCGATATCCGTGGGGGTGCTGTCCAGCTTGCCGGCGGTAACCCAGGCGCTGTAGCCCTTGACGTCTGCAACGCCTACGGGCATGACGCCGAGGGTGGTCAGGTTCTCCACCACGTTCCACTCGGTGCCCACCACGCGCTTGGCTGGGCCGTCCAGCTTGACTTCGGTGCCGCGGGCGTCAGTTACGGTGATGGGCTCGCCGGCCGCGGCGGTGCTGGACGCCTGGCTGGCGGGACCTTCGGTAGTGCCGCAGCCGGTGAGCAGGACTGCCAAGGCAGCGGTGGCGGCCAGGGCCTTGTGGATCTTCATGGACACGGGGGTCCCTTTCGTGTTGGGGTGCTTACGTTTGGTTGGAGGTCTTCAGCTGTCGTTGTGCCGGCCCACCGCGCGGGTGCGCAGCCGGCCGGTCAACGGATCAGTGTGTGTCACGATGGGGATTGAATAGACTTCGCTCAACAGCGCTGCGTCGAGGGCTTCGTGGGCTGGACCCGCTGCTGCAATCCTGCCCTCCGAGAGAACCACCACGTGGTCGGCCAGCGCGGCCGCTTCATCGAGGTCGTGCAGGACCACGCCGATCGCCACACCGTGGACGCGGGCGAAGTCGTACACCAGGTCAAAGATCTCCACTTTGTACCGGAGGTCCAGGTGGTTGGTTGGTTCATCCAGGAGCAACACCGACGTATCCTGGGCCAGGCAGCTTGCCAGCCACACCCGTTGCAGTTGTCCGCCGGAGAGTTCCTGGACACCACGATCGGCAAGTTCAGCGACGCCTGTCAGTTCCATGGCGCGGTGAACAGCGGAGGGTCCCTCGGGATCGGCAGCACGCCACCGTCCGCGGTACGGATGGCGACCGAACTCCACGACGTCACGAACGCTCAGTCCGTGCGGCACGGGCCGGCTCTGCGACAACAACGTTACGTGGCGGGCGAAGTCGCTGCGCTTCATCATCAGCGCATCCGATGCTTCTCCACCTCCAGGCCGGACCTTGATAGATCCTGAGGAGGCCTCATGCAGACGGGCGAGCGCACGGAGCAGCGTGGATTTGCCGCTGCCGTTCGGACCTACCAAAGCCACGATGCGGCCCGGCTCCAGGCGGAGTCCGGCACCGTGCACCACGTCCTTCTCCCCATAGCGGAGGACCAGGTCTGTGGCTTCAAGCCCGGAGAGCTCACTCAGTTCAATCACAAAACGAAAGATTAGCTTAGGCTTACCTAATTTCTAAAACCGTGTCAGAGGATGTCTCCCACACGCCGCCTCGGGACGGCTCGGGACGTGCAAGGCTTGAGACATGGACCTGGACATCTCCCCCACAGTGACTGTTCCCGCCTCGGAGCTGTCCTGGCGGTTTTCGCGGTCGTCGGGACCCGGTGGCCAGCACGTCAACACCACCGACAGCCGGGCCGAATTGATGTGGAACGTTGCCAAGACTGCGGCCCTGACGGATGGGCAGCTCCAGCTGCTGCTCAGGCGACTGGGGCCGAAGCTTGTTGACGGCGTCATCACAGTGACGGCCTCCGAGGAGCGGTCACAGCTGCGCAACCGCGAGATCGCCCTGGCCAAACTCGCTGACATCGTCAGGGCGGGCCTTGTTCCCGAAGTCATTCGCCGCCGCTCCAAACCCACCCGCGGCTCGGCCCGCCGGCACCGCGCGGCCAAGGAACTCAGGTCCGCCACCAAGCAGCAACGACGCCGGCCTCCAGCCGAGTAGTTCAGATTTCGGGCGACAATGAGCCTGACTAAGCCGTAGTGACCTCAACCCATTGCGCGCGCCACTCGGGAGCTTGGAAGGCTTCGCTCCAGTAGGCGGTTTCCTTGATAATCCTGCCGCCACGGAATTCGAAGATGAACACCGTCTGATACGCGGTTCCGCCATAGTCCAGCAGGGCCTCGGCCGTCACCAGGTTGCCGCCGCTCAGGAGGCGGCGCGGACTAATGGTGGGGAGTTGCGGGAAAGCACTGTAGATGGCCCTGCGGTTTTCCGCCCCGCGCACCACTTCCCCGGACTGGGGCCAATGCATCACGGCGTCGTCATGGAACAGCTCATCCATGACCTCGATATGCCGATCGTTGATGCAGTCGATCAGCCGCTTGACCACGTTCTCGTTGGTGCGCTGTTCATCCAGGATTTCGTCAGCCATGATCCGCATTGTCCTCCTGGGAGCCCTGTTGCACTACTGCTTGAGCGGCCCGGATCAGTTCTTCTTGATCAGGTCCATGAAGGCCTGGAGATGTTCGGCCATGTCTACTGATTCGTCGTAAAGCCAGCTCAGCTGGATGCCGTCCACCAATGCGGTGATGTGGCGGGCGAGGACCGACGGCGGGAAGCCGTCCCTCAGGCGTCCGGCGGCGAGTTCGCGTTCCAGCTCGGATTGAACTGAATCCACAAAATCCTGATTCCTCCGGAGGAGGAAATCGTGGGCCGGATGGTCCGGGCTGATGGCTTCGGCCCGGAGGGTGGCGTCCAGGTGGATGACGCCGCGGATTCCCGCGTTGTGGCGCATGACGGCAGGAACGGTTTCCAGCAGGCCCTTCTGGCTGATGAGCTCCCGGCGCCAGGGGCCCTCACGCTCTTCGCGGAGGACCAATACCGCCTCCAGCAGCGCTTCCTTGCTCCCGAAATGATGGAGGAGGGCGGTGTGGCTTGTGCCGACAGCCTCGGCTATCTGCCGGATGGACAAACCCAGGTACCCCTTTTCGGCGAAGACGACGAAGGCGGCCTCCACCAGTTCGGCGCGTTTCCTGGCGCCGTTGGCATAGGGGGCGCGCTTTCCTGTTCGGCCCGGTGCGCGGGCCGGTTGCTCGCGGGTTTCCTGGTTCATGTGACGACCTCCTTGGGATGAGGCTACCAAGTTTCTTTTCCACTTTGGTAAAGAAATCTGTTTGAAAGTATTCCAATATGGTCAAAGTTTGGTTAGCGTTGCTCGAAGACATCACGGGCCGCGTCCTCACCGGCCCGGATCACCGATCCCAAAGAGCCAACGGTGGCTCTGGTCCAAAGGAGGATTTTCATGGGTGACTCCACAGCGCAGACGCAGGTCCTGGCACCTGCCGGGCCAACAGCACCGGGCTCAACAGCCAACGCACCAGCCATCGCGCCGCCGTCGGGCAATGCACCGCAACAACCGCTGTCCAGCAAGAGGACCATGGCGCTGGTCCTGATCGCCGCCTTGGGCATGTACATCATGAGCCTCACGCTGGGCACGGCACTCTCGCTGCGCCTTGCCGTAGTTGATCCGGCGTCCAAGGAGACCAGCTATGGCATGGCCGTGTCCATCAGTTCGTTGATTCTCCTGGTCACCATCCCGCTCACCGGCGCCCTGTCCGATCGCACCGCAGGCCGGTTCGGACGGCGGCGTCCTTGGATCATCGGCGGGTTGGTCCCTGCGCTGATTGCCGCGGCAGTCATAGGCACTGTCCCCTCCACGCCCGTCATCGTGGCGGCGTACGTCGTTGCACTGGTGTCGGCACAGGCCGCCTTCAACGCTTACGCCGTCATTCCCATCGAGGCACTGCCTGACAATAAGCGTGCTCGGGTCATGGGTGCAATGGGCATGGCAGGCGCACTGGCAATGTCCGCGGGGTCCTACCTCGCCGCGTGGCTGGTGGACGCACCGTTGCTCATGATGTGCGTTCCCGTCCTGCTGGCGCTCGTCTGCAGCATTCCGCTGTTGGTCCTGTACAGGGATCCAGCGAAGACGCGCGCTGAATTGCCGCCGCTGGACCTCAAGGGCCTGGCGAAATCTTTCCTGGTAGATCCACGAAAACACCCCAACTTCGCGTGGGCGTGGGTTTCCCGGTTCCTTGCCGGCATCGCCATGACGGCGTTGTTCGCCTACTTCATCTTCTTCCTGATGGACGGGCTCGGCATGTCCATTGCTGAGGCCGGAAAGAGTGCCGGCCTGCTCACTCTGATCTCGGCTCCAGTCAGCATCCTGTTCTTCACCGCTTCCGGTTGGCTCTCGGACAAGATTGGCAGGCGCAAGCCGTTTGTGATCGCTGCTGCTCTGCTCATGGCCACGGCCCTGGTGCTCGGTGCCACGGCAGGCTCCTTCGAGCAGTTCGTGGTTGCCTGGATTGTGTTCGCCATGGGCCAGGCAATGTACCTCACCGTGGATCTGGCGCTCTGCGCAGCTGTCCTCCCGGATGCCCGGGACACCGGCAAGGACATGGCCGTCTTCAGCCTGGCCCTCAGTATCCCCAACATCATCGTTCCCGCAGCCGCCCCCGCGATCCTCGCAATCGGCAGCGGACACAACTATGGCTTCCTTTGGTTTGCAGCAGCCGCGCTGTGTGCCATGGGCAGCATCACCGTCACCTTCATCAAGGGCGTCCGCTGAAAAGCGGGCCACCTTTCCTGCACACAGACCCCAAAGGAACACACATGACCTCCTCCCAGTCCTTCCCCGCCGGCTTCCTCTGGGGAGTCGCCACCGCGGCCCACCAGGTCGAAGGAAACAACGTCAACAGCGACACGTGGTTCCTGGAGCAACTCCCCGGCACGATCTTTGCTGAACCTTCCGGTGATGCGATTGACCACTACCACCGCTACCGCGACGACGTGGCGCTCATCGCCGGCCTTGGATTCACCACCTACCGCTTCTCCCTGGAATGGGCACGCATCGAACCGGAGGAAGGACAGTTCTCGACGGCGGCGCTCAACCACTACCGCCGCGTGCTGGAGGCCTGCCATGAGCACAACCTCACACCGGTAGTGACCTTCCACCACTTCACCTCACCGCTGTGGCTACTCGGGGCCGGGGGCTGGGAAGACCCGGCGACTCCGGAGCGCTTCGCTCGCTATTGCGAGCGGGTCATGGAGCACTTGGGCGATCTCATTGGCGTTGCATGCACCCTCAACGAACCCAACCTCCCGTGGTTGTTGAAGGAATTGGGGATCGGTGGCGGACCCGCCGAGAGCCGTGGACAGGTACCTGTCTGGGCGGCTGCCGCTGAACGCCTAGGCATTGAAGCAGCCCGCATCGCCCCCTTCCAGTTCACGGTCTCGGAGCCTGGCTTTGAGGTCAAGCTCGCCGCGCACCATGCAGCCACGGTCGCCATCAAGGCACGCCGTCCTGAGTTGATGGTGGGTTGGACATTGGCGAACACGGACATTCACGCAGCACCGGGCGGGGAAACCAACGCAGAGCGTATTCGCCGCGACGTCAACGAGCGCTTCCTGGAGGCCTCCCGCGGAGATGACTTTGTGGGTATCCAAACGTACGGACGCACCGTCTTTGGAGCCGACGGCCTTGTGCATGCCGAGGACGGAGTGCCCACCAACCAGATGGGCGAGGAAATCTATCCTGAGGGTTTGGAAGCGACCATCCGCGAGGCTGCCCGCATTGCACGGATCCCGGTGATCGTCACTGAAAATGGCCTGGCAACCGAGGACGACACCCAGCGCTTGGACTACCTGCGAACGGCAGTCGCCGGCGTCGCCTCCTGCCTGGCCGACGGCATCGACGTGCGGGGGTACATCGCATGGACCGCCTTTGACAACTTCGAGTGGATCTTTGGCTATGTCCCCAAGTTCGGGCTGATTGCTGTCGATCGGGCGACTCAGGAGCGTACTCCGAAGCCCAGCGCCACTTGGCTGGGTGGCGTGGCACAGGACAATGGCGCGTCCCTTGCCCTGGGCACGTCCGGGTCCCTCGAGAACCAGCCCGCCTAGGACCGCCAGCCCGTCCGCGCCAACCTACCCTGATACTGGAGACCAATGATGACTACCTGGCATGCCCGCATGATCGCTGCAGACAAAGAGTTCGACGGCGCACCACTGATGCGCGGCGAATTCCGGCTCGACGAAGGCCACGGCGGCGTTGAGTCCGCAACCCTGTTCCTCTCTGCCCTCGGAGTTGTTGAGGCATGGGTTAATGGCCGGCGTGTTTCCGATGATCTGCTGACACCTGGATGGTCCAGCTACGAGTGGCGGGTGCGGTACAGCGAGCTGGACGTCACCCAGCTGGTGGGTCAAACGACTGTCATCGGGTTGGCGCTGGGCAACGGCTGGTATCGGGGGCGGCTGGCGTGGTCCGGCGGGTCCAAATACTACGGGCAGGAAATCGGTGCCTTCGCCGAAGTCCGGATCCGATTTACCGATGGCCACGAGCAAGTCGTCGGGACCGACCCATCATGGACCGCAGGTCAGTCGGCCACCACGGCGAACGACCTCTACGACGGCCAGTCCATCGATGCCCGAAAGTTCGACGACGCGTGGCTGGCGCCGGGCTTCAGCTCGGGGAAATGGTCGGCGGTGCATGTGCTCGACGACGACCTCAGCCGCCTCGAGCCCTACATTGGTCCGCCGGTCCGCCGCCAAATGGAGCTGAACCCGGTCAAGATCTGGACGTCACCTGCCGGAAAGGTGTTGGTGGACTTCGGGCAGAACCTGGTGGGGTGGTTGCGGGCATCAGTCACAGGGTCCGCCGGCCAGGTGGTGACACTGCGCCATGCTGAGGTCCTCGAGAACAGTGAGCTGGGTACCCGGCCGCTGCGTTCGGCGGAAGCTACAGATTGCTTCACGCTCTCCGGCGGCGAGGACGTCTTTGAGCCAACGCTGACCTTCCATGGATTCCGCTACGCGGAGGTTGACGGTTGGCCCGGCGGCGCCGAAACCCTGGCCAGCGAAGGCGGCCTGACCGCCGTCGTTATCAGTTCGGACATGAAGCGGATCGGTCACTTTACGTCCTCTGACCCTCTCCTGAACCGTCTTCACGAGAACGCGGTGTGGGGCATGCGCGGCAATTTCGTGGATGTCCCGACGGACTGCCCGCAGCGTGATGAGCGCCTTGGCTGGACAGGAGACCTCTCGGCGTTCGCGCCGAGTGCCGCGTTCCTGTTCGACAGCAAGGACTTCCTCCGCGACTGGTTGCGGGACCTTGCATTGGAGCAGAAACACGACGCCGATCTGGTGCCGTTTGTTGTCCCCAATGTCCTGAAGTACATCGAACAGCCGGCCGAGTTCGGCGCCCCGGACACCGCTGCGGTGTGGAGCGATGCTGCGGTATGGGTTCCGTGGGCACTCTGGACCGCCTACGGAGACAAGCGCGTGCTGGAAGAGCAGTTCGAGTCGATGACCGGCCACGCCAGGCGGCTTCGCAGCAAACTCTCACCCAATGGCTTGTGGGACACCGGCTTCCAGTTCGGAGACTGGCTGGATCCAGACGCCTCCCCGGACCAACCGTGGGCCGCAAAAGCCGACAAGCATGTAGTGGCGACACTGTGCGCCTTCCGAACGGCGTCCTTGGTTGCCGCAACAGCGGAGGTCCTCGGAGATGAGGGGGCTGCCACCGAGTTCGGAGCCATGGCACAGGAACTTCGGGCGGCATTCACGGATCACTACCTTTCCCATGGCGTCATCACCAGCGACTGCACCACTGTCTACGCCCTGGCCATCGTGTTCGACATCCTGGGTGAGGCAGACCGGGAATTCGCAGGGCGCCGGCTCGCGGAGTTGGTGGAAAAGTCCGGTTTCCGCATCTCCACCGGTTTCGCGGGAACACCGTTCGTCACCGACGCACTGACAGTCACAGGCCACCTCGACGAGGCATACCGTCTGCTGCTCCAAACCGAAAACCCCTCCTGGCTGTATTCGGTCACCATGGGCGCCACCACCATCTGGGAACGCTGGGACTCAATGCTGCCGGACGGCAGCATCAACCCCGGCGAGATGACCAGCTTCAACCACTATGCACTTGGCGCGGTGGTGGACTGGATGCACCGGACCATAGGTGGGCTGGCGCCGCTGGAACCGGGATACCGGCGCATCCTCATGGCGCCACAGCCTGGCGGCGGACTGCAGTGGGCTGAAACCAGCCTGGAAACGCCCCTGGGATTGGCCTCTGTCCGCTGGGAAGTGGTTGACGGCCGGCTGGAAATCTCCGCAACAGTTCCGGATGGCGGCGAAGCCGTCCTACGGCTTCCAGGCGTGGACGACCAGATCCTGGGGCCGGGACACCACAGGCGCGCCGGTGTCCTGCCGGAACTCACCTTTCATTGAGTGAAATCGCGAGCCACGCCCTGCCTCCAATGGGCAAAGCTTGAAACAGGTATTGATGCCGACGAAGGAAAGAAGGAACCACATGTCCCTCAGCGTCGAGGAAATGAACACAACACTCCCCCTGGCCAACACTTTGCCAGGCGAGGCCGTCCCCTACTACATGGCTTCCGGGGAAGGTGCACGGTACGAGATCAACGGCCAGCTCGTCACCGTGATTGCCCGTGCAGCCGACACCGGCGGGATTTTCAGCGCGGCCTACATCTCCGGTGGCAAGGGGGCCGAATCACCGTTCGTCAACCACTCGATCGAACACAAAACGCTGTACGTGTTCGACGGAATCCTCCACGTCTGGCTGCCTGGCGAAAGCCGCATCCTCACCCCCGGAGACTCCGTGGTCATTCCCCCGGGGACCCCCCACGCTTACCGGATGGCCAGCCACTACACACGGTTCCTAAACTGGATGACGCCCGGGGGCGCGGAGGCGTATTACGAGCGCGTAGGTACACCCATCGACTCCCACGTTCCACCAGTCCACGCCGGGCACCGGCTGACCGTCCAGGAACAGGCCGACGTTGGCGCCGAATTTGGGATCACGTTCCCTGACGTGGAACGCGTCAACCCGAGCCTCCAACACAACGCCGGCCTCCCGGCGTCGCTGAGTCCTTACTTCCTCAGTGCCGGAGAAGGCGAACGGCTGGTCAGCTACCAGACCATGTTCTCCTACCTCTCACGCCCGCAGAACACAGGGGACAACTACTTCGCGGTCCACACCAAGGGCGCCAAATCCCCGTACATTCCGCTGCACTTCCACTCCGAGCACACCGAGAATTTCCTGTGCACGGAAGGCAGGATGTTCCTGTACGCCAATGGCCGCGAGATGCTCCTGACCAAAGGCGATTTTGTGCACGCCCCAGCCGGCACCATCCACTCCTTCGCGTTCGACGCCCACAACACCCAGATGGTGGGTTTCCTCACGCCATCGGTCTTCAACGGCTTCTTTGAGTACTTCAACAAACCCACAGAGGACCACATCTACACCGAGGGTGGCGAGCCCTACATGGACATGGAAGGCTTCGGCCGCGCCCAGGCCGAGATGGACCTGACCGTGGTGGGACCTCCCCCGCAGAGGCGGGTTGCCCTGGACCTCTAGTCCAGCCCAACGAGTCCAGCCCAACGCAAGCACATCGCAGGAGGCCCGGATCCTTTCCAAGGATCCGGGCCTCCTGCGTTGTGGCGTTGAGTGGGTGCGGTGCTGTCTTAGCCGCGTTGTTGTACCAGCGCCCGTCCGTAGTCGTTGCCGTTGGGAGTCCGGACTACGCTGTGCATGTGGAACGGCGCAGGTTGGTCGTTACCGAGGAAAACGCCGCAGTGGTGATCCAACTCAAGAATGACCACGGGACTCTGGATGCGGAAGTAGAACGGATCCCCACCCTGCCAGCCGCCGATCCAGCAGAACCAGGTTTCCGCGTAGTGCTCCCGGATTTCCCGCAGGCGTGCAGCCTTGGGTCCCGCCGGCAGATAGGCGATGGAGTCGTCCACCACCCCTTCCAGCAAAGCCAACGCCGGGGCAGGCATGGAACTGACAGGGATGCCCTCGTAGGCAATGACCCTGTTGTCCTGGAAGCATCCAGCCAGATGCCGTTCGTCTCCCGGGTGCAGCCGTCCTGCAGGCATGGCAGGGTCTTGCAGGTGCTCGAAGATCACTGCCTCGGCACGGAGCGCCTCCGGCAGGGCCGCCATGAGTTCCCGGGCCAGGTGGATGCGTTCCTTGAAGACCTTCACGCCTTGGTGCGGGCCGTCGTCGATGACATTCGGTTCCGCACCCAAAAAGACCGGCGAGATGACCATTCGGGTCCCCATCACCAAGCAGTTCAATGCCAAGTGATGGCCGAACAGTTGCCAGCCCCACGGCTCGGATTCGGACGGCGTGCCATAGAGGGCAAAGTTGTAGCTGAACTCATTCATGAGGAGAGGCAGGTCCACCAAGTCACCCAGGAAGCCATTGATTCTCATCAGGTTCCGCGCCAATTCATAGCCCTGGGGGCTGAGGCTGGCCTTCACCAGGGACAGGGCAGCGTCACGGACGGCGGAGTCCTGTTCCTCCAGACGAAGGCCGGTGTCATGCTGCATGAATTCCGGGTTGGCCCAGCTCTGCCATTCGAGAGCGTCTACCGGGTAGCTGATACGCTCGCGCTGCGGCGCGCCCAGCAACGCGAACAGCTTGTCCGCAGCGGCCACCATGTCCGACGTCGGAGCCTCCTCGCCGGGACGGGCTTCACTCAGCGGAAACAAGCCTTCACGGATGGTGCCGTCACTGGTCACGCCCACAAATGGCGCCGGGTAGAGCTTCTTCCAGCCTTCGATCATGGGCCCTGCGAAAGAGTCTTCCTTGGCGGCCTCAGCGTAGGAGCGTGCATCCAGTCTCCGGAGTTTCTCCACCCGGGGATGGTCCGGCGCGTACAGGGAGTCACGAAAGGACGGCGTCGACATGTGCGGCCTCCTGGGTTGTGAGTGATGCGGGGTGGCTCCAGCCCGCGGCGACGAGCACGGCGTGTGCCGCAGCGTCAGCAGACGAACCGCGCCAGGCAACGTGTTGGTCAGGGCGGACAAGGACGGCGTCGGCAGCCCACAGCTCTGACATGGGCGTGCCGCTGCTGCCCGGCCGGATGGCCAGCACGGTCAGCGGCACGCCCTGGCCGGCAGCTGCAGCCAGAACAGGGGCATAGATGTCCTCAGTGGCGGCGCCGGCCAATGAACCAGAGTCCACCAGCAGCGTGAATCCGGGACCCAGAACGTCATAGATGGAGCTGCCACCCTCCAGCCATGCGTGGGGAAGCAGCGCACCCGGTGTGGCCGAGGCGACGTAGCGGATGGGGTCTTCGGCCGGTACGGGCGATCCATCCGGGACAACCAGCGGGGACCCTATGTAGGAGTAGCCGAGGACAAGGCCCAGTGAATCGAACTCGCTTTGCTTAACGCCAAGGGCTTCGTGGGCGCTTGCCCGCGCGGCGTCGCCGGCTGTTCCTTCAACTTCCAAAGCAGGATCAGCAAAGTGGTATGCGAGTGCCTTGCCGTTGGCCGCGGCGTCGTTGATGGTTCGTTGCGCCACTGGCCGCCGCTCCAGGCCGTAACTGTCCAACAGCTCCGGCCCGGCCCAGCCTTCCAAGGCGGCGGCAATCTTCCAGGCCAAATTCGCGGCATCGCCAATGCACGTATTGAATCCGTGGCCACCCCACGGAGGGTTCTGGTGTGCTGCGTCGCCCACCAGGAACACCCCATCCCGGCCGTAGTTGGGAGCCAGGAGCATCCGTGCCGTCCAAGGATCTGTGGCAATCACGTCGACATCGACGTCGGCCCCTGCCAGTGACCGGACCAATGCCACCGGATCCACGTCCTGGCCACCGGCTGAAACGTCCACCCCCTGGATGATGGCCCACCACGTCCTGTCCAAGTTCATCCGGCCCACCATGCCGGCCGTCCGGGGGCCAAGAACCCAGTACTGCACCGCCGGGTCAAGAGTGATGGTGTCCGCGAGGTCGGTGGAGCGGAACAGGATGCTGATGTTGGACAGCGCTGCCGATCCGCCCTCGAGGCGGATTCCCAAGCCACGGCGGACGGTGGACGAACCGCCGTCGGCTGCAGCCAGATAGGTGCACTCAACGGTTCCGAGGTTGCCGTCACTGTCGCTGACGGTGACGAGCTGTCCGCCGCCTGTGCCAGCCAGGAAGTCTTCAACCCTCAAACCGGTCAGCATTGTGGCATGCAGGGAGGCAGCTACTGCATCCCGAAGCACTGACTCCAGCACTGGTTGCGGCACTTGTTGACCACATTCCGGTTGAGGTTCGTAGCGGCCCGTTTCCAATTGGAAGGCGTGGGTAAAGCGCCGGATCTCCCGGCCAGTCAGCGAGGAACAGAAAATGACGTTCTGCGCGTACGCCACGGGAAGCGGAGCAGCGGCCCGCAGTGCCGCAGACAGCCCGATCCTGCGCAGATGCGTCATGGTCCGGGCATTGGTGGTCTTTGCCCGCGGACGGTCCTGGTCAATGGTGGTGCGTGGCTCAATGACCAGGCTCCGGATCCCGCGCTGGGCGAGGTCCAGGGCCAGGAACAGTCCGCTGGGCCCGCCACCGGAGATCAGGACGGGGACGTGGTCCGGCAGGTCCTCCAGTCGCGCGTTCGGGTCGGCGCCCATCAGGCCCTCGCCCGGAGGAACGGTTCGCCGACAGGGGTGACCAAGGTACCCAGTTTCTCGATGTCGACCTCAACGGTGTCACCTGGCTGCAGGAGCCATTGAGGTGACCTGGCGTATCCCACGCCTTCAGGCGTGCCGGAGGCAATGATGTCCCCCGGGTGCAGGGTGAAGGTTTCACTGATCAAGGAAATGATGGCCGGGACAGAAAAGATCATGTCCCGGGTGTTGCCGTTCTGCACTTCGGTTCCGTTGACGCGGGTGCGGACCTGGAGGCCATCCCGCAGATCGCCAACCTCATCCCTGCTGACCAAGGGGCCCAGCGGTCCTGTGAAGTCGCCGTTCTTGCCCAGCGTCCATTGGGACGTGAGTTTCTGGGCGCGGCGGGCGGTGAGGTCGTTGAACGTGGAGTAACCGAAGACGGCGTCTTCCGCGGTGGCCTCGTCAACGGACTCGACGCGTTTGCCGATGTAGGCAGCCACTTCGCCTTCCCAGTCGAGGCCGGCTTCGCCGCCCGGCACGGGCACCGGCACGTTACCGACGGACAGCGAGGCCGTCCATCGCCCGAACAGCGTGGGATACGGCGGCAACTCCACATCTTTGTAGCTGCCTTCGGCGGCATGGGCCCTGTAATTGAGTCCCACGCAGATCACGCGTGCCGATGCCGGAACCAGCGGCACCTCGATCACGTCCTGCCGCTCATGCCCGGAGCCAACATCAGCGATGATGGCCGGAGCTTTCTCCTGCCACCGGACTGCGTCGGCCCAGAAGTCCGTGATGGACGCCAGCGGGAAGACTTTGGTGCCGCTCAGGGCGGCAACCCAAGTACCGTCGTCGTGGTTGATACCTATGTACTGCATGGTGGGCCTTTCAGCTTCGCCCGGAGGCGGTTGTTGGTAGGAGGGCACGGCAAAAGAGCCCCAATGCTTCTTGCCGGAGAAATTACGGGAGGCCGGCCTGGTGCCGGAAGAACGAGACCGTGGCGGACAGCGCCTTTTCGGCCGCCGCCGTGCTGCCGTCCGGAAGGGACCACATGTGGTCAGCCCCCTCCAACAGGAGAAGTTCGACGTCGGTGCCCGCCTTCTGCAGTTCACCCGCCAGGGATTGCGACTGGGCCGCGGGAACAAAACGGTCCGCTGTGCCGTGGATCAGCAGGAAGGGTGGGGCGTCGGGTCCCACGTAGCTGATGGGGCTCGCTGCAGCAGCAAGGTCCGGGTGTTCGGCCAGGACGGCGCCCACCAGCAACTCCTCGCGGGAGCCGGGATCGCTGGCCTTCGCCACGGCGTTGGACAGCGCCTGCTCCCCCATATGGTTCAGGTCCGTGGGCGGATACCAGGCCGCAACTGCGGCGACACCGCTCCCACCGTTGTGAGTGGATCCGTCAACAAGCCCCACCAGGCTGGCAAGATGGCCACCCGCTGAGTCGCCCCAGGCATAAATGCGGACGGGATCCACGCCGTACTCGTCGGCATGGTTCCGGAGCCATCGCACCGCGGCCTGGGCATCATGTAACTGGGCCGGGAACGGGGCCTCGTCGCTCAAGCGATAGTCAGCGGAAGCCACCACGAATCCGGCCTCCGTCAGCCTTTCGAAGGGATTCAGACCGAAACCGTCACAGACCGGTCCCAGCGATGAACGCTCACCGACGCGCCAGCCTCCACCGTGGAAATGGACGACGGCGGGACGTCGCCTGGTCTTGGCTCTGTCCGGGGCGGCCGGACCGCCCGGCCCCAACGAACCGTCCGGCAGGTACAAATCCAACAACAGCGGGCGGGATCCGTCGTCGCCGGTGCGGGCGAATTCAAGGCCCTTCAACACGCGACCATCCGTCATCGTCGACTCCCTTTGTTGCTTCTGCCGGATCCTCGATGTCCCGGCTTGTTCCTCCAAGGGTGCCTGACCGGCGCCCGGACCTGAACTGGTGATTTCACTCATTGAAACCGCCGTGCTGTCATCAACGCACCCAACCCAGTACCAAGGCTCATACGTTCCGGAGTTCACGCCGGAAGAAGTCGACCGACCTTTCCAGGATCCCGTCCAGCTGGTCTTCGGCGAAGAAGAAGCAGTGGTCCGCCCCCTCAACCGTGACGAGATCATGGTGAACCCCTGCCCGCTCCAAGGCGCCGGCGAGCAGTTCGCTTTGAGAGTGCGGCACCAGTCCGTCGCTGTCGCCGTGGACCAGCAGGAACGGTGGAGCTTCGTCCGTGACGTACCCCAGGGGGCTGGCAGCATCCAAAAGGCCCGGATCTGCCGTGCCTCCCACCAACATGGTGCCGGGGTCGAGCGAAGCACCCTCAGGCACCGCCGCCACCAAGGGGCCGTTCAAGAATTCCTCCACCCCCTGCCTCCGTTGAACATGGGTGAGCGATGAGATGCCGTAGAAGTCCACCACGGCGGTGACCGAACTGGACTGCCCCTGGGCGCCCAGGCCACCCTCAAGGTCGTCGCGGGATCCGGTGAGCCCAAGGAGGGCCGCCAGGTGGCCGCCTGCCGATTCGCCCCAGGCACCGATCCTTTCAGCGTCGATGCCGAAGACGTCCGCGTACTGCCGCAGATAGCGGACAGCCGCTTTGATGTCGTGGAGCTGGGCCGGGAAAGGCGCTTCCAGGGCGTGCCGATAGTCCACCGTGGCACAGGCAATACCCGCTTCGTTGAGGAGGCGGAACACCGAGTCCGGGGTGAACGTGGGTGGCAGCTCCCGGCGGTCCCCCAGCTGAAACGCTCCACCATGGATCCAGACCACCAGCGGAACTGGGCCGTCGCCCGTCTTCCTGGGCAACCACACATCCATGGACAGGCGGCGGAAGCCCACAGCGATGGCGTAGTTGAGTTCACGGTGCACCAGCGAGTACTCGGACACCTCCTGGGGCGTGCCAGGAACCTGATAGGCGGGGAACGGCGGCGGCGCGGGCATGCGGCGTGGTTCGGCAGCAGCTGTGGTCTGAAGTGTCATGGGTGGCTCCTTATGTATGGGGATTAAGCATGGGGAAGTTTTTCAGGCGTAGTGGCAGGCGACATCCGAATCGCCCACACGGCGCAGAGCCGGACGTTCGGTAGCGCAGAGTTCAGTGGCCAGTGGGCAGCGCTGACGGAACGGGCAGCCACCCGGAGTCGCCGCGACGGCCGCGGCAGTACGGACGCCCAGCGATTCCCGGACAGCCCGCCGCTCCGCTTGTTCCGCGGGACGCGGTACGGGCGAGGCTGCCACCAGGGCCTGCGTAAACGGGTGCTTCGGGTTCTCCGTCACCTCTGATACCGGGCCGGACTCCATCACCTGTCCCCGGTACAGCACCACCACCCGTTGGGCGAGGAACTGGACCACGGAGATGTCATGGGCAATGAACAGGTAGCTCAGGCCGCGCTCGTCCCGGAGGTCCGCCAGCAGATTCAACACTTGTGCCTGGGTAGAGAGATCCAGGGCGCTGACGGCTTCGTCGCAGACCACCAGCCTTGGCTCACAGATCAGGGCCCGGGCCACGGAGATGCGCTGCCGCTGGCCGCCGGAGAACTGGCTCGGGTACCGGTCCACTGCTTCACGTGGGAGCCCCACGCGTTCCAGCATGTCTTCCGCCTTGGCCCGGGCGTCAGCCGCCTGGACACCCCGGACCCTCAAGGGTTCGGCCAGGGACGCTCCGATGGTCTTGCGGGGATTCAGTGACGAGTTGGGGTCCTGGAAGACAGCACGGAGCTCGCTGCCAATGGCGCGGCGCTGGGAAGGATTGGCAGCGGTGATGTCCTCCCCCTGGAATGCCACGCTGCCGCCGGTAGCCTTCTGCAGTCCCAGGATCGCCTTGCCGATGGTTGACTTACCGGACCCGGACTCGCCCACCAGCCCCACGGTTTCGCCAGGTTGGATAGTGAAGCTGACATGGTCGACGGCGGGAGGTGCGGAGGCTGCTTTCCTGCCGCGGCCGTATCGGACCACCAGGTCTTTTACCTCGAGCATGGGCTCCTGGCGGAGCGTGGTCCCGGTGGATTGCCGGAGTGGAGTTTCGATGCTCATGCCATGTCCTTTTCGATGATGTCCAAGCGGTGCCGGGCAGGAACTTCGGCCGGGACCGCGTGCTCCAAACGAACGTCCGTGGCCACCCACCCGAGGCCTTCCATGGCGAGTTCGTCGGCTTTGACGCACCGCACCCTGCCCTCGCCGGATCCTGAGGAAAGCAGGGGAACGGGCACCTGGCATGCTGACCCGGCGAACTGGCATCGGGCTGCGAACCGGCAACCGGTTGGCCAATCCTTGGGCTGCGGAACCTGGCCCTTGATGGTAGCGAGGCGTTCAGGCATGTCGTGGGCGGTATTGGCGTGTGGATCCGCCGCCAGGAGGGCCAGTGTGTAGGGGTGCCGCGGATTGTCCAGGATGGTGGCGGTTTGCCCGTTTTCCACCACCTCGCCGGCGTACATGACCGCTACCTGGTCACAGATGTCGGCAACAACGCCGAGGTCGTGGGTCACCATCACCACGGACATTCCTGTGTCCTTCACCAGGGACCGCAGCAGGGAGAGAATTTCCGCCTGGACGGTGACGTCGAGCGCCGTGGTGGGCTCATCAGCCACCAGCAGGCGCGGCTTCCCGGACAAGGCCAGGGCAATGGCAACACGTTGCGCCATGCCGCCGGAGATCTGGTGCGGATACGTTGTCAGAATGCGCTCACCGTCAACGATGCCCACCTTCTCCAGCAGGCCCAGGGCCTCGATCTTGGCCTCGGCCCGGCCGACAGACCGGAGCCTGCGGATCGCTGAGGTCAGCTGGTAGCCCACAGTGAACATGGGGTCCAGGGCGCGCATGGGTTCCTGTGAGATCAGGGCAATATCGCGTCCGCGGATGCCTTCCAGCTCCTTGTCCGTGGCGGCGGCCAGGTTTTTGCCGTTCCACAGGATCTGGCCGCCGGTGACTGCCACGCCGGACGGCAGCAGCCCCATCAGAGAAAGCGCGGTCATCGTTTTGCCGCAGCCCGATTCTCCAACAAGGCCCAGGACACTGCCGGGTTCGACGTCGAAGGAGACGTCCGTGACCAGCGGCGTTCCGCCGTCGACCCCTACAGAGAGTCCGCGGACGCTCAGCCGGCCCGTGGCGGGCGGGTTTTCCACCCCCGGCGCTGCTGCCGCCGCGGCGGCTGCCTGGGCAGAGCGTTTGCGGCGGATGGCCGCTGAGGGCAAATGCGAGGCAACGGCGTTGGGGGCCTTGCCCAAGGCATTACCGATGGCGTTGGCGGACAAGACGGTCAGTGCCAGCACCACGCCTGTGGGAACCATCAACCATGGGGCGTCGTAGACGTGCTGCGAGGCACTCTGGATCATTCCGCCCCAGCTGGGCTGCGGGAGCGGCGGGCCGAACCCGATGAACGCAAGCCCTGCCTGGATCAGGAGGCCCACGGCGAAAATCAGCGCGGATTGGACCACGATGGTGGTTGCCAGCCCGGGCAGTACGTGACGGACGCTGATGGCGAGCGGATTCAGTCCGTCGACTTTGGCGGCATCAACGTACAGCTGGTTTTGCAGCGATTTCGCTTGGCCGAGCATGACGCGGTAGATACCCGCAGAAATGAGCACACCAAGAATCGCCATGATCAACGGAATATTGGTACCCACCGCACCGATGACGGCAAGAATAATGACGGTGCCGGGCAGGGACATCATGATTTCGGTGACGCGGCTGATGATGCCCTCGCCGCGGTGGCTGTTTGCCGCTGCCAGGGCCAACAGGGTGCCGAGTCCGACGCCGACAATCACCGTGATGAACGAGGTCCCCAACGTTTCGGCTGCTGAGGCGAAGATGCGGCTCAGGATGTCCCGGCCCAATTCATCAGTACCCAACCAGTGGGCAGCCGTGGGACCGGACAGGACGGCGGTAAAGTCCTGGTCTTCGGTTTTGAAGGGCAGCCACCACGGTGCTGTCAGTGAGGCGACCACCATGGCGGCCAACCACAGCGTGCCGGCAACGCCGGCAGGGGAAGCGAGAAGGCGGTGCCCGGAGAGCCTGGTGCGTACGGTCTTACGCAGGGCGGCGGGAGGAGTTGCAGGAAGGGTGGGAATCATGAGGCACGCAACTTGGGGTCAAGGAATTTGGTGGCAAGTTCAAGCACGAGGTTGACGGCGACGACAACCACGGTGGCGATGACCACGACCCCTTGAACGGCGGGGGCGTCGTGGGTGCTGACGGAGGTCTGGACGGCTTGTCCAAGGCCCGGCATCGCGAACAATTGTTCAGCGATCACAGAGCCGCCGAAGAGGCCGATGAACTGCAGGGCAATGCCTGCCACGATCGGAAGGCTGGCGTAGCGCAGGGCGTGGACGTACAGGATCTTCCAGGTGGGAGTGGCTGTGGCCCGGAGTGTCCGGATATGTTCCTGCTGCAAGGCCTCCAGCATCGACGCCCGGGTTTGCCGCGCAATGAACGCTGCACCGCCCACCGCCAGGGTGATCACCGGGAGTGCCAGGGACATGGCCCAGTCCTGTGGTGACACCTCGAAGGGAACGTAGCCGGTGGCCGGGAAGATCGAGGACTGGACAGCGAAGAGATAGACGAAGATGACGCCGATCCAGAAAGCGGGCAGGGCCACCAGAAGTCCAACAAAACCGCCAATGAGCTGGTCCAGGAAGCCACCCCTTACGGCAGCAGTGACACCCAGGACGATGCCGAAGACGGCACTGAGGATGGTGGCCCCGGCGGCCAGTGAGGCAGTCACCGGAAGCCTGTTGGCAAGATCGGACGTGATGGACCGGCCATCAATCAAGGAGTTTCCCAGGTTGCCCTGGACGGCATCACCCAGCCAGCGGAAGAACTGGACCAGCAACGGATCATTCCAGCCGAGGGACTGGTTCAACTGGTTGATGGCATCCTGCGAGGCGCCGGCTCCCAACGACACTGCCCCGGGGCTGCCTGGCATGGCGTGGACCAGCAGGAATGCCAGCACCGCCACCACCAAGACGGTGGCAAGCGCCATCAACAGGCGCTTGGTGGCAAACATTGCCATGGTGACCTCCATTGGTCGGGCCGGACGCCAATCCGTTGAGGACGTGGCGTCCGGCCTGTTCGGTGGATCAGTTGGTGGGTGCGTAGGAGGAGAGCAGCGGGTACACGTTGGTACCGGCGAACTTCACCTGCTGGACCTTTTTGGTGTTGTAGCCCTGGTTGGTGAGGGATTCGTACAGCGGGATCATCCAACCGGACTCCACCAAGCGGGTGTTGACCTTGGTCAATGCGGCTTTCTTGGCGGCATCGTCCTTGGCTGCTGCGGCCTCGGCTGTGGCCGCGTTCAGCTGATCATCCGTGGCCTTCTGGACGTTGGTGAAGCCGCTCAGGATTGCTCCATACATGAGCCCAACCGGGTTGTCCCAACCCAGTGGGGCGTAACCCAGCGGGGTGGTGGCTACCGCGGCGAAGGCTTCGTCCGTGGATGCTGCCAGCTTGACGTTCATGGTGATCCCGACCGCGGCCAGGTCCTTCTGGACTGCCTGCAGATCGGTTTGCGTCTGGGCGCTGGCGATGATGGTGAAGTCGAAGCCATTGGCGTAGCCGGCCTCCGCCAGCAGGCTCTTTGCTTTGGCGGGATCGTAGGCGTAGGTGGTGTTCAGCTCTTCAGTGAAGCCTGCGGAATCCTTGGGCAGTGCGTTCCAGGCAGGGATGTCTCCCTTGTGGAGGGCGTCCACCAAAGCTTTGCGGTTGATGGCGTATTGGAATGCCTGGCGGACCTTTTCGCTTGCGAAGGCCGGTGCGGTCTTGCCTGTCTTGTCGAACGAGATCATGGTCTGGACAGTGCCTCCGATCTGGGAGACGCCAACGCCCTTGGACTTGGCGAAGTCCACCGTAGGCGAGGTCAGGGAGGCAACATCCGCCTGGCCGGATACCAGCGCATTGGCCCGGGCCTGGGGATCCATGATGACGCTGAAGGTGATCTTGTTGTAGGGATACTTGGACGCGTCCGTGTTCTTCTCGTTCTTGGTGAACACGTACTTGTTGCCCTTGACGGTGGTGGCACTGTCCAAGGTGTAAGGGCCGGAACCGTCCGGGGTGGTGGCCAGGCTGGCGGTGTCAGTGACAGCGTTCTTGCCCACAATCATGCCCAACGTGGAGGTGAGGTTCTTTTCGAAACCGGGCTGGGCCTTGGCAAAGGTGATGGCTACCTGGGTGGGGCTCACGACGTCAACGGAAGCAATTTCCTGCGCGCCACCCTTGGCAACGGCCGAGTAGGCGCTGAGGGCAGTGTCGCTGCGGCGGTCGAGGTTGGCCTTGACCAAAGCGGCGTCCAAGGTGGAACCGTCGGTGAAGGTCACTCCTTCCTTGAGCGTCAAGGTGAGGACGGTGTTGTCCGCGTTGTAGCTGAACTCCTTGGCCAGGCCAGGGCCCACGCTGCCATCAGGCTGCAGGGTCATCAGGTTCTCGTACAGGCCTTCGAAGAACTGCCGCTGGGCGTCCGATACCCGCAACGGGTCATAGCCGAACGATGCGCTGTCGCTGTCGGTTGCGATGGTCAGCGTGCTCTTGTCCACAGTGGACGTGGCGGCAGATCCGCCACCACAGGCCGTCAGGGATCCCAAGAGGAGCGCGCCTGCCAGGACGGCCGCGCTCCGACGTGCAGGTGAGGTGAGGAGATTCATGTGCTGCGCCTTCGCATTCGTGGTGGAATCGTGAGTCGAGATGTGGGACCGGCGGCCTGGAGGAGGTCGGCTGTGACCTCTCCGGGCCGATCCGTCGGCGCCCTCTCGTCAGATGGCTTCCGGTAACCGGCTTCTTCAAGGGTCATAGGCAGGGCGCATCCGGCCATATGTGAATTCCATTGGTTGAAACAGTATTGTGGTGGAGGTCACTCATTCCTTTGAAAGGATTCAGGTCATTGTTGGCAGATGATGGCGCCGGCGCCGCAAAACCGCAGCGGGGAAAACGCCCCAAACAGGGCGAACCCGTCATAGACCGCGCCCTGAGCCTGCTCGCCGTCTTCAGCGACCGCCGTCGTGCTCTGACCCTTTCCGACATGGCGAGGCTGGCGGACATGCCGGCCCCCACCGCCCTGCGCCTGATCGCGAGGCTGGTGGCGTGGGGCGCCTTGGAGCGACTTGAGGATGGCCGCTACGTAGTGGGAGTCCGGCTGTGGGAGGTGGCATCATTGTCGCCCCGCGGCCACGGCGTGCGCGAGATTGCGCTGCCCTACCTTGAGGACCTCTTCGCCGTCACGCGGCATCACGTGCTGCTGGCCGTGAGGGACAAGAACGAAGCCGTCCTGATTGAACGGCTCTCCTCCAAAGAGGCAACCGAGGTGGCCTACCGCGTGGGTGGACGCGCGCCGCTGAGGTCGACGGCGGTGGGCTTGGTCCTGCTGTCAGGGGCCGACGCCGCGTTCCAGGAAGCAGTCATCAACCAGCCGCCGGACGTTGAAGTGGGGGTGGATTCCATGCCGGAGGGCCAGTTGAGGCGAACGCTGTCCGACGTCCGGCGGACCGGCCTTGCCATGATCCGCCGCACGGCGCCCTCGCGGACAGTCTCGGTCGCTTCCCCCATTTTTGGGGCAGACGGACTGGTAGTGGCGGCACTGTCGATCGTGGTTCCCGACGGCGCGACCCCTCCGAACGTCATGGCGCCGGCCGTGCAGGCGACGGCCAGGGCCGTCTCGCGAAACCTCGGCTACAACGCCGGGCCGAGTGACAGTGTGCGGATGCGCTAGAGGCTTTCGGCCTTGGCCGCATGGTCGGGTGTCAGGAGCGCCAGCGCGAGTCTTCGCGCGTAGTCACGAATAGCTGCCACCAAGTCAAGTTCGCCCCCGGAAAGCACCCACTGCAACTGCAGCCCGTCACTCACGGCGATGATCTCGCGGGCGCAACCATTGACGTTGGTTTCTGCCCTGAGGAAGCCATGCTCGACGCCGGCAGCCAGGAGCTGGGCGGTCTCCCCCACCGCCCGCTCGTACCAGGTGGCATAGAGCTGGTGCGCCGGGGTTGACGAATCCGCCGCCTCTGCCGAAACCAGCACGAACAGCTCGATGAGCCCCGGCTCCCTGAGCAAAGCGCGGGTGGATTCCACCATGGTGGTGAAGACCTCCAGAGGGTCATCAGAGTTCTGTTCCCGCTGGGAGCTCCACCACTGTGCTGTCTGCTCGAGACGCCGCTCAGCAACGCCGAGCAGCAGGTGCTTTTTGGAACGGAAGTGGTGGAGCAGGCCACTTTCGCTGAGGCCTGCGTCGGCAGCGACCTGCGACAACGGCACCTTGTGGTAGCCGGATGTCGCGAAGAGCCGCGTGGCCGCATCCAGGATTTCGGCACGCTTGGCCCGCCCAACTTCATAACTCCCCGATTTCCGCCGTGTTCGCACGTTCTCAGCGTAGCTTTGGGCGCTGATAATTAAAAACAGTGCATACACTGTTTTTATGACCTACCATGGGCCAAACGTCCCCTTCAGGCCAAACTCCCGAGGAGTCCCCTTTTGATTGACCATGTGTTCAGTTCCTCCGTCAGCGAGGCCCTGCGTCAGGCGTCCTGGATCTCCCCCCGGGAAGGCACGCCCGCCGAGCCGGGCAATCGCCCGGCCTACTGGCTGCGCAGCAGCTTCGTTTGGCGTCCAGACCACGGACAGGTGACAGTCCATGCCACAGCCCACGGCATCTACGAGCTGTTCATCAACGGCAGCCGCGTGGGCGACCAGGAACTGACCCCCGGCTTCACCTCCTACCGCAAGCGTCTCCAGGTCCAGGAATGGGACATCACCGAATTCCTGGACGAAGGAGTCAACGCCATCTCTGCGCTGCTCTCCGACGGCTGGTTCCGCGGCCGCCATGGCTTCGAACGCAGGGCGGACGGCTTTGGCACGGAGACCGCGTTTCTCGCCTCTGTTGCCTGCGCCGGAGGGGTCCTGGCAGCAACCGACGGGACATGGCAATCAATCGAAAGCCACATCACCAAGGCGGATCTCATGGATGGGCAGTCAGTGGACCTACGTCGCTTCCACTTTCTGGAGGAAAGCACGACGACGGAGGGCTGGCTTCCGGTGATCGTCCGCAACGGCGGGCTCTACGACCACCGGGAACGGCTGATCCGGCCGGTTGCACCCCCTGTACGCCGCCTTGAGCACCTCAGTCCCACCAGTATTGCCACACCCGAGCCTGGACTGATGGTGGTGGACTTCGGGCAGAACATCAATGGCTGGGTCCGGCTGGGCAATTTGGGCCCTGCCGGCACGCGCATCACACTCCGGCACGGTGAAGTGCTGGACGGGACTGGCCAGGTATCCACCACGAACATCCAGGCCTTCGATTTCGCCAGCAAGACTGCACTTCCCGCCGGCCAAGTGGACCACGTGATCTCGGCCGGCCGTACCGGTGATGTCTTCGAACCACGGCACACCACCCACGGTTTCAGGTATGTCCAGATTGAAGGCAGCGCGGGCCCCTTCTCTTCCGCCGACATCACTGCTGTGGTGGTCCACACTGACCTCCACCGCACCGGAACCTTTGAATGCAGCGATCCCCGGTTGAACGCCCTTCACAACGCCATCCTGTGGAGCTTCCGGGGCAACGCGTGCGATGTTCCCACTGATTGCCCTCAGCGCGAACGATCAGGCTTCACCGGTGATTGGCAGGTCTTCGTGGACACCGCCGCCCTGCTGTTCGACGTCTCAGGTTTCAGCACCAAGTGGCTGCGTGATCTGACAGCTGACCAGTGGCAGGACGGCCGCGTACCCACCGTCATCCCGAATCCCGCCGGGGATGGTCCATCGGGCAACGTCTTCGAAGACCTCGCCACGGGATCAGCAGGCTGGGGTGACGCTGCCGTACTGGTTCCATGGTCCCTGTGGCGCGCCTACGGCGACAGGGAAGCGCTGGCGGAGGCATTTCCCTCCATGCGCGCCTGGGTTGATTACTCTGCCAGAGAGGCTGCGGCCGGCCGCCACCCTGATCGCGCGGCAGCCCGCCCAACTCCCCTGCCGCACGAACAGTACCTGTGGGACACCGGATTCCACTTTGGCGAGTGGCTTGAGCCGGACACTCCACCGAATCCCGATCCCTCCAGGGACCACGGGATCGTCGCCACCGCATTTCTGTTCCGGTCAGCAACCCTGCTGGCCAGGACCGCCTCAGTACTGGGAGACTTCGGCGCCGAATCCCACTACGCCACCCTGGCCGCACACGTCCTCACCGCGTGGCAAACCGAATACCTGGACGGCCACGGCAGACTCAGCGAAGAGTCCCAAGGCCACTATGTGCGGGCCCTGGCCTTTGGACTGGTTCCGCCCGAAACCCAGACCTTGACCGCGGCCAGGCTGGTGGAACTCATCCGCAGCAACGGAAACCGGCTGGGCACCGGGTTCCTCGCCACCGGCCTCCTCCTGCCCGCCCTCGCCGACCACGGCTACCTCGACGTAGCCTACGAACTGCTGCTGTCCAACGGCACCCCCTCCTGGCTTGGAATGCTCGACGTCGGCGCCACCACCATGTGGGAGTGGTGGGACGGGATCACCCGCGGCGGAGCCCGCGGATCCCTCAACCACTACAGCAAAGGGGCAGTGGGTTCATTCCTGTACACGCACGTCGCCGGCCTCCTCCTTCCTGACCACCCGGAGCCCACGGGGACGGCTTACCGTACGGTGACCATCGCCCCACAACCAGGCGGAGGCATCACATCGGCGCGTGCCGCCGTCGAGACCACGCTGGGCCGCATCAGCAGCGCATGGGAGATCGAGCGCGGGAAGTTCACTTTGCGGGTGGAAATTCCCCGCGGCGTTGCCGCTACAGTTCAACTACCGGATGGATCCAGACACCCGGCACCTGCCGGAAGGCACGATTTCATCATTCCAGCCCCTTAGCGCCGAGGCTGGAAGCAGAGCCGCAGCCCAGCGCCCGACGGCGAACGGCGCTAGAGTCATAGCAATGGACAGTGTACTGACAAATTCCCAGCGGCCCGTTCCCGAAGTGCCGGCAACGCCGTCCACCGAACCCGAGGACGGCTTCGTCCGGGTCCGGGGAGCACGCGAAAACAACCTCCGCGCCGTTGACGTGGACGTCCCCAGGGATGCGATCGTCGCCTTCACCGGCGTCTCCGGCTCCGGAAAATCCTCCCTGGCTTTCGGCACCATCTTTGCCGAAGCGCAGCGCCGCTACTTCGAATCCGTGGCCCCCTACGCCCGCCGCCTGATCCAACAGGGCCACAACCCCAAGGTGGAGACCATCACAGGGCTGCCCCCCGCCGTCGCGCTCCAACAACGTCGCGGCACCGCGACCGCACGTTCCAGCGTGGGTACAGTGACAACCCTCTCCAACTCGCTGCGCATGCTGTTCTCCCGGGCCGGACGTTATCCGCAAGGCGCCAAGCAACTGGACTCAGACGCGTTCTCCCCCAACACCGCTGCTGGAGCATGCCCTGAGTGCCACGGCCTTGGCGTTGCCCACACGGTCAGCGAATCATCGCTGGTTCCCGACCCCTCCCTCAGCATTCGCGACGGCGCCATAGCCGCCTGGCCGGGCGCTTGGCAAGGCAAGAACCTCCGGGACATCCTTACCCACCTGGGCTACGACGTGGACACACCGTGGAAGAAGCTGCCGAAGAAAGACCGAAACTGGATTCTCTTCACCGAGGAACAGCCAGTGGTGGAAGTGACACCCCAACGCGACCGCGTTGCCAAGCCCTACAAAGGCCGGTTCTGGAGCGCTAAGAGCTACGTCCTCCACACGCTCGCGGACTCCAAGAGCAATACCATGCGGGACCGGGTACTGCGCTTCATGGAGACCGGCCGATGCCCGCGGTGCGACGGCAGCGGACTCAGGCCCGACGCGCTCGCAGTCACCTTCGCCGGAAAGACGATCGCAGAGCTCAACGCCCTGCCAATGACCCAACTGGCAGAGATCATCAGGCCCACCGCCGGGCTCACCGCCGCGGGTACGGCGTCCCGCACCCAGACATCCGGAGAAAGCAACGAGGTGGCAGTCGCCATTACCCGGGACCTCCTCGCCAGGTTTACCGTGCTCCTGGAACTTGGCCTGGGCTACCTGGCCCTGGGGCGCGCAACACCCACGCTCTCTCCCGGCGAGATGCAAAGGCTCAGGATCGCCACGCAGCTGCGCTCCGGCCTGTTCGGCGTCATCTACGTACTGGATGAACCGTCCGCCGGGCTTCATCCTGCAGATGCCGAACCCCTGCTTGAGGTCCTCAACCAGCTCAAGGCGTCCGGGAACTCAGTATTCGTTGTGGAGCACAACATGGACTTCGTCCGGGCCGCGGACTGGTTGGTGGACGTCGGACCGCATGCCGGTGAAGGTGGTGGGCAGGTCCTCTACAGCGGCCCCGTGGGCGGTCTGGAAGATGTGCAGGATTCCGTGACCAGGCCCTTCCTTTTCCCCGAAGGCAGCAGGGCGGGTACAGGTGCTGACCGCTCATGGGATGAGTCGCTGGAGCTTCGAGGAATCACCCGGCACAACCTCCGCGGGCTAACGGTCGATTTTCCCTTGGGCGTGCTCACGGCTGTGACAGGCGTTTCCGGCTCGGGCAAGTCCACGTTGGTCAGCCAGGTGCTGGCCGATGTTGTCAGCGCTGAACTGCATCCGGAGTCCACGGTCAGCGGGGCGCCCGCCGTAGCATCAGGGACGGCGGCCGTGTCCGGACTGCACCGACTCGATCGCCTCGTGAAAGTGGACCAGAGGCCCATCGGCCGCACTCCGCGCTCCAACCTGGCCACCTATACGGGCCTTTTCGATGGTGTGCGGAAGGAATTCGCGGCCACTGATGGAGCCCGGGCCCGGGGTTTCGGCGCAGGAAGGTTCTCGTTCAACGTCGCCGGAGGCCGCTGCGAAACGTGCCAGGGCGAAGGGTTCGTGGCGGTGGAGTTGCTGTTCCTGCCAGGAAGCTACGGCCCCTGCCCCGAGTGCAACGGTTCCCGCTTTAACCCCGAGACCCTGGAAGTTACCTACCGCGGCCGGACGATCGCCGAGGTCCTGGGCATGACCGTTTCAACAGCGTCCGAGTTCCTCTCAGATCTCCCGTCCGTCTCGCGAAGCCTGCAAACACTGAAGGAAGTCGGACTGGGTTACCTCCGGTTGGGGCAGCCTGCCACGGAGCTGTCCGGCGGGGAAGCCCAACGCATCAAACTCGCCACCGAACTTCAGCGCGTCCAGCGCGGGCACACCCTGTACCTGCTGGACGAACCCACCACTGGATTGCACCCCGCTGACGTCCGGTTGCTGATGAAACAGCTCCACAGGCTCGTCGACGCCGGCAACACCGTGATCGTGGTGGAACACGAGATGGACGTGGTGGCGGACGCAGATTGGGTGATCGATTTGGGACCCGGCGGCGGCGACGCCGGTGGCAAGGTGATCGCCACCGGCCCGCCCGCCGTCGTCGCGAGCTCAACGGACAGCCGGACGGCCCCGTATCTCGCTGCCGCGCTCCGGCCGTGAGTCAGCGCCTCGGGATGTTTCGCAGGTTGCTGCGGGCCATGCTCACGGCCTCGCCCGCGCCCCTGTTCAGGACCACTTTGGACATGGCAGTAGCGAATCCAATGACCTGGGATCCGGAGATCTTAGGCGGAATGGACAGTGCGTTCGGATCGGTGATGAGCTCCACCAGTGACGGTCCAGGATGTGCAAACGCCTCCCGGTAGGCAGCCTCGATGTCCGCTGGATCCGTGACGCGCACTGCGTGGAAGCCCAACGCCTTGGCAACTTCGGCGTAGTTTGCGTCCGGGACGTCCACACCAAAGTCAGGGAGTCCATCCACCAGCATCTCCAGCTTGACCATGCCCAGGGTGGAGTTGTTGAACAGCACTACGTTCACGGGCAACTTGTGCGCGGCAACGGTGATGAGCTCACCCAGCAACATGGACAGGCCGCCATCACCGGAGACCGAAACCACCTGTCGGCCGGGATATGCCACTTGCGCACCAATCGCGTGCGGCAGGGCGTTGGCCATGGAGCCGTGAAGGAAGGAACCGATGAGTCGCCGCGTGCCCAACGGGTTGATGTAGCGCGCGGTCCAGACGTTGCACATGCCGGTGTCAGCCGTGAAGATGGCGTCCTCTGCTGCAACCTGATCCAGCAAGGAGGCAGCATATTCGGGGTGGATCGGCTGCTTTTTCTCCACTTTGCGGGTGTAGGCCCCCACGGCTTTATTCATCAGGCGGTCGTGCTTTTTGAGCATTTGATCCAGGAATTTGCGGTTCTTCTTCGCTTGGATCAGAGGCAGCAGCGCTTTAAGCGTTGGGAGGACGTCGCCATGGACCGCAATATCGACGTCGGTCCGCCGGCCCAGCCGCTGCGCGGCCCGGTCCACTTGGGCAGTCCGGGTATCCGGCAGGAATTGATCATAAGGAAAGTCGGTGCCCAACAGGATCAGCAGGTCTGCGTCCTCAATACCCTCCGCTGCAGCACCGTAGCCGAGCAACCCGGTCATGCCAATGTCGAACGGATTGTCGTATTGGACAAAGTCCTTGCCCCGGAGGGAGTGGCCAATGGGAGCCTTGATGAGCTCTGCCAGCGCCATGAGTTCGCCGTGGGCCCCCGCGACGCCGGCTCCGGCGAAAACAGCCACCTTATCGGCGTCGTTAATGGCCCTGGCCAGGTCCTGGACGCTCTCAGGATCGGGCACCACCGTTGCGGGACGGAAGGTGGCAGGCGCCGGCGTGGGGGCTGTGGCTTCAAGGCCGGCGATGTCGCCCGGGAGGGTGACCACCGAGACTCCCCCCAGGGCAATCGCGTTCTGGATGGCGCTGTGCATGACCCGTGGTGCCTGCTCCGCTGTACTGATCAGTTCCGAATACACCGAGCATTCCGTGAACAGCCGGTCCGGATGGGTTTCCTGGAAGAAGCCGCTGCCGATCTGCTTGCTGGGGATGTGCGAGGCGATGGCCAGCACCGGGGCGCCAGTACGGTTGGCATCGTACAGGCCATTGATCAAGTGCAGGTTGCCGGGGCCGCATGATCCCGCGCAGACCGCGAGCTTGCCGGTTAATTGCGCCTCCGCAGCGGCGGCGAACGCTGCAGCCTCCTCATGGCGTACATGAATCCAATCGATGCCTCCCTTCGCCGAACCTCCGGTCTGGCGGACAGCGTCCACGATCGGGTTGAGGCTGTCACCAACGATTCCATAAATCCGCTGCACGCCGGCAGCCTGGAGTTGTTCAACGAGCTGGGTGGCGAGTTCCTTGGCCATAGTGTGCAGACTCCCTCAGTGGATGGTGGTGGGCTGACATGGCCAAATATAGTCGGATTGCCTTTGCATCGGCTGGATGGCTGCTAGGCCGCCAAACGGGTCTCAAAAAGCCTTTCCGCCATGGTCAACAAGTGTTCCGGGACGCAGGTGTCCTCACCGTTGGTTGCATGGCCGAGAAAGACTGCGTCGCCACTGACGGTGTCCTCAATCCGGAGGCCCGCTTCGCGGATCAACACCTCTGCGCGCGGGTTAAGGGGCAGGGGAATGAACTTGGCCTCATCATTCAGGAAAACATGCCAACCTCTGCCATTGATTGTCTCCACATTTCCTTTTACCAGTTTTTGCCGGAAATGAAGATCATGCCCAATCCACTCCAAATGAATTGGCAGGAAGATCCGCGCAGGCACAATAAGTGCCGAGACTTTCTGTTTCATTGATGCGCTTCCATAACCTCAACGATTAATCCATCACGACTGGTAGGCCCTCCGTGGACTCGCCTTGTCCTGGCTACCGCTGGTTCTTTCGCGGTTTCGAGAAGACATTTTCGCTAACCTCAGCTTTTGCCCTCTTTTCTGCCCGCTTTTCCAAGATGGTCTTTCCAGACTTTTTCGACTTTGTTCCGTTTGGTGATTTTCCTGACAATCCGATCACTCCATTCGTAGATCCTTTATCATCACCATACCTACTTTTAAATTAAATGCCAGTTCTGTAAATTTGCTGGCCGCGGCAACGGCATTGAACCACTTTTTCTTCGATTCCTCTGGCTGGGACCGTCGTTCGTTGCTAGCGTGACCGCATGAGCCCCTCCAAGACCCCCGCGGAGATCCTCGACATCGACGGTGCCGAGGTTCGTGTCTCGAATCCGGACAAGGTGGTTTTCCCCGAGCCCGGGCTGACCAAACTCGACCTGGTCCGCTACTACCTTGCGGTGGCCGAAGGTGCGCTGAGGGGAGCCGGGGGCCGGCCCATGGTCCTCAAGCGCTTTCCCAAAGGCATTGATGCCGAGCCGTTCTTCCAAAAGCGCGTGCCGGAAAACCATCCGCCGTTCATCGACACGGCTACGCTGCATTACTCCTCCGGAACTTCCGCTGAAGAGACGGTCATCCGGGACGCTGCGGGCTTGGCCTGGGTAGTGAATCTTGGTTGCCTTGACCTCAATCCGCACCCCGTCCGCGCCGAGGACCTGGAGCACCCTGACGAGCTTCGCGTGGACCTCGACCCCATGCCGGGAGTGGATTGGTCCCAGATCGTGGACACAGCGTACGTCGCGCAGGACGTTCTCACCGACATCGGGCTGGTGGGGTGGCCGAAGACGAGCGGTTCGCGGGGGCTTCACATCCTGGTGCGGATCGCCCCCAACTGGTCTTACCGCGAGGTGCGGCTCGCCGCCGAAACCCTGGCCCGGGAGGTGGAAAACCGTGCTCCGGGGCTGGCCACCGCCAGATGGTGGAAAGAGGAACGGGGTGAGAGCGTGTTCGTCGACTTCAACCAGAACGCCAAGGACCGCACCGTCGCTTCGGCCTACTCGGTCCGTTCACTCCCCGATGCCCGCGTCTCGACACCGCTGAACTGGGCTGACGTATGCTCAGCCCGGCCGGACCAGTTCACGGTCCTCACCGTCCCCGACCGTTATGCCGATGTGGGTGACCCCCATGCCGGCATCGACCACGCCGTGGGGTCACTTGACGGGCTGCTGGCGTTGGCTGCCGAGCTGGGTCCGGCAGAAAAGGCTCCACGGAGCGGGGACGGATCAGGCCGCCGGATGTCCACGATGCCACTCATCGAGGTGGCCCGCACCAAAACAAAGCCAGAGGCCTTCGCCGCGCTGGAGGAATGGAAGGAACAGCATCCGGGCCTCGTCTCCGCTTTGCACCCGGCAGATGTCCTCATTGACGGGATGAGGGGATCCAGCTCGCTCTGGTACAGGGTTCGCGTCAATCTGCAGCACGTTCCCGAGATCGAACGCCCGCCGCAGGAGGACCTGCTTGCCGACTACGACCCGTGGGCGGGCAAGACATGGCCCGGACGGCCCGGGGCCTGACATGCAAGGCCTGTCCGCGTCACTGGTCCTCATCGCAGCGTTGGCAGTTGTAGCCCCCATAGCCGTTCGGCTCCTGGATCCCGTGGTCAAGGTGCCGATCGTTGTTTTCGAAATTGTCCTGGGGATCCTCCTGGGCCCCAGCCTGCTGGGATGGATTCAATCCACGCCCTTTACTGACACCCTGGCGGATTTCGGGCTCGCCATGTTGTTTTTCGTGGCAGGGAACGAAATCGACTTCAGGGCAATCCGCGGGCGTCCCATCAAACGCGCTTCGGCAGGGTGGGTGATCTCCTTGGCCGCCGGAATTGGTGCCGGCTTTGTCTTGGCTCCCGCTCCGGAGTCCGCCGTGATCATCGGAATCGCCTTGTGCTCCACAGCTTTGGGAACCCTCCTGCCCATCATCCGCGATGCCGGCGAATCCAAATCTCCCATCGGCACTGCCGTAGCAGCCCTGGGTGCGGTGGGCGAGTTCGGTCCCCTGATTGCGATTTCGCTGTTCTTCACCGGGAAGCAAGTGGGAACGGCCTCAGTGGTGTTGTTGGGATTTGTCCTCCTGACCGGCGTGGCCATCTTCTTCGCTTCAAAGGCCCGGCACACTCTCTTCCACGCCCAGGTCACCAGGACCCTCCACACCAGCAGCCAATTCGCCATGCGGTCCATCATGCTGGTCCTCAGCTCCCTGGTTGTCCTGAGCATGGTGCTGGGGCTGGACATGTTGCTGGGTGCCTTCGCGGCCGGCGTCCTCTGGCAGGTAACCATCGCGCGTGCTCCCGAAGCTGACCGACGAGTCATTGAAACAAAAATCGATGCCGTCGCCTTCGGATTCCTGGTGCCCATCTTCTTCATCGATACCGGCATTGATTTTGACCTCGGGGCGTTGACGTCCAGCCCGGCTACGCTCGCCCTGGTCCCGCTGTTCCTGGTCCTCCTGCTGGTCATCCGCGGCCTGCCGTCCTTGCTGGCAGCGCCCCGGGGTTCGACGCGTGCCCATCAGCGGGCACTCCTGCTCTTCGGGGCAACGGGACTGCCCATCATCGTGGCCGTGACCACCATCGGACGGGAGCACGGATTCATCACCAGCGGATTCTCTTCCGCACTTGTAGGTGCCGGAATGCTCTCCGTCCTGCTGTTCCCCCTGTTGGCCCTGCGAGAGCTCCAACGCAGGGACACAACTGCCCCTGCGGCGGAACTGCCGTCCGACAGCAGTGCGCAACCAACCCACCAGACACCAACCCAACAGACGCACGACGGCGACCTCCCGCCGTCGGGCGCTTCCGGCACCTAGGGTGCCGCGAACGTCGGGCAGAAGGGAACCGCCAACAGGTTTTACACATGTGCTCAGGCATGCTTAGGGTGGGTTCATAAGCTTCCTTAGCTTATGGCCGGCTGTACCGAAAGACGTTTCCCGTAGACAACAGGAGGACCACCATGACTGATCAGTACACGTTCCGAAACCCTGTCACCGCCTACGAAAAAATTTCCCCGCCGAAGCAGCACCAACCCGAACCAGGACTGGACGCAGAGTTGACGCCCACGGCGGATCTTGGCGAGGAGACCTACCGCGGAACCGGTCGGCTGGAAGGGCGCAAGGCGATCGTTACCGGCGCGGACTCGGGCATCGGCGCGGCCACGGCCATTGCCTTCGCAAGGGAGGGTGCCGACGTCGTGCTTTCCTACCTGCCCGAAGAGGAAGAAGATGCTGCCCGGATCGCCGGCATCATTGAAGCTGCGGGCCGCAAGGCCGTCAAGGTGCCCGGCGACCTCAAAGACTCCGCTACATGTCAGGAAATAGTGGACACCGCCGTCGCCGTCCTCGGCGGGGTGGACATCCTGGTCAATAACGCAGGCAAGCAAGTGGCACAGGAAGACCTTGCGGACATCACCGACGAGCAGTTTGACCACACACAGAAGACGAACGTGTACGCCATGTTCTGGCTGACCAGGGCTGCGCTCCCCCACCTTCCCGCCGGTTCGACCATTATCAATACAACATCGATCCAGGCCTACAGCCCTTCACCCACACTGGTGGACTATGCAACCACCAAGGCCAGCATCAACAATTTCACCAAGGGCCTGGCCCAGCAGCTCGCCCCCAAGGGCATCCGGGTCAACGCGGTGGCACCCGGCCCCATCTGGACCCCGCTGCAGGTGAGCAGCGGCCAGCCCAAAGAGGCCTTGCCGGAGTTCGGACACTCCACTCCCCTGGGCCGCGCCGGCCAGCCGGCGGAGCTTGCTCCGGCATACGTGTTCCTCGCTTCGCCCGAATCCAGCTACGTAGTTGGCGAAACCCTCAACGTCAACGGTGGCAGCCCCACGCCCTAGCCGGGAACCCGCAGCTGCGTGGCTGACGTGGTGGGAATGGACTCGCCCTTAGGCCCTGCCCTTGAGGATCATGTGCCAGTAGACCTGGGGAAACATGATGCGGTCCACCCACCACGACAACCGGCTTTCCTTCCACGTGGGCACTTTAGGGATGGTAGGCATGGGGCGGTAGTGGTCATCGAATTCAGCGAAGACCACCGTGGTCCGCGAAACGGTGAAGGGGCATACGGAGTAGCCGTCGTACTTCATCGTCGGTGGTTTTCCCTGGCGGGCCGCCACGAGGTTCTTCGCCAGCACCTTGGTCTGCTTGCGCAACGCACCGCCGGACTTGGAGTTGGTGGTGGCTGCAGCGTCGCCCAGGGACCATACGTTGGAGTGGCGGACGTGGCGCAACGTTTCGGTGTCCACTTGGACGAATCCGTCCTGCAGGCCAGGGGCCGGAAGATCCGTAGCTTTGAGCCACTCCGGCGCAGACTGGGGCGGGACGGCGTTCAGGACGTCGTACCGCAGCTCCTCAGTTGTGTTGGTGGCATTGTTGCGGATGGTCGCTTGCCTGCTGGCTGCGTCCACGGCCACCAATTCGCTGTTGGTCCGGAGCTCAATGCCGTATTCAGCGATTTTCCGCTCAAGCTCCCTGTCCACCTCGAGGATGCCAAAAACGGTGGGATAGGGCTGCACCATCACCACTCTGATATTGTCCAGGACACCTTGTTCCCGCCAGTAGTCACACGCCAGGTACATGGGCTTCTGGCTGGCGCCCCCACACTTAATGGGTCCGGAGGGCATGGTGAAAATTACTGTGCCGGACCGGACGCTGCTCAGGAGTGACCAGACCTTGGGTGCGAGCTCGAATTCGTAGTGGGACGCGCCGTACGGGGAATGGACAGCCTCGGCCAACCCCGGCACTGAATCCCATCGGTACTGGAGCCCGGGACACACCACCAGATGTTGGTAGCCCACGGCGCCGCCTGAGGCCAGCACCACCGTGTTGGCCGCGGTGTCCACATCCACGGCATGGTCTTTGATCCAGGCAACTCCCTTGGGTATCACGGATGCCTGGCTGCGGGTGGCTTCCTTGACCGCAGCCCTGCCGCCGGCGATGTGGGAGAACAGCGGCTGGTAAAGGTGATGGTCTTTGGGTTCAATGAGGCCAATATTCCTGACCCCGTATCTGGTCAGCCGGGCCGCGAGCGAGACTCCCGCATTGCCCCCGCCAATGATGACTACATCGTGCTGATGGGACATATCGCTAGTTCTTTTCGGTCAACGCGGAGCCTTTGTGCGCCGCCCGTGCGCCGGTTTTGCCTGATTCCACCACGTACTGCGGCTCGTCTTCAGTGGCTCGGTGGGTGTTGCCGTCCAGAACGAAGTCACTGGTTTTCTTCTCCACAATCTTTCCGTGCGTCTTGCCTTGGGAGGTATTCCACTCCACGCGCGTTCCCTTGCTCAGTGCCATGTCCGCTCCAATGTGTGGTGTTCAGCTCTGACTTCAAGCGCTCCACAATAGTAAGCATGATGATCTTTTTCGCGGAACCCTCCTGCGGACGTCGCTGGCCCGGTCTTAGCCCGGCGGGTCTTGCCCCACGAGACCGTCCACGGATTCGCGGATAAGGTCTGCATGGCCATTGTGGCGCGCGTACTCCTCAATCATGTTCAAGAGGATATAGCGCAGGCTGGGCAACTCAATATCCGGACGGGATGCGACAGTGCCTTGCCGGGACGGGCCGCCTTCTGCCATGGCTGCCTCGAAAAGGACCCGGGAACGTGCAACAGCTTCACGCCACCTTTCATACAGTTCGTCGGGAGAGTCGCCGGCGGCGGAGTTCCAGTCCCAGTCGGGGTCAGCGTCCCAATCCACGGAGTTCCACGGGGGAAGTTGCCTGCGGCCATGAAGCCACTCGGTGGACATATCGTCCTCGAAGCGGGCCAGGTGCTTGAGCAACCCGCCCAAGGTTAACGATGACGGAGCATGCCGGGCCCGCAGGCTTTCCCGGTCGAGTCCCCCTGTCTTCCATGCGAACGTAGTCCTCTGCCGCTCAAGGAAGCCAAGCAGGGTGGCGGCTTCATCGCCGTCCAGCGGAGGCTCGGCGTTGACCGGTTCGGTAGTGCGTACTTGATCGTTCACGGCGACTCTCCTTGTTCTTCAGCCGGAAGGAGTTCCCTGCTCCCGGTCGCGTGACCCTGCTGAAGCAGAAGACTTTCTGGTGATAAGCCACGTGATGAACCAGAGCACCACGCCAATGGCCATAAGCCCGCCGGCTACCTGGTACTGGATGGGGTTCCTGCCCACCCAAGGACCAGCGAGGAAGGCGCAGAGGATGGCGGCCACCCATGGCAACTGACCGGGCGAGGTGAAAAACACCTTGCGATCAGGGTCCCTCTTGCGGCGGAGCACAACGCACGCCACATTGACCACGGTGAAGACGCACAACAGCAGAAAAGCAGTTGTCCCCGAAAGGTTGGCCACGATGTTGCTGTCCGGATCGATGCTGACGTACCAAATCAGTCCCAAGGCGAGCACGGTGGAGAAAGTGATGCCGGCCCACGGTGTACGGCGCCCGGGCAACACCTTGCCCAAGCCACGGGGAAGGACATGCTGGCGGGCCATCCCATAGATCAGCCGGCTTGCCATCAGCATGTTGATCAAGGCAGTGTTGGCCACCGCGAAGACTGCCAGGAACGGAAAGATCTTATCGATCGGGAAATCCGGGGACCCTTTGTGGACGACCTCGAGGAGTGCCGCCCCTTCGGATTCCCTGATCTCACCCAACTCGGCAGGCGACAACACACTGACAACAGACACCGCAACCAGCATGTAGAGCAACACTGCGATGCCGAGGCCCGTCAACATGGTTCGGGGAAAGATGCGCTCCGGGTTCTTGGTCTCCTCCACCATGTTCACCGAGTCCTCGAATCCAACCATGGCAAAGAAGGCAATGGACGTGGCGGCCGTTACAGCCAGGAACAACCCCTTGTCCTGGTAGTCGGTGAACACCGTAATTTCTTGAATGTTGCCTGTTCCCTGCGCCATCACGAAGAACCCGACGCCGATCACAATGCACAGTGCGAGTACCTCAACCGAGGTCAGCACCACATTGAACTTCACGCTCTCGCCAACCCCACGCAGGTTAATCACTGCCAGCAACAGCATGAAAACCATGGCGACCAGCGTGATCATGCCTTTGTCCGGCGCGCCCATCCATCCGTTGACCTCCAGACCCCCGAACAGGTTCTGGGCGAGGACATTTGCCGATGTTGAGGCGCTGGTGATGCCGGAGCAAACGACGGCGAACGCCACAAGGAAGGTGACAAAGTGGATCCCGAAGGCCTTGTGCGTATACAGGGCCGCACCGGCTGCCTGAGGGTATTGAGTTACCAGTTCCAAGTAGGAAAAAGCCGTCAGCGTCGCCACGACGAAGGCCAGAAGGAACGGCAGCCAAACAATGCCGCCCACAGTCCCTGCCATCGTACCCGTGACCGCGTACACGCCGGCTCCGAGAATGTCGCCCACGATGAAGAGGAGCAGGAGTTTGGGTCCCAGAACCCGCTTGAGCTGTGGTTCTTCGTCCGGGGGTGAAGCTTGGTAGACGTCATCGGATGTGGTGCTCATGGTTGACCTCCACGGCGGATACACGGTTCCCTGATCGTGTTCGTGACCTGACGTATCCCACTGTGAGCCTGTCCGCTGACTTTGGCAACACTGTCGGACCCGAAAACCTGCCCTTCCGGACCGCCGCACGCTTGCAATATTCTGGGCCGACCAGCCTGCGGCGGACGGAGGGCCGGGAGCCGTAGGATACTGACAGTTCCGAAAGGACCATCCATGCTGATTTGCGGTGCCTGTGCGGTGGAACGTGACGAACCCGTTCCCGGGGTTTGCCCCATCTGCGCCGACGAACGGCAGTACGTGCCTGAGGAAGGGCAGCAGTGGGTCAGTCTTGACCAGCTCGGGACAGCCGGCCAGCGGCTATCGTTCTCAGAAAACGAGCCAGGTCTTGTCGGCATCAGCACTGACCCGAAGGTCGGAATCGGTCAGACGGCCCAGCTGGTGGTGACGTCCCAGGGCTCGTTGCTGTGGGATCCGGTGGGCTACATCGACGACGGTGCTGTGAACGCGGTGCTGGAGCACGGACCTGTCCTGGCGATCGCCGCCAGCCATCCCCACATGTTCGGCGTGCAGGTCGAATGGTCGCGGCGGCTGGGCGGGGCACCGGTATGGGTGGCTGAAGCGGACCGCCAATGGCTGGGGCGCGATGATCCAAACATTGCCTACTGGTCTGGCAGCACGTCGATCGGTGCCGGGCTGACCCTGCACCAAACCGGCGGACACTTCCCCGGCAGCGCCGTGGCGCACTGGGCGGCAGGAGCAGCCGGTGCGGGAGTTCTGCTGACCGGTGACAGCGTATTTCCCAATCCGGATCGTCGCTCCATCTCTTTTATGCGAAGCTACCCGAATCGCCTGCCGCTGTCCGGGGCAGTGGTGTTGCGGATCGCCACGCAGCTGGACACCCTTGCGTTCGATCGCATCTACGGGAATTTCAACAACGTCATAGCGTCCGGAGCCAAAGCTGTTTTGCGCGATTCCGCTCAACGGCATGCTGCCTGGGTGCGGGGAGACTTCGACCACCTGACATGAATCGGCGCTAGGGGGCAGTCCTCATCTTTTTCAGGTGCAGTCCCCTGCACGGAATCGCAGCCGAGACCAAGTCTTTGCTGTGCTGGTGCTGTGGGTGAGCGAAGAACTTGTCGGTGTCGGTGAGCTCCACCAAACGCCCTTGGTAGAGGACAGCTACACGGTGGCACATGTGCCGCACCACGTCCATGTCGTGGGTGATCATCATCAGTGACAGTCCCCGCTCGCGGTGCAGGCGTTGCAACAGGTCAAGAATTGTCCGCTGCGTCAGCGCGTCCAAGGCGGACGTTGCTTCATCGCAAATGAGCACTTCCGGCTCCATCAGGAGCGCCCTGGCGATGGTGACCCGCTGCAGCTGGCCGCCGGAACACTGGCCAGGGCGCCTGTCCAGCAGCGCGGGTTCCAGTTCCACCTCTGTCATGGCATCGTTCAGACGCCGGGTCTTCTCGTTCGATGGGAGCCGCCGTGGCAAGGGTGCTTCCAAGCTGGAGCGGAGCGTCATGCGGGGGTCGAAGGCGTCATGTGGTTCCTGGAACACCAGTTGGACGGCAGTCGGATCGGCACGACGGTCTGCTGACAGAGCCCGGGTGATGCTGCCGCCGCTGATTCCGTCGAGACCAACGATGGCCCGGGCGAGGGTGCTTTTCCCGGATCCTGACTGGCCGAGCACCCCCAGGATCTCGCCCTTTTTCAGCTCAAGGGAAACAGCGTCCAGTGCTGGACTGCTGCCTCGACGGCTACGTCCGAAATTCTTCACCACGCCGTCCAGGGTAATGACACTCCGCTCTGGCTGCAGCTGCTTCACAGTCCCTGATGGCAGGAGGTTTGAGGCTTCCAGGAGCCTTTGCGTGTAGGGAACCTTGGGACTTCCCAACACTTCTTCGGCGGTGCCCGATTCCACGATCTTTCCTGCATCCATCACCAGGACACGGTCTGCGAAGGCAGCAACGGAGGCAAGGTTATGCGTGATGTAGAGAATCCCCAGACCACGCTGGATCCGTTCGCGGTCCAGCAACTGCAGGATCTGGCGTTCCAGGACCTTGTCCAAAGCGGACGTCGGTTCGTCAGCCAGCAGGATCTCAGGCTGGCCCGCCAAGGCCATGGCCGTCATGGCACGCTGGGCCATGCCACCGGAAAGTTGATGCGGGTAGGCCCTGGCGCCCCATTGCGGATCCTCGAACCCCACTTCATCCAACAGTTCCAGCACCTTCGCATCCGCAGCTCTGCCGCGCAGGTTTGAATGGAGTCGGAGGGGTTCCCCAAGGTGGGCGCGGATGGTCTTGTTGGGGTTGAACATCTTCTTGGGCTGTTGGAACAGCATCCCCAGCCGGCCACCCCGGATGCGGTTCAGCTCAACTTCAGGGGCACGGGTCACGTCGACGGAACCCACATGGATGGACCCGGAAACAATGCGCAATTGTTGCGGCAGCAACTGCAGGACGGACCGGGCCGTCATGGTTTTGCCCGACCCCGAACCTCCCACGAGGGCTACAAATTCGCCGGGATGCACCGCAAGGCTCACGCCGGAAAGAATGGGGCGCCCGGCGTCGGCGCCCAGCACCGTCAGGTCCTCGATAACCAGTTCAGGCATGCCGGCCCTCCACCACCAGGACATCCACCGGGTCGGCTGCCCGCCGTGACGTCCGCTGACCGATCAGCGTCACACACAGGGCAACCAGGAAGATGGTGAGTCCCGGCGCAATGATCCCCCACGGTGCCCGCTCCGCGTACGGCTGGGCCGCTGCCACCATGGAACCCCAGTCCGATTGTGGCGGTTGAACGCCCAGCCCGAGGTAGGACAGGGCTCCCACGCTGATCAGGAGCTGCCCGAAACGCAGCGTCGCCTGCCCCAGCATCGGGGCTGCGAGGTGCGGGATGATGTGCCGGAATACAATGAACGACGGCGAACAGCCCACCACGCGCGCTGCTTCGACAAAGCCGCGTGCAGAGACGTCATAGGCCAACGTCCGCGCCAGGCGGGCAAACGGCGTCCACCCTGTCACGGTCAACGCGACCAGGAGCGAGGTAAAGCCTGTGCCCATGGCAGCGACGATGAACAACGCCACCACCATCTCCGGCAGCGCCAACAAGACATCATTGGTGCGGGTGAACAGTTCGTCTACCCAGCCCTTCCGCCGCGCGCTGAGCACACCGACCACCAGACCAATGATTCCGGTCAGGACCGTGGCCAGTGCCGCCACCACCAAGGAGAACCGACCGCCGTCGAGCAAGCGGCTGAGCGTATCCCGCCCAAGGTGGTCCGTCCCCAACCAGTGTGTGGCACTGGGTGGCGCAAGCCGCGCAGCAAGATTCTGATCGTCCGGCGGAAAAGGTGCCAGCCACGGCGCAGCCGCCACGGCGGCGACTATCAGGAGGAGAATAACGACGGCGGCGCCGTCGAACACTGACCGCTTACGCAAGGGCGCCACTCACCTTTGGGCTCAGAATCCGGTGCAGGAAGTCCGCGAGAGTGGTGATGGCGACGGCCAAAGCCACCACAACCACCACGCCGCCCTGTGCCAAGGGGATGTCACTGTTGACCACGGCGTCGTAGAGGAGGCGTCCCATGCCGGGGATCGCGAAGATGACCTCCACAATGACCGAACCTCCCAGAAGTCCCGCGAACCACACCGCGAACAAAGTGGACAACGGAACCAGGCCGTTGGGAACCACGTGCCGCAGGACGGTCTGCACGTGGCTAAGGCCCCGGGCCCGGGCAGCGGGAATGTGCTCGGCCTCAAGGGCGTCGATCATGCCTGAGCGGACCGCTGAGGTGAAGAAACTGATGGGCCGAAGGGACAGCGTGGCGGCCGGCAGGACAATGGACGACGCCGTGTTCCACCCCGCTGAGGGCAGCCAGGTGAGCTTGAGGGCAAAGACCAGGACCAGCAGTGGTGCCAACCAGTATTCCGGCATGGCAATAAAGGACTGCGTGACAGTGGTGATCAGTTTGTCGGTTTTGCTGCCTTGTTTCAGGGCCGCCGCAATCCCCAGGGGCAGGGACACCACCACGGCCGTGCCCAAAGCCACCAGCACAAGGCTGAGGGTGATCCCCAAGGCCGGCAACACCTGATCAATCACGGGTGTACGGCTGATGTGCGACAACCCCATGTCGCCCGTGAAGAAGTCACCCAGCCACCGCAGATATTGCACGGGAAGCGGATCGTTAAGCCCCAGGCTTTCCGCCAGTGCCTGAACGGTGGCTTCGTCCACCACGTCCCCGGCCACACGGGAACGGATGATTTTCCGGACCGGATCGCCCGGGGTCACGTAAGGAATCAGGAAGACGGCGAAAGACGACAGCAGGACGGCGACCACCAGGGTCGCCGTCCGCTTGGCAAGGAACGTGATCATACGAGCTTCGGTTTGTCTCAGCCCGTTGCTAGGAGCCGGCCTTGGCCGTTTGCGCGGTCAGGACGTACCGGGACAGCGGATCCTGGACGTAGGACAGGACGTTGCTGCGGACAGCGTCAGTGGCCTGTTCATTAACCAGCCACAGGTTCACGGCTTGGTCGTTCAGGAGTTGTCCGGCTTTGGCATACAGCTTGTAGCGTTCCTCGGTGTTGGAGGTCCGGGCCGCTTCGGTGATGAGTGCGTCGTACTGTTCGTTGCAGAAGTGGCTCAGGTTGTACGTGCCCTTGCAGGTGTAATCGGCCGTCAGGAAACCAATGGGATCGGCAATGTCGATCAGCCGGTTGCGCTGGCTCAGGATCATGTCATAGTTGCCGGCCAGAACGTCCGGTTCAGCCGAGGCGTATTCCTTGGCTTGGATGCTCACCGGAACACCGATGTCCTTGAGGTTGTCCTGAACCACCGTTGCTACATCGGCGAACTCCGTCCGCTCCACGATGGCGATGATCTCCAGCGGCTTGTCTGCGGTGTAGCCGGCATCGGCCAAGAGCTTCTTCGCCTCGTCCAGGTTCTGCTTGGGTGGCTTGGCTTCGCTGGAAGCCCATGGTTCGGAAGGCGCGAAGGGGCCAGCGGCAGGCAAGGCCGCGCCTTCGTAGACGCTGGCCGCCAAGGCTTCAAGGTCCAGAGCGGAGCGGAGTGACTTGCGGAAATCCACGTTGTTGAAAGGTGCCCGGCCGTTGTTCATGTACAAGGTGGCCGTGCGGGGCGAATCTGCCTTCAAGACGGAAACATCGGGTGCACTTTCAAGCGTGGACAGTGCGGAGGCCGGAATGGACAGGGAAATGTCGGCCTCGCCGGTTTGGACTTGGGCGGCCCGGGTAGCGCCGTTGGTAATGAAGCGGACTTCGGCGCCAGCCAACTGCACCTTGCCGCCCCAATAATTCTCGTTGCGGTCCAAGGTCAAGGACTGCTTCGCCTTCTCCGACACAGGTGTGAACGGGCCGGTGCAGTGACCGAACGGATCAAGCGTGGCGCCGGCATAGGCGGCAGGTGCGAGGATGCCCGTGTTGACGCTCGCCAAGCGGAACGGCACCAGCGGGTTCTCCACCGGCGTGGTGACGCGAACGGTCTTGGCGTCCGTCGCTTGAACTGCGCTGACAATGCTCGGGCTGAAAGCCCTTGCAGGTACCTTGGCCTTCAGGACCGAGTTCAGCGAAGCGGCGACGGTCTCTGCGGTGAGATCGGTACCGTCCTGGAACTTCACGCCGTCACGGATGGTGAAGTCCCATTCAAGCGGTGAGACCTGCTTCCATTCTGTTGCCAGGAACGGGACCACTTTGCCCTGGGCAGAATCGTACTTGGTCAGGGTTTCCAGGCAGCCGGACAACGACAGGATGTACGCGGCGTCGGACTCAAGCGCCCAGTTGGCCACGGGGGCCCGGAAGTTATCCACGACGATGCGTTGGTTGGTATCGGCCACCTTTTCGGTGGTGCCTGTCTGTCCACCGCTAAGACCACAACCGGTCAGCGAAAGAAGTGCAGCGACCCCAAGGGCTGCTGAGGAACGGCTGAGTGTGCGCAAAGGGAACCGCCTGCGATGTATGCCCGGAACGGGAGGGCATGGGGAACTGGAGACTATTTAGGTTAGCCTTACCTCGGCGCCACACCAAAAAGAGGACGCTTCGCAGACGCGTCACAATGTGCCTGACATCACCCGTAAGCCCAACAATCCCCTCGCCACGGCATCCTGCCCTCGGGTTCAGCTTTCCCGGGCTTTTCGGGTTGCGGCGTCATTGGCTTTCTGCAGGGCTTGGACCAGCTCGTCCTTTGTCATGGTTGAACGACCCTTGATGTCCAGCTCGCGGGCCCGCCGGTAGAGGTGCTCCTTGGAAGCGTTGGCGTCCACTCCGCCAGCAGTGGGCTTATCCGAGCTGATCCCTTCCGCCGCATGGTCATCCGAAGGTCCACGTTCTTCCTTGGGTTCCCAATGGTCGCCCACCTTCTCGTAGCTGTGCTTCAGCGACGCGAAAGCCGTGCGGGCGGCCCTGCTCTCATCGCCGTCGTAGGAATCCATCGCCGAGTCGTAGGTCTTGGCAAACGTGTCTTGGGCTTTCTGGTCCGAGCGCTGAAGGGTCGAAGGCAACTCGCTTTTTCGGGCATGATCGTTTTTGCCGGTCTTGGGCATGGCACTCACACTCCTGATCGAGGGAACACATTAAGCCTGCAAGAGCAGACGGATTGATGTTCATCCAGCCTACTCAAGGGCCGGAATTGATGGGGGCGTAGGGTGGGAGCAGGACGAAAGGAGCACTTCATGAAGAAAATCCTCATGGTACTAACCAGCGTTTCCGAGCTCGGCGACACGGGAGAGAAGACCGGCTACAACGTAGCTGAGGCCGCACATCCCTGGAAGGTCTTCAAAGACTCAGGCCACTTCGTCGATTTTGCTTCCATCAAAGGAGGCCAGCCTCCGCGCGATGAAGTGGACGCGGACGACCCCATCCAGGTTGCCTTTACCCAAGACGAGACAACGCGCGCCGGGCTGTACAACACTGCCCGCGTCGACGTCGTAGATCCCGCCCAGTACGATGCCATCTACCTCGTGGGTGGCCACGGCACGATGTGGGACTTCCCGGACAGCGAAGGCCTGCAGAACCTGGTGGCCAGCGTGTACAACGCGGGCGGCCTGGTGGGTGCCGTCTGCCACGGGCCGGCCGGCCTGTTGAACGTGGAGCTGGACAACGGGTTCAGGCTGGTTGAAGGCCGCGACGTAGCAGCCTTCACCAACGACGAAGAAGTGGCTGCAGGGAAAGACAAGGTCATCCCGTTCTTCCTGGCGGACCGGCTTGAGGAACAGGGGGCCCGCCACGTCTCCGCAGGGGTTTTCGAAGAAAAGGTGGCGGTGGACGGTCGCCTGGTGACCGGCCAGAACCCCGCCTCGGCCGCTGGCGTGGCCAAGGAAATGGAAAAACTCTTTGCCGAAGTCATCCACCAGGAGAAGGCAGAAGAGCAACACGAAGCAGAAGCAGTGCGTGCAGAGAAGGACGCGGAGAAGAGCGCCCGGAAACAGGCGGATTCTGACGCCGACCACTGATTACAAGTAGTCGCGCCCCCGTTCGCGGGCGATTTCCACCAGCGTGGAGTGGAACGCAACTTCCGCGGGGGCGTAGACCTTGTCTTGGCGCTGGGCCAGAAGTACCCGCCGCAAGGGGGCGTCGGGGCCCAGGCTGAGGACGCGGACATCGGGATGCTGAAGTGCAACAGCCGTCTTGGGCACCATTGCCACGCCCATGCCCACGCTGACCATGGCCTGCGCCTCCTGATAGTCGTTGGCCAGGAACCCGATGTTCGGCTCAAAACCGGCATCGTGGGCAGATCGCTGAAGCACTTCCACTACCGGATGAGCTTCAGCGCGAACAATCCACGACTCCTTCCGGAGTTCACTCATATTTACTTCATCACGATCAGCCAGGGGGTGCCCCTTGGCCACCAGAATCACCGTGCTCTCCTGGAAAACCTCAGTGATGCGGATGGACTCATCACTGAAGCGGTTCCAAGGGTAATCCCAGAGCAAGCACAGTCCCGTCACCCCGGACTCAAGATCCGAGACCAACTCCTCGAAGCGGGCACTGCGGACAGAAAGTCCAATGGCGGGGTAACGCTTTTTGAAAGCCCGGATGACAAGCGGGAGAAACGATCCCGCCAGCGTGGGAAATGTACCAACGGTCAGTGAACCGCGCCGCAGGCCCGCGATCTGATCCAGGTCGGCGCGGGCCGCCCGCATCTGACCCACGATCTTCCGAGCGTGCCCTGCCAGTAACTGGCCTGCCTCAGTGGGGACTACGCCGCGCGAACGGCGGTTGAGCAACGGCTGGCCCACTTCCTGTTCGAGCTTGCGCAACTGCTGTGAAACCGCCGACGGCGTGTACATCATGGTGTCGGCCGCGGCGGTGATGGAACCCTGCTCGACCACTTCCACCAGCAGCGCGAGCCGCCGGATATCGAATAACTCGGGGGCGTCATCATTAAGCATGCGTTCATGCTCCTGTCCAAGTGGTTCATTCACTGTATTTACGGGTCATCAAGTTGCCATGGAGCTTGCTGTTCATGCGTTCGACACATCATGATCCACTCGCTGCGCCTTATTGCCCAAGTGATTTAAGCATCACTACAACCCCCATCATATATCCAACATTGTCTTCATTTGTGATCCGGATCATTCTCGTAACAGGAACAACATCAACGAGATGCAGGGAACACCATGAAGATAGAAGCGGAATGGATGCGCGGAGGCACCAGCAAATGCTGGGTCTTTGAAACTGCTCATCTGGAACGAGCCGGCACCGACGTCAACGAGCTGCTTCCCAGGCTCTTCGGAAGCCCGGACTCCCGCCAGATCGACGGAGTTGGCGGGGCCACCTCCACCACCAGCAAGGCGATGATCCTCAGCCGGCCTGACGACGATGAAGTTGATGTCGAATTCACCTTCGCCCAGGTAGGCATCGAAGAGGCAGCCGTGGACTGGGGCAGCAACTGCGGGAATTGCTCCGCAGTTGTGGGCCTGTACGCCATTGAAAAAGGCTGGGTTTCACCCGGCGGCGATTCCACCCGCGTCGTCACCCGCAACACCAATACGGGCCAGATCATCATCCAGCGGGTCTCAACCCCCGACGGCGCCCTGCCGATCGTTCCCGATGCAGAAATGCCCGGAGTCGTTTTTCCCGGGTACAGGGTGGGTCTGGGCTTCCGTGATCCGGCGGGAAAGACCACCGGAAAGCTCCTTCCTACCGGCGCGCCGACGGACATCATCGTCGCAAGCGGCACCCGGTGGACGGTATCAATGGTCGACGCCGGAGCGCCAGTGGTCATGCTGCGCGCCGAAGACTTGGGACTGGACACGGCCCGCTATGAAACCTGGGGCGCCGGCGTGGACCTGCAGCTGGATACTTTGGACGTGATCCGCCGCCAGGCGGCCGTCCGGATGGGATTGGCGCCCAGTCCTTCGCAAGCAGCGCGGGCCGTCCCCAAGCTTGCGATCGTGGGCGCACCCACCGGGGCAGACCCGGAAGGCGACGTCAACGTCATGATGCTCTCCATGGGGAAACCGCATCCGGCCTTGGCCATCACGGGAAGCATCGCTTTGACACTGGCCGCCCGCACCACGGGAACAGTGCTGAACCACATCACCGGCATCATCTCCCGCCCCACCCTGAAACTCCGCACGCCGGCCGGTGTGATCGAAACCTGGACCGAACACCGGGACGGTTCCCTCGTGGTGGGCGTCGACCGGACTGCCCGCACCATCGCCACCAGCATCATCCACCTCCCGGAGACTCTCGGCAGTGCCGTCGAAGCCTCGCTAGCATCAGCCACTCAATGAGGAGACACCACCATGGCTAAAGTCACTTACCACCCAGCTCCCGAATCGGAGAGCCAAACCCGGGAACAGAATTCCGGCAGTCCCAACCGCCGCCGCCGTATCCTGCTGGTAACGGTTGCCGCTTCCGTGATCTTGGGCCTGGTTGCCATCCTGTTCGGGGGCGCCATCTTCAACCCGGCGGCCACCCCGGAATCGGAGCCGACCATGAGTGCCACTCAGATCATCCCGCTGGTCATCCTCGTGGTGATGTTCGTCGTCGCCACCAAATGGCCGCTGAACATAGGCGTCATGGGACTGGTGGCATCCTTCGGCGTCGGCTACTTCATGCTGGGCATGACGGACAAGGAAATCCTGGCGGACTTCCCCGCCAACATCGTCATCACCATCATCGGTGTCACGTACTTCTTCAGCATGGCCCAGCGGAACGGGACCATCGACATCATCGTCCAGACCTGTGTTCGGCTGGTTCGCGGCAAAACCATGCTCCTCCCGTGGGTGTTCTTTCTCCTGGCAGCATCGCTGACAGCCCTTGGCACCTTCTCCCCTGCCGCCGTCGCCCTCCTGGCCCCTGCCGCCATCGGGTTGGCCTATGAATCACGCATCCACCCTGTCCTCATGGGCGCCTTCATCATCAATGGAGCCCATGCAGGTGGATTCTCGCCGCTGTCCGTGGCAGGCGTTCTTGTGCACGACATCGCGGTAAAGAACGACTTCCCCATTTCGCAGGGCTCACTCTTCGCCGCCAGTTTTGCGCTGAACCTCATCCTGTCAGTCCTGACAGTGGTGCTGTTTGCCCTCCTGGGTAAAATCCGCGACGGCGTCACAGGCCAGCTCGCTGATCTGGACACCACGCGGACCGCCCGGCCACACGGCCAGCAGATCCTCACGCTGGCACTGATCGTCGCAATGCTTGTCTGTGCCCTGGGCTTCCACATGCCCATTGGCTTCGTGGCACTCTCCGCAGGACTCCTCCTGGCACTGGTCAACATCAAGGAACACCAGACGTTCATCGGCGGAGTCTCCTGGTCCACCGTGCTCCTGGTTGCCGGCATGATCACCTACGTATCCCTGCTGCAGCACGTCGGCGTGATCGATACACTCGCCGAGCAGGCCCTGGCACTCGGGGCGCCGCTTCTGATTGCACTGGTACTTTGCTACGTCATCGGCGTCGGCTCGGCCTTTGCCTCCTCCACCGCCCTGCTCACGGCATTCATCCCTCTGGCGGGACCGTTGCTGGCGACCAGTTCACTGAGCGCCTCGGGCACAGTGGCCGCACTGGCCATCGCCGCGACCGTGGTCGACGTATCCCCATTCTCCACTGACGGCGCACTGGTTGTCGCCAACGCCCGCGAAGACGATCGCCAGCGCGTCTACAAGCAACTCATGATGTACGCCGGCGGAGTCGTCCTCGTTGCACCGGCACTGGCCTGGGCGCTGCTGGTCCCCACCGGAATCATGTAGGTCCCTGACCCACCGGCCGCCGAAGAACAGGTTCGGCACGCGTACGGAACCGTACCTGCACACCATCGCAACAGGAAGCCCGAACCTCGGGCGCAGGGACCGGCGCCTTACGCGCCAAAGGCAGGGCCACCGTGAGGTGGCCCTGCCTTTGGTGAGATAACTCCACTCAGAGCTGAGTGCCCTCAGAAGATATTCCCTTGAGTTCCCGTATGGTCAAGCCCCGGAACGTAGCCGCTCCTTCATGGGCGTAGAGGCGGATGCCGTCGTCGCCTTCAAGGGGGAATACCCTGTGCGAGTGCACCACGCGCCCATCTCCAACGAACATTTCCACACTGGTTCGATCCACCAGGATCCGCAGCGTGAGGCGGCCTGTAGCAGGATCTACCGGCGTTTGGGTTTCGCCTGCCGTCGGGTTGATCGTGGGGCGGCGATTGACGTAGGCAAACGGGCCACCCACGAAAACACCCGCTGCCACGTGCCTGCCACCACCGGGTGCGCGGCACAGCTCCAACCCGAGATTGGCAGGCGGCGCAGCCGGATCCCACACCAGCTCGCACGTGAGGTCGTAGGCGTTCGAGCGAATCTTCAGGTCATGAGTACCCGCAACCGGCACATCACCCAAGCGATGCGTTCGCTTCACGTGGTCCCCCAGCGCAGACGTGGGTACGGAAGCGAGAAAGTAGGCCCCGTTTCCACGCCTGAGCCGGACATCCCGGACGATCATGTCATCGCCGTTGTAACCGTCAGTAGCCAGGGTTGGTGTGTTGTGGGGGTAATCCCAGAAATTTGCCCACCCGATCGCCCGGCGGAGGGTTGGGTCCTCCGCACCCGACGCATCGTGATGCGGGTAGGTGACCGCGCCATAAAAATCGAAGCCATAATCGAGCCATTCAGGCTCGGGACGGTCCGGGGTAAAGGAGCTGCCGTCAAAAGCTCCTGTCCAGTAGGCATACGTTGCCGGCAGTCCGCGGCCCTTGCCATTTGCGCTGGTGCCCAACACCCAATGCCGGGTGCCGTCGTCGGCGGTCATCCTAAAGAGGTCGGGGCACTCCAGCAGCCCCAAGTCGCTGCGAAGAAACTCGCCAACCCGTTTCCAGGAGCGCAGGTCCGGTGACGTGTAGAAGCCCAACTTCTGCCCCTCCGCGTTGGCCATGAACCACCGGCCGCGGTCCTCGTCCCAGATCACCTTGGGATCACGGAAATCGGGCACCCCCGGGTTGGGCAGCACCGGCGCCTGGCCACCTGGCTTGAAGGAGCGACCCTTGTCCGTGGAGTACCAGAGGTACTGTGCCTGCCGGCCTTCCGGTGCCTGGGTGACAAGGGCTATCACCGCGCCGGCCCCGTAACCCGCAGTATTCCGCTCATCAACCACCATGCATCCGGACCAACAGTCGCCGTTGGAATTGCTGAACTTCGGTATCGCGACCCCGCGGTCCCGGAACGCGACGTGATCAGTGGTGGTGGCCCGTCGCCACGATGTGCCACCACCCCCTTTGATGTAGTCGGCGTTGTACAAGTAGTAGTAGTGGTACTCCCCGTCGAGGTAGATGGGGCGCTGGGGATCGTTCTTCCAGTTATCAGGCACGCTGAAGTGATAGACCGGGCGCATCCGGGTTGCTCCTTTCGACGATGGGCCGCCCGCTGCCGTGGCTGCCGCAACGGGGCTGGCCTGCGCTGCGGCACCAGACAGCGCGATCGATCCACCGAGGGCGACTGCACCGGTTCCGGTAAACAGCGCACGACGGGAAAGCGATGGTGATCGTTCCATGGGTTTCACAGTCCTTCCGGGACGAGGTTGCGGGGGCTTTCAAAGATCCCGGCCATGGTCCAGGCATCGAAGGAGAGGAGCCGCGCCGAACCTTCCGTGGCCGCCAGCGTCACGCGCCCCCCGCCCAGGGTCGGGTAGACACGGGCCGTGAGCGGCTTGCCATTGGCGAAAATTTCGACGGCGGACCTGTCCACCAGGACGCGCAGGCGGACCCGACCGTCCGTCATGGGAACAGGCCCGGACTTGTCTTCACCATCAATGGCAGGGGCGAGGCTGGAACGGCTGCGGTCAAGGCGGAGGGTGCCGGTGCGGGATCCGTCGGCGGCCCGGCTCAGCACAATCACCGTCTCCTCGGCACAGTCCGGGGACGTCAGCACTCCGAGCCGAACCTCCGCACCGGGAGCAAGTTGCACGTCCAGCTCAAGGTCCAGCTGGTTGCCGGACACACCGGTCTCCACGGACGTTCCCGCCCCCACCAGCACTTGGCCGGGGACGCTGACGTGGCTTCTGCGCAGCTTCTCTACTTCGGGAACCGGTGCGAATTCCAACGTTCCATCGTTGGCCAACGTGGTGACGCGCGGCAGGCTCATGACGCCCGACCAGCCGGCTTCGACCATGGCGGCATCGCTTCGTCCTTCCTGCATCCAGCCGAACATGACACGGCGGTTTGACTCGTCCTGGAACGATTGCGGTGCGTAGAAGAAGCGGCCTCCGTAGTCCAGCCGGTGCAGCGTATCCGGCTCGAAGGTATCGCCGGCGTAGCGGCCGGTCCAATACAGCGGGTGGCGGGTTACGCCGTCGTCCCATGCTGAGAAGACCAGCACATCAGGCGAGCCGTCCGTGGGCGCAGACCCCAACGATCCCTGCCCCGCACGGAACAGGTCTACGCATTCCCACATCGTCCCGGTCCAATCAGTGTCCGCAGGATCGCCCTGTGAGGCATCCCCGATAAAGAGTGGTCCGAGGTAGTCCCACGACCGTAGGTCCGAAGACTCATAGAGGAACGCCGTGCCGCCGAGGTGCCGGATCCCTGAACCCACCAACTGCCGCCATGTGTTGCCCTCGCGCCATACGCAGTGATCGCGGTAGGCCGTGACGTCAACACCGGCCGGCGGGGCACCAATAACCGGGTTCCCGGGGTCCTTGGTCCAGCTCAGCAGGTCCGGGGTTCCCACAGCGACGCATGGGAGCTCCTTGCCCTCCGCACGGCCCGAATACACCAAGGTGGGCGTCCCGCCGTCGTTCACCAACACCCCGGACCAACAACCCTCGGCGTCCGGCCCCTCGGACGGTTCCAAAGCAACAGGCTGGTCAACCCAGGTGACCAGGTCGGTGCTGGTGGCGTGACCCCACTGGATGCGGTGATGGAAAGCGCCCTCAGGGTTGTACTGGTAGAAGAGGTGGTAGGTGCCGTCCCAGTGACTGACACCGTTGGGGTCATTGAGCCAACCGGCCGGTGAGACAAAGTGGAAGCGCGGCCTCAGTGGATCGGCTTCGGCGCGGGCCACCAACTCCTCCTGCGGAACGGTAGCGAGCGGGTGGGTCAGTTCAGTCATGCGGAAGCCTCTTCTTGAGCGTTCGACGCCGGGTGGCCGGGTTGGAGTGGTTCACTCGCCAGGGCATGGCCGCCGGCGGCAGCCCAGGGGCGGTACAGGTGGCAGCGGACCCAGTGACGGTTTTCGGGGTCCCCCACCTGATGGCGGACAGGTTCTTCGGCCGAGCAGGCCTGGTCCTGGTCGCCGTCGAAGGCGCAGTGCGTGGAGGCCATGACGGCCTGCCGCAATTCGGCCCTGCGAACGGGATCGTACGAGCCTGCCCGGGCGGGATCCGGGACAGCGGAGACCAGGAGTTGCGTGTAAGGATGCGCGGGGTTGGCCAGCAGATCCAGGGACTCGCCTTCCTCCACCAGTTCACCGGCGAACATGACCGCCGTCCGGTCCGCCAGGTATCGGGCGGACGCGAGATCGTGGGTGATGTAGAGCATGGAGATGCCTTGCTCGTCGCGGAGTTTGCGCATGAGGTTGAGCACGCCGATCCGGACGGAAACGTCCAGCATGGAGGTAGGCTCGTCGGCCAGGATGACCTGCGGTTCAACGGCGAGGGCCCGGGCTATCGCAACGCGTTGGCGCTGACCGCCGGAGAGCTCGTGCGGATACGAGTTCAGCATGTCGGCATCCAAGCCAACCGTGGTCATCAGCTCTGCGAGCCGCCGCTGCGTCTCCTCCTCGGAACTACCGTTCTTGCCGTGGATCGCCAGGGAGCGCCGCAGGAAATGCTCGATCCTATGGGCCGGGTTCAAGGAGCCGAAAGGATCCTGGAACACCATCTGCAGCTGGGACCGAAACGCCCGTGACGCCTGGAAACGATCCCGCTTCAGGACATCGACGCCGTCAATGAGAATCTCCCCGGAGCCCGGCTTTTCGAGCCGGGCAACACAACGGGCCAAGGTGCTCTTGCCGGAACCGGACTCCCCCACGAGGGCCACGATTTCGCCCTTGCCAATGGTCAGATCGATCCCATGCAAAGCGCGGACAGAATCGCGGGAGAACAAGCCGCCAATCGGGAAGGTCTTTCCCAGGCCTCGAATCTCAAGCGCGGGGGTGCCGGTAGTGGACACGGGGGCTGGGGTCATCAGGGAATGGCTCATCGTGCGGCTCCTTCCAGGTTTGCTGAATCAACCACCGGGGCGTCGGCGCCGAACGGTGCCACAAAATGCCCGTGTGCAGCCTCGGTGAGGTCCGGGATGTTGCGGAACTTCACTCCGTCGGGCAATCCCGTCAACGGAACGCGGGGACCGGTGAGCGGCGGGAAGGCGCCCATCAGCGCCTGGGTGTACGGGTGGCGGGGGTTGGCGAAGACGTCCTGGGCTTTGGCGGTTTCCACAATCCGGCCTCCGTACATCACGGCCATGCGGTGCGAGAGTTCCACCATGAGGGACATATCGTGCGTGATGAACAGGACGGAGAAGCCAAGCTCGCGCTGGAGTTCCTTGATCTGTGCCATGATCTCCTGCTGCACCACCACATCCAGTGCAGTTGTGGGCTCGTCCAGAATCAGCAATGACGGTTTGAGCGCTACAGCCATCGCAATAACGGCACGTTGTCGCATGCCACCCGAGAGCTGGTGCGGATAGGACTTAAGCCGGGCGGGATCGATCCTCACCAGTTCCAATAGTTCACAGGCACGCCGCATTGATTCCTTGCGGGAGTAGTCGGCGTGGGTGGTGAAGATGTCTACAATCTGTTCGCCGATGGTCAGCACCGGATTGAGCGAGTTCATGGCTGATTGGAAGACCATTGCCACGTCCTGCCAGCGGAAGCGCCGCAGCTCCTCCGGGCTCATGGCCAGGACGTCCTTGCCGCCAAAGGAAATGCTGCCGCCGGCGATCTTCGCAGGATCCTTCAGGAGCCTCATGATCGAGTTGGCAATGGTGGACTTCCCGCAGCCGGACTCCCCCGCGAGGCCGAATACCTCACCGGTGCCGATGCTGAAGGAAACGCGGTCGACGGCGGTGGTGGAGCGGGTGTCACCGATGTACTTGACGGTGAGGTCCTTGACGTCAAGGACAGGTTCGTGGGAGCCGAAGGAAACTTGGGAGATGGTCATTTGGCGGCGCTTCTTTCGGTGTTCGTGGGTGCTGTTTTAGTCGTTTTGATCTTCCGAAGCCGCGGATTGGTGACCTCGTCCACGGCGTAGTTGATGAGGGCAAGGGCGAAAGCCACCAGCGCGATGCACACGCCTGAGGGGACAAAGACCCACCAGCTTCCGGTGAGCAGGGCGCCTTCGTTGCCGGCCCAGAAGAGGTTGTTGCCCCAGGAGACCGTGCTGACATCGCCCAGGCCAAGGAACTCCAGGCCCGCTTGGGCGCCGATGCCGTAGATGACGCAAGCCAGCAGCGTGCCCATGACGATCGAGGCCATGTTGGGCAGGATCTCACGGAACATGATCCGGCCGGCCCTTTCGCCTGACACCACGGCCGCAGCCACAAAATCCTTGGAGCGGATGGACAACGCCTGCGATCTCAGTACGCGTGCGGAACCGGCCCATCCGGTCACCACGAGTACCAGGATCACGGTCCCCAGTCCCGGCGGAAGGAAGGCGGCCAGGATGACCAGCAGCGGCAGGCCGGGCAGGAGCAGGAAAACGTTGGTGACCAGGGACAGTGCTTCGTCAATGAATTTGCCGAAGTACGCCGAGGCAAGGCCCACCAGGATACCGATGAAAGTTGATGCCAAGCCCACGGTCAGTCCCACGAACAGCGAGCTCCGGGAACCATGGACGGTCAGTGCGAGGACGTCCTGTCCCTTGGCTGTAGTTCCCAGCCAGTGCTCGGACGATGGTTCCAGTGAAGCCATGGCCGTGATCCGCGACGGGTCCCCAGGAAACAGGATCGGTGCCAGAAGGGCCAAGGCGATGAAGACGATCATCACGGCCATGCCCGTCAGGGCTTTCTTGTTGGTGAGCAGTCCGTGGACAAAGCTGCGGTTCGGCTTGCGGACCGGCGTTGGAGTTGGCTGCTTCAGAAGTGCGGTTGTCATGATCAGTCCCTCTAGTTGCTGCGCACGCGCGGGTCGAGGCGGACGTAGAGGATGTCCACCAGGAAGTTGGCAAGCAAAACAGCGGCGGTGATGGTCAGGAACAGGCCCTGCATGAGCGGATAGTCGAGGCCTTGGACAGCGTTGAGGAGCTGGTAGCCGACGCCGGGGTAGGCGAACACCACCTCTGTGAGCAAGGCACCGCCCACCACGAATCCCAGTCCCATGCCGAAGCTGGTCACCGACGGGAGCATGGCGTTGCGTGCCGCATAGCGGAGCATGATGCGGCCCGGGCGGAGTCCCTTGGCTTCGGCCATGGTGATGTAGTCCTCGGAGTTGGTGGCAATCATGGTGTTCCGCATGCCAAGCATCCATCCGCCGATGGAAACCAACACGATCGTGAGTGCCGGCAGCACAAGGTGCGCACCGACGTCGCCAATAAACTCCCAAGTGAACGCCGGCTCCAAACCGTCAGTGAACGCATGGCGGATCGGGAACCAGCCCAACACCACGCCAAACAGGTAGAGCGCGCCCATGGCAAGCCAGAAGTACGGGAACGAACCGATGAACACCAGCACCGGTGGAAGCGCGGAGTCGATCGCGCCGCCGCGCCGCCAAGCGGCCAGGATGCCCAGCAGGTTACCCACGACGGCGGCAATGACCAGTGCAGTACCGCCCAGCAAGAGTGTCCAACCGATTTGGGACGAAATGACCTCGGTGACCGGGGTGGGGAAACGGGAGATGGAAACACCCATCTGCCCGGTGAAGATGTTGTGCATGTAGTCGATGTACTGCTCCCAGATGGGCCGGTCGTCAACACCCAGCAGCTTGCGCAGGGCCTCGATCTGTTCCGGCTGCATTCGATCTTGGGAACGGGCGAACATGCGGGAGACGGGGTCCCCGGGCATGAAGCGCGGAAGCAGGAAATTCAGGGTGATGGACGCCCAGAAGGCGATCAGGTAGAAACCCAGGCGGCGCAGGATGAAGCGCACGGTTTCCCTCCATTCGGGAAGTGCGGAAAGTATGGGAAGGCACGCCCGGCGGCGTTGGCCGGTGATCCGGCGTTCCGCCGGGCGTGCGCTGTGAGGCCCGACTGGGCCTCATGCGAAGGAATCGTTACTTGCGGGGTTCCAGCGTGGTCAGAACCAACACGGTGGTAGGCGACCGGACCGAGAGTGTGGCGTAAGGGTTGGCCTCGGTGGGCCAGCCGGTGAAGCGGGTGTCGTTGAAGGCACCCCATTCAGGGCCGGAGAACAGCGGCACCAGCGGTGCGACGTCGTTGTACTCTTCCTGCAGCTTGTTGGCGATGTCCTTCTGCTTGGACTGGTCAGCCTCCGCCGCAAAGTCGGCCAGCAGGGCATCCGCCGTGGTGTCGCCGAACCGGTGGTAGTTGTCGAGCGTCTTGGTACCAACGGGCTTCACAGTGCCTGTGCCCATGGAGGTGTTGAAGTACTTGTACGGGCTGGGGTCGTTGGCACTCCAGACAATGCCGGAGTCGAAGTCACCGGTTTCATAGCCGGCAACCACGGCGGCCCAATCAGGAGACTCCACCTTGGTTGTGACTCCAACCTCGGCCAGGTTCTGTGAGATGACGTTGGCCACGGACAGCCAGTCGGACGAACTGGCGCCCACGGAGATCTTGAATTCGAAAGGCTTGCCGTCCTTCAGCGTGCGCTTCCCATCGGCTCCCTTGGGGTAGCCCGCCTTGTCCAGCAGCTCGTTGGCCTTCTGGACATCGTGGTTGGTCCACGTGCAGTTGTCCTTGACCTGGGTGTTCTTCCAGGTCTCGTAGTTGCCTGACAGTCCGGTGCAGTCGGCCGGCTTGGCGTAACCGCTCATGCCGATCTTGGTGACTTGCTCGCGGTCCACTGCCATACTCAGTGCTTTGCGGACGTCAACGTCGTTGAAAGGCGCCTTAGTGGTGTTGAGCTGCCAGTTGATCATGGCACCCGTAGCCGGGAACCAGTACTGACGGTGTTCCTTGTCTTTGGAGACAAAGGTCTTTTCGATGTTCGGGATGTACTGGGGGGCCCAGTCGACGTCGCCGTTCGCTGCCGCGAGGTTGGCGCCGTCGTTTCCTGCGAAGGCGAGCAACTTGATGCCGGCAATCTTCTGCTTTTCCGGCTGCCAATAATTGGGGTTCTTCTTCAGCACAAAGGACTGGGCCTGGAAACTGTCTACCTCTGTGTACGGTCCGGTGCCCACGGGCTTGGCGTTGGCGTCCTTTTCCGGATCCGGCACTGCAGACCAGATGTGCTTGGGCAGGATGGTGAGCTGGCCGACGTCGTAAAGGGCCGGCGACCACGGCTTGTTGAAGTTGAAGGTGACCTTGTTGCCCTCGGCGGTAACGCTGTCCAAGTACTCGAAGCCGCCCTTGATCTTCTTCTGTAGTTCGAACGTATAGGCAACATCGTCAGCCACGAAGGGCTGCCCGTCTGACCATTTCACACCATCACGGAGGGTGAATGTGACTGACTTGCCGTCCTCGGCCGCCTTCCACTCCGTGGCGAGCCACGGCACAGTATCTCCCTTGGCCGGGTTGAAGATCAGGAGGGATTCGTAAATGGACTGCTGAACCATGGGGTTCACCGTGGGTGCAAACGGGTTGAAGTTCTGCACGAACGTGCCCATGTCCTCGCGCGGAATGGTGAGGAACGCGCTGGCGTTCGCTCCGGCGTCGGAAGTGCCTGTCTTGGCCACGTTGGCCGTGCAGCCGGTAAGCAGCATAGCGCCCACTGCGAGGCTCGCTGCCGTCATTCGGGCAGCCCTGAATCGGGGGTGTGTCATGATGGTTATCTCTTTCCTGTCTTCATCGTCCAAGGTGAAGGGGTGGGTAAGGGGTTTGCTCTTCGACGTTGATTTCGCGGTCAGACCGAAGAGCGTTCTAGCAGCGGACAGCCGACCAATTGCTGGTCGGCAATGATCGGCTGTCCTGCTGTAAGAGCGGCTAGCGTTTGGACGCCCAGGGCGCCCATTTTTTCGAAAGGCAACGCAACCGTGGTCAGTTTTGGCCTGAGGTAGGCCGCAATCAGTTCCTGGTTGTCGAAGCCGATCACAGCGATGTCCCCGGGGATGGTCAGGCCCCGTTCCTTGATGGCGTCATAAGCGCCCATCGCCATACGGTCATTGAGGCAGAACAGCGCAGTTGGCCTGTCCTTGGGTGGATAACGGTCCAGAATCCGGCACGCGGCATCGTAGCCGCCATCCGCCGTTGCGTATCCGGACACCACCAGTTCGGGGTTGAGCTCCAGTCCGGCGGCGGCGAGTGCTTCGCGTGCACCCGCCAACCGCCCCACTGCAGCAGGAATAACCGGGTCAAGATTGATGACTCCGATCCGCGTGTGGCCGGCTTGAAGCAAACGCTCGACGGCGACGCGGCCGCCCCCACGCTCGTCGGGGACGATCGAGGGCAGCTTTCCGTCAGCGTCGAAGCAGTTGATCAAGACGGTGGGTACTTCGTTGGCGCTCACCGGAACCCGGACGCCCCGGTGAAAAGTGGCTGCGTAGAGAAGTCCTTCCACCCGTTGCTCCAACAGTTTTTCGATGGCAGCATCCTCCAGGCCCTGGTTGGGTCCTACGGCATCCGCTTGGTCCGATGGCGCGATGAGCAGGAACCGGCGGTCAAGCCAGGCCTGGTCCTGCGCGCCCTTGATGATGTCAACGGCGAAGGGTGCCGTGACGATCTCCGTCACGATTCCGTACCAGTCCGTGCGCTGTGATGCCAGCGCACGGGCACCGGCATTGGGGCGGTAGCCCAATTCCAGTACGGCATCGTTGATCCGGGTGCGGGTTTCCTCGGAGATGCTGGCATTTTCGCGGTTGCTCAGCACAAAGGAAACAGCAGTCCGGGAAACACCGGCGTGGTCGGCGACGTCTTTCATGGTGACTCCGCGCTGCCGGACAGCTGCGGTGTTGCCGGGGGTGGTGCTTTTCGCCATCGAATGCTCCGGTGTCCTTCGGTGTTCTGAGTGTTGCGCCAGACCTTCTTTGTCTGACTGACCTGCCTGGTAAGGCAGCGCTGGTAACGCGCGTTACTAAGTGGGCATGTGACTTAGGTTACCCGCGTTACTTCGAGTCTGTCAACACTCCATTGAGGCCCCGGGGGACTAATTGTCGTCAGGCTTTTCCTTGCTTGTTTCATGTTCGTCTTGACGTGGCGCATCGTGGACCTTTCTCGGCCTCTTGCCCTCAAGGTCGGCAGGTACGGGCGGATCCTTCTCTTCATCAGTTGACATGAAGCCAGCATAGGTGGCGCACCCGCGGCGATACAGGGAGGGCAAAGCCAGGTTAATTTCACGTGGCAATGTCGCAGTTAAGGCGCGTCACGCCCACCCCCGGTTTTACCAGCCAACGTATAATCCGAGCATGCCTTTCATGCTCCTCGTACCAGCTTTCCATGCCCACCCATCCGCTCTTGAGCAGGATGGAGCAGCTCTGTGAGCGGCGGTCTCGTCGCCCTGCTGGATGACATTGCTGCTCTGGCCCGCATCGCGGCTGCCTCAGTGGACGACATCGCAGCGGGAGCAGCCAAGGCCGGGGCCAAAGCTGCCGGCGTCGTGATCGACGACGCCGCTGTCACCCCGCAGTACGTGTCCGGAGCTGACCCATCCCGCGAACTGCCCATGATCAAAAAGATCTTCTGGGGCTCACTGCGCAACAAACTGGTGATCATCCTGCCGGCGCTGCTGCTCGTCAGCGCCTTCATCCCGGGAATCATTCCGTTCATCCTCATGCTCGGCGGTTCCTACCTCTGCTACGAGGGCGCCGAGAAGGTCTGGCACAAACTCCGGGGCCATGCTGCTGCCGAGAAGACACCTGCTGTCCAGCGCGGCCCTGAAGCCGAGGCCAAGGTCACCAAGGGAGCCATCACCACCGACTTCATCCTGTCCTGCGAAATCATGGTGATCGCCATGAACGAGGTAGCCACTGAGTCCCTCTGGGTCCGGGCGCTCATCCTCGTCGTCGTAGCGATCGCTATCACGGTCATCGTGTATGGCGCCGTTGGACTGATCGTCAAAATGGACGACATCGGCCTGCACCTGACCACCAAGGACTCCGCGGGCTCCCAGCGCTTCGGCCGGCTTCTCGTCAAGGGAATGCCCGCCGTTCTGGCCGCAATCACCCTCATCGGGACCATCGCCATGCTCTGGGTTGGTGGCCACATCATGTTGCAAGGGGCACACGACCTCGGCTGGCACGGCCCGTATGACCTGGTTCATGTCCTCGAGACGCCCTTTGCCGGAATCCCCGCTGTAGGTGGCTTCCTTGCCTGGCTGGTCAACACGCTGTGCTCGGCCATTCTTGGCGCCATCTGGGGCCTGGTCATCATGGTCATCCTGCACCCGCTGCTCAAGGTGCTGCCGTTCGGCAAGAAGAAGGACGGGCACGAAGAAGGCGATATCCGCGCCGCGATCTCCGGTCACAGGCCCGCTGAAGGGCATGACGGTCCGGTGTCCTAGGGGGCTGAAGGAGCGGGAACGAACCCGAGTTTTTTGTCCACGACGTTATGCAGTGGTTGACCCCGGCTGAACCGTTGGAGGTTTGCCACGAACAGCTTTCCCAGATCGTCGAGGTAGTCTTCGGTGTCGCCGCTCATGTGAGGGGTGAGGATGACGTTGTCCATGCTCCATAGCGGATGTTCCGCGGGCAGGGGTTCAGGGTGGACCACGTCGAGTGCCGCGCCGGCTATTGATCCCGAGCCGAGCGCGTCCACCAAAGCGTCTGTGTCCACCAGTTCCCCGCGCCCCACGTTGATGAGGTGGGCCGTGGGCCGCATGGCTGAAAGGACGTCCTCGTCCACCAAGTGCCTGGTGTCGTCGGTCAGCGGGGCTGCCAGCACAACGTAGTCAAAGTCGCGGACAACCAGGGCCAGGCGTTGCGAAGAGTGGATCTCTTCAAAGCACCCATGCCCGGGCCGGCTGCTGCGCCCAGCACCGCTGACCCGTAGGCCAACGGCACTGAACAATGCCGCAATTTCCCGCCCTATGGAGCCCGTTCCTACTACCAGCGCACGCTGGCCTTGGACCTTGCGGGTGACCCGATGCTGCCAGCGCCCGCCCTGCTGAAGCTTCAACGAACCCTGCGAATCCTTCGCAATATCCAGGACAAACCCCAGCGCGAACTCCGCTATTGCGCGGCTGAGGACACCGCGCGAGTTCGTGTAGGCGACGTCGCTGTTGATCAGTTCATCGAACAGGAGCTGGCTGACGCCGGCCGCTGAAACGTGGACCCATTTCAGCGTCGAGGCTGCGGCCCAGTTCTCGCGCAGTGCAGGTGAGAAGGAGTGCCATTGATACAGCACATCCGCGCCGTTCATTGCAACAGCCAGGCCCTCTGCCGTGGTGAGGCGGACGTCGGCCAGCTCTTCGATCTCGTCTAATCGGGGCGGCAGGGCCTCCCGGTACAGGACAGCAACTATAGGCCGTTGAGCGTTGGCGGTCTTCATGTTTACGACGCCGCTGCTGCCGCTGGCTTCGCTGCTTCGACGGCTTCCGACCGGCCGACGGCCGCCACGACGTCGATGGCAGCCAGGACGGCGGCAGTGAACTCCGAAGTGGACGAGGGTCCTCCAACGTCGCGGGTGCCCAGGCCCTCCCGCAACACTGACTCGAAGGCCAATTGCAGGTGCCCGGCCGCTTCCGGGTGGCCCAGGTGCTGGAGCATCATTGCCCCTGACCACATCTGGCCAACCGGGTTTGCCAGCCCCTTGCCCGCGATGTCCGGGGCTGACCCGTGGACCGGCTCGAAGAGGGACGGGAAGTCACCATCCGGATTGAGGTTGGCGCTGGGGGCTACGCCGATGGAACCGGTGACGGAGCTGCCCAAGTCGGAGAGAATGTCGCCCAGCAGGTTTGAGGCGACAATGACGTCGAAGGTCCAGGGCTTCAAAACCAAGTGGGCAGCCAGCGCGTCAACCAGTTCGCTGGTCAGCGTCACGTCAGGGTAGAGGCGGGTGGTTTCTTCCACTACTTCGTCCCAGAACGGCATGGTGTGGATGATGCCGTTGCTCTTGGTTGCCGATGTCAGGTGACCTTTTCGGGATGAGGCGAGCGAAGCGGCATAGTGAGCGGCCCGCGATACCCCCAGGCGGGTGAAAATGGTCTCTTGGACGGCTGTCTCATGGGGCAGCCCGCGGTAGGCGCGGCCGCCGACCTCCGAGTACTCCCCTTCGTTGTTTTCACGCACGATGAGAATATCGATTGGTGCCTTGTTCTCCAGTGGTGATTTGACGCCGTCGAGCGTTTTCACCGGACGCAGGTTGATGTACTGCTGGAACTCCCGCCGGATGGGGATCAAGAGTCCCCAGAGGGATTCGGCGTCCGGAACCTCCGGGGAGCCGACTGCACCCAGGAAGATGGCATCATGCTGCGCCAGCTGTTCCAGCCCGTCCAGCGGCATCATTCGCCCGTGCTCTCCGTAGTAGTCCGAGCCCCAGCCGAAGTGGGTGAACTCGAGGTTGATGGTGTGGAGTTGCGCGATCCGTTCGAGGCATTCGATGGCGGCGGGAACAACTTCCTTGCCGATTCCGTCGCCCGCGATAACTGCGATTTTGTGGGTCGTCATGATGCATTCCGTTCTGAGGTGGCATTGAGCTGCTGCCAGCGTGTGGCCGGCTCGGCCAATTTGATGATGGTGCTTTTGGGTTCGGTCATCTCGCGTACCGCGTGCTTGACGCCTTCGCGGCCCACGCCGGACTTCTTGAACCCGCCGAAGGGCATGGAATCGATCCGGACATCGCTGGTCTCATTGATCACCACGGCACCCACGTGCAGCTTGTCGGCTATGGCCAGGGCCAGCTCGATCGACTCCGTGAAGACACCGGCCTGCAGCCCGTAATCGGAGTCGTTGGCGGCCAGGATGGCATCGCTGACCTGGATGAACGGCATGAGGCTGACCACCGGGCCAAACACTTCCTCGCGGATGACCAGCGCATCTGCGGGCACGTCCGTGAGTACGGTCGGCTGGTAGAACGCGCCGTGGCGTTGCCCACCCACGTGGACGGTCCCGCCAAGTGCCTTGGCCTCGTCCACCCATTCCTCCACGCGGCGGGCCTCAGCCTCGCTGATCAAGGGTCCGACGTCAGTGGAGCGATCGAACTTGGCCCCGACGCGAAGCGCCCGGGTCCCAACGACCACCTCTTCGAGGACATGATCGAACAGTGAGATGTGAACGTAGACCCTCTGCACCGACAGGCAATTTTGCCCTGCCACTCCGAATGCGCCGGCAACTATCGCCTGGGCGGCGGCCTTGGCGTCAGCGTCTGCGCAGACGATTGTTGCGTTGTTGCCGCCGAGTTCAGAGAGGATCTTCTTCGCTCCCGCGGCGGCAGCGATACGGTCGGCAGTATTCGGTCCGCCCGTGAACGAGATGAGATCAACCTTTGGGTCGGTCACGATCGCCTCCGAAACACCCGGTCCCGAAACGATGGCGGCAAGTCGACCGGCAGGAACGCCCGCCTCCAACAACAGTTCGATGAAGGCAAGCCCGGTCAGCGGTGTGCGTCCTGAGGGTTTAAGTACGACGCCGTTGCCTCCGATCAACGCCGGGCCCAGCTTATGCGCTACAAGATTGAGCGGATCATTGAAGGGGGTGATGGCCGCGATAATGCCCACGGGTTTGCGGATGTACCAGCCGATCTTATTGGCCCCGGCGACACTGTCGTCAAACGCCAGAGTCTCTCCGACAAGTTCGCTGGACGCAGCAGCGGATAGTCGCAACGTCTCGATGCACCGGCGCACTTCACGCTCAGCCTCGGTAATGGTCTTGCTGCTTTCCGCGGCAATGATCTCCGCGAACCGCCCGCCTTGCTCCGCGAGCAACACCGCAGCACGGTCCAAGGCCTCCCGCCGTTCCCGGAGAGTCCAATCAAATTCTTGTAGATGGCGATAAATGAAGGCAACCGCCCGCCGTACATCCTGTGGAGTGGAGGAACACACTGTCCCCAGAAGAACGCCGTCTTCGGGATCCCGGACCTCAAGGATCCTGTCAGCCGTCTCCCAACGGCCCTCCAGGAAAGCACCGCCGGGCAGGGCGGCGATACTTGCCCGCCTGTAGGCGGTCTCCTGCCGTGTTTTTGGGCGCGCTTGAGCGACTTTGGTCGATGAACTCATGGGTCCTGCCCTGCCTATTTGATGCGGTCGATGATCTTCGCGGCTCCACCAATGAAAGGCAGGAACCACGGCGGGCCGAAGTGGCCGGGCACAGGCGGGTTCTTCAGGTCTTCCCACACATTCGCCTGCTTATCTCCGGCCATGTAGTGGGCCATCTTCTTGCCCATATGGGCGGCCATCTGTACGCCATGGCCGCTGTAGCAGAGCGAATAGAACAGCCCGTCATGAACGCCGGCGTGCACCATCTGGTCCATGGAAAGGTCCACAAGGCCACCCCAGATGTAGTCCACTTTGGCCTTGGACAGATAGGGGAAAAGTTCGGTCATTGCCTTGTGCAGGATCTCTGCACTTTTGACGTCCGAATCCGGGCTGGACAGCGCGAAGCGGGCGCGCCCACCGAACAGCAGTCTGTTGTCCGGGGTAATGCGGAAGTAGTAGGTGAGCATCTTGCTGTCAGATGCTTGGCGCCTGTTGGGAAGAATGCGGTTGACCACCTCTTCGGACAGTGGCTCAGTGCAGATGATGAAGCTGCCTACCGGAATCACACGGCGCTGCAGCCACGGGGTGACGTTGCCCGTGTAGCCGCTCGTGGCCACCAGGACCTGCTTTGCACGGGTAATGCCCCGGGTGGTGTGGACGTCGTGCACCGTACCAGAAACCTTGTTCAGCTCCGTGACACTTGCGTTTTCGCAGATATCTGCGCCGTGGTCGGCGGCCACCTTCGCCAGCCCGTGAACGAACTTGCCCACATGCAGGCCTGCACCCAGGGGATCCATCATGGCCCCCTGATAGAAGTCCGTCCCGATTTCGCTGTGGATCTCTGCCTTCGGGATGACTTTTACGTGGTGATCCACAAGGTTCGCAAGCAGCTCCTGGGACTTCAGGAAGCCATCGTAGTGTGACTTGTGGAACGCGAGCGAAAGCTTGCCGAAGCGCTTGAAGTCGCAGTCGATGCCGTTGTCGTGGACGAGCTTCTCGATGGTTTCGATGGCGTCGTTGTACTCGCGGAACATCTCAACCGCGCGGGGCGCCCCGTAGCGTTTGACTGCGGTACTGAAACCAATGGCCAAACCAGTGGTAGCCATTCCCCCGTTACGGCCCGACGCACCCCAGCCAACAGTGTGTCGCTCGAAGACAGCCACGCTGGCTCCTTGCTTGGCAAATTCAAGGGCCGCGGACAGCCCCGTAAAGCCCGCGCCGATGATCGCAACATCAACATTTTCCGGGACCGGTGTTCGGCGGTAATCGCCGGATGGCTCTGCAGTATCAAGCCAGTAGGGAACAAGTTTCACGGGGTGGCCTTTCGCCTCGTAGTCGTTCTAGAGTCCGAGGTGCTTGTTGATCTCGTCCAGGGATTTCGCAGTGCTGAGGTCGTAGCCATGACCGATGGGGTCGTAGCCGCGGTCCAGCATCCAGAGGTTCCGGAAGCCCATGTCGTGCATGGGATGCATGTCGTAGCGGGTGTGTGAGGAGATGTGCAGGAAGTCTTCAGGCTTGGCGTTCAGGGTGTCCAGCATGTACTCGAAGGCCTGGTAGCGCGGCTTGTACGCCTGGGCTTGCTCGGCAGTGAAGACGGAGTGGAAGTTGGCGCCGAGCTTGGGAATGCTGATGTCCAGAAAGCTGGTGTCCGCATTGGACAGAGCCACGAGCTGGTAATTGTCACCCATCAGCTTCAGCGGGGCCGGCACGTCCTCATGGGCAACCCAGCCGCGGACTGCGTCAGCGAAAGCTGCGCCGGCGCCTTCGGTAGGTCCGATCCCCCAGCGCTTGCACACGCGGTCAAAAGAGTCCTGGAGGATCCGCTCGTATGGCTTGTAGTCACCGAGGACTTCGTCAAAGCGGTATCCGCGAAACTGCTTCTTGAACGTGGGCCACTGTTCTTCAGAGATACGTCCATCCAGCAGACGCCGGGTGGTGGGATCTATGTCGAAGTTGATCAGGGTGCCGTAGATATCAAAGGAGATGTACTTCGGCCGGAAGTTTGTCTCTGCCATGTCGATTCCGTTTCTTGTCAGGTGTCTGGGGATGGGGGCGGTCCGGCCGTATGTGAAGGTGCCGGATTCGATGGGGCTGCACCGCAATGTCCTGCAGGGCGGGCCGGGAAGCTGCTCGACCATTGCTTCGACTCTAGGACGCCAAATTGTCAATTGTCAACAGTTTCGGCGTACATCCAGAATGATTCTCAACTGAGTGAGCGGGGTCAAAAAAGTTTTCTGTAAATTGTTGACAATCTACTGTTGAGGGGGTTGCATTGCACTAGATGACGGAGAGATCCGGATCACATTTCAACTCAAGACTTCCCCCTCCCCACCGCCCGACTCCCTCGAAGGGAACTACTATGAAGATCCGAACCAAGGCGCAGACCGCCGCTGCTGGACTTGCCGTTCTGATGGCGCTGACCGCCTGTGGAGGCGCCGCCAACAGCGACTCCGCGGACAGCAGCAAGACTGCCGACACCACAGACATATCCGAAGGCGTGCAGCCCGATTCAGCTGCCGTGGCCCTCTTGCCACAGGCCATCAAGGACAAAGGCGAGCTGACGGTCGCCATGGACCTTCACTACCCGCCCACCACGTTCCTGGCTGAAGACAACACAACTGCGATTGGCCTCAACCCGGACATTGCCAGGCTCATTGCAAGGAAGCTTGACCTGAAGCTGAAGTTCGTGGACACGAAGTTCGACACGATTGTTCCCGGGCTCGATGGCGGTCGCTTCGACTTCACCGCCACCACCATGTCCAAGACTGAAGAACGACTGAAAGTCCTGGACATGATCGATTACTTCAAGGCCGGCAACTCTGTGGCTGTGGCCGCCGGCAACCCGCTCAACCTCACGGTAGAGACCCTGTGCGGCAAGAACATCGCCGTAACCCAGGGATCAACGGGCCAGCTCAAGCGCCTCCCCGCGCTGAGCGAGCAGACCTGCACGTCAAAGGGACAGCCGGCCATCAACGGTGTGACGCTGCCCAACGTCCAGGACGCGCTCACCCAGCTGCACTCCAAGCGCATCGACGGCATTCTGTATGACACCACCGCACTCGGATGGGCCGAGAAGCAGCAGCCGGGCTCCTTCGTCCTCGTCGGTCGGGTCGACGTCGGTTCCAGCGACCTGACGGCCATCGGCCTGAAGAAGGGTTCACCGCTGGTCCCGGCCTTCCAGGCAGCCCTCCAGTCCGTCCTTCAGACCCCGGAGTATAAAGAGTCCCTCGACAACTGGGGGCTGGAATCCGGAGCCATCACTGACGCCAAGCTGAACTAGTGGGCGCTCCTATGAAGCAAGTGACTATGGAAAGAAGTAAAGCGATGAGCGGGTTGGATTCGGCGCTGAAGCCGCGGTTGAAGCGGCGCAGCACGTTTGAGTACGCTTCCTGGGTCGTGTGCATCCTGGTCGGCATCGGCGTCCTCAGTTCGGTCGCGACCAACCCGAACTTCAAGTGGGATGTCGTAGCGAAGTACTTCACCCACGAATCCATCCTGCGCGGGCTGATGCTCACCATTTTCCTCACCGTGGCGAGCATGGCCCTGGGCACCCTCCTCGGACTGGGCCTGGCCATCATGCGGGCTTCCACCATCAAACCCATCGCCGCCCTCGCCGGGGTCTACATCACGATCTTCCGCGGCACCCCGGTCCTGGTCCAACTGATCTTCTGGTTCAACCTCTCGGCCCTCTACCCGAACCTGAGCATCGGTATCCCGTTCACCGATATTGGCACCGCGATCGACACCAACGCCCTGATGGGTCCGATCACCGCCGCCCTGATCGGCCTGACCCTGAACGAAGCCGCGTACATGGCCGAAATCATCCGCGGCGGATTCTCCTCGGTCGGCAAAGGCCAAATCGAAGCGGCCGATTCCCTGGGCATGAGCGGGGCCATGAAAATGCGCAAGGTCATCATCCCCCAGGCCATGCCGTCCATCATCCCGGCCACCGGCAACCAGGTCATCGGCATGTTCAAGGGCACCTCCCTGGTCAGCGTCCTGGGCGTAGCAGAACTGCTCCAAAGCGCCCAATTGATCTACGCCCGAACCTACGAAACCATCCCGCTGCTGATCGTCGCCAGCCTCTGGTACCTCGTGATGACCATGCTGCTGAGCTACCCCCAGTCCAAACTCGAGCAAAAGTACTCACACACCTCCGCCCGGGTCCCCCGCAAAGCCCGCAAAGTGACACTCACCGCACCGGAAGGGATAGCACGATGAACGCTGACGGCACCATCCAGGCCCAAAAAATCCGGAAATCCTTCGGACCCAAAACAGTCCTCAAAGATGTCGACCTTGAAATCGCCAGCGGAGAAATCTGCTGCATTATTGGCCCCTCCGGCTCCGGCAAGTCCACCCTGCTGCGCTGCATCAACGGCCTCGAAACCGTCGATTCGGGCATCCTGAAAGTCAACGGCGAAGACTTCGGCTACTACGAAACCGACACCGCCTACCACGCCCTCCCACCGAAAAAACTGGCCCAACAGCGCACCCGCGTGGGCATGGTGTTCCAGTCGTTCAATCTCTTTCCCAACATGACCGCCCGCGAGAACGTCATGGCCGGCCCTGTCCTTGTCAAACGCGCCGACAAAAAACAATCAGCCAAGCAAGCCCAGGAACTGCTCACCAGCGTCGGCCTCGGCGCTTTCGGCGACCGTTACCCCGCCGAACTCTCCGGCGGACAACAGCAACGCGTCGCCATCGCCCGGTCCCTGGCCATGAACCCCGAAATCATCCTCTTCGACGAACCCACCTCCGCCCTGGACCCCGAAAAAGTCGGCGAAGTCCTGGCCGTCATGCAAGACCTCGCCAAAAAAGGCATGACCATGGTGGTCGTCACCCACGAAATGGGCTTCGCCCGCGAAGTTGCCGACTCCCTGATCTTCATGGACGAAGGCAACGTCGTAGAACGCGGCGACGCCCGCGAAGTCCTCACCAACCCCAAGGAACCCCGCACCCAATCCTTCCTCAAGCAGGTCCTCTGATCATGGACGGAAAACTCGCAATCATCGGCCTGGGCAGCATCGGCAGCATGGCCCTCTGGCAAGCCTCCCGACTCACCGATTCCGTCGTGGGATTTGAAGCGCACTCCCCTGCACACGCACGAAGTGCCGCCGGCGGAGACACCCGGCTCTTCCGGATGGTTTACCGCGGCAACCCTGCCTACTACCCCATCCTGAGCCGCTCCCGCGAACTCTGGGCCGAACTCGAAGCGGAGACCGGGCAAGACATCCTCACTCGCTGTGGCGGACTCTCCATCGGCACCACCGACGGACCATACCTCCAGAGCTTGCTTGAGACCACACGAATCACCGGAGCCGTCCACGAGATCCTCAGCCGTGAGGAAATGGCCACCCGCTACCCGCAACACAATCTGCGTGCCGACGACATGGCCGTCTACGACCCCAAGGCCGGCGCCCTGCGAACGGACCGCGCCATCACCGCCGCCATCACCGCAGCCGAGGCCAACGGCGCAACCATCTACAGCAACACGCCGATCGATACCATCACTGAAACCGACGACGGCGTCGTTATCACGTCGGGGACAAAATCCTGGACCTTCGAACGAGCCATCGTCGCCTCGGGCGCTTGGTCCAAGCAGCTCATGCCTGAATACCTCAGGGCTCACACCGAAACCAAGAGGATCTTCCTGTCATGGTTCGTCGCCCGTGACGCAGAACAATTCTCACCGGAGAAATTTCCGATCTTCATCAGGATTTCCGGCGATAGCTCTATGTACGGTGCACCGGCAGTGGATGGCGTCACCGTCAAAGCCACGCTTGATGGTCGTGGAGCACCAACTCCCGCCGCCGACTCAGTGCCCCGGGATCTAACACCTGCAGAGATTGCTGAAACCACGGAGACAGTTTCGGAGTTCTTCCCTGGCCTGGTCCCAAGCATCGTACGCTCGGATGCCTTCCCGGACCTCTTCACCTCGGACTCGCAGCCGTTGATGGGCTTCCTCGGCGAGTCCAGCCGGATTTACTCCGCGACGGGGTTCTCGGGAGCCGGTTTCAAGATGGCTTCCGGTTACGGGGAAATTGCAGCCAGCGAAGCACTTGGCAAGCGCTGGTTTGACGGCTTGGACTTCCTTCGGCCACAGAGGTTCCAAGAGACCTGAAGAGTTCCGCCTCGGCGGGGGAATACCCTATCGATCGCGTATTGTTGACAATCTACAGTTCCTAAGAAAGTATGAAGCCATGGCAACACTTAGCCCTATCCTGAAGCAAGCCACCCCTGTGGTTGTCGACCACGCGGCCGGCAGCTGGATCCACGCGACCGACGGCAAGAAATACCTCGATTTCACTACCGGGATAGGTGTGACCAGCACCGGTCACTGCCACCCCGATGTTGTGGCCGCAGCCCGTGAACAGGTGGGCAAGATTGTCCACGCCCAATACACCACGGTGATGCACAAGCCGCTGTTGGAACTCACCGAACTCTTGGGCACCGTATTGCCACAGGGTTTGGACAGCGTCTTTTACGCCACGTCAGGCTCCGAAGCTGTTGAGGCCTCCATCCGCCTGGCGCGTATGGCCACCGGCCGTCCCAACATCATCTCCTTCCAGGGAGGGTTCCACGGCCGGACCGTCGCCGCGGCATCCCTGACGACGGCCGGCACCAAGTTCCGATCCGGGTTCTCCCCCATCATGGGTGGGGTTCATGTCGCCCCGTTCCCGCACTGGTACCGGTACGGCTGGGACGAAGCTAGCGCCGTCGACTTCGCCCTGAAGGAACTGGACCACCTCCTGCTGACCATCAGCGCCCCCAGCGACACTGCCGGCTTCATCATCGAACCAGTGCTTGGTGACGGCGGATACATCCCCACCCCCGTGGCCTTCCTCCAAGGCCTGCGTGAACGAGCAGATCAACACGGCATAGTGCTGATTCTTGATGAGGTCCAGGCCGGGGTAGGCCGCACCGGTAAATTCTGGGGTCACGACTGGGCCGGAATCACGCCCGACGTCGTCATTACCGCCAAGGGCCTCGCCAGCGGCTTCCCCATCTCGGCAATCGCCGCCTCAGCAGAGCTGATGGGCAAAGCCTGGCCTGGCTCCCAAGGGGGAACGTATGGGGGAAACGCTGTGGCCGCAGCCGCCGGCGTCGCCACTCTTGGCGTCATCCAGCGCGAAAACCTCGTGGAAAACGCGCTTCTTCGCGGCGACGAACTGCGGACTGGCCTGGAGGCGCTGCAAACCGAGTTCGCCGGAATTGGCAATGTGCGGGGCCGGGGCCTGATGCAGGGCGTCGAGTTCACAGCCGCTGACAAGGCCCCGGACGCAACCACTGCTTTGGCTGTCCAACAGGCCGCCATCAAGGAAGAGCTCCTGCTCCTCACCTGTGGGCCGCACGGGAACGTCATCCGCCTCATCCCCGCGTTGAACGTCACAAGCGACGAAATCCAAGCCGGCCTGACCAGGTTCACGCAAGCACTCAAAGCGGCCACCTCCTAACCTGACGACCACTGAAAGAGCCATCATGACCACCTCCTTTGACCCCGCAACACTGCAGACCGATCTATTCATCAACGGCGTGTGGCAGAAGGCTGCAAACGGCGCCACTTTTGCTGTGGAGAATCCCGCCACGAACGATGTCATTGCGCATGTCGCCGATGGCACCCCTGAAGATGCAGCCTTGGCCATCGAAGCTGCAGGACGCGCACAGGCAACGTGGGGGAAGTCCACTCCCCGTGAGCGCGCAGACATTCTCCGCCGCGCCTTCGACCTCGTCATCGCCAATACAGATCGATTGGCAGCAATCATGACTGCCGAGATGGGCAAACCCCTCGCCGAAGCAAGGGGCGAAGTGGCTTATGGCGCCGAGATGCTCCGCTGGTTCTCCGAAGAGGCAGTAAGGATCGGTGGCGACAACGCCTCCTCCGTGGACGGCAACACGCGCATCCTTATTACCAAGGAACCCGTTGGGCCTTCCGTGCTGGTGACGCCGTGGAACTTTCCGCTCGCCATGGGCGCGCGGAAGATCGCGCCGGCAGTGGCTGCCGGTTGCACCATGGTGTTCAAGCCGGCGGAGCTGACGCCCCTCACGTCGTTGGCGCTCGTGGCGATTTTCAAGGAAGCAGGACTTCCCGACGGCGTGCTGAACGTTGTGACGACGTCGAGCGCTTCCGGCGTGGTCCGGACCTGGACGGACAGCGGGATCGCCCGCAAGATCAGCTTCACCGGTTCTACCGAGGTGGGTAAGGTTCTCCTGCGGCAGGCTGCGGACAACGTCATGCGGTCCTCCATGGAGCTGGGCGGCAACGCCCCCTTCATCGTCCTCGCGGATGCAGACATTGAGAAGGCTGTAGATGGAGCCATGAAAGCAAAGATGCGGAACATGGGAGAGGCGTGCACGGCAGCCAACCGCTTCTTCGTCCACCGTTCCGTGGTGGAAGAGTTTGGCGAGAAGTTCTCCAAAAAGATGTCAGAATTGCAGGTGGGCAATGGCGCTTCGGCAGGGACCGACGTCGGACCCCTCATTGAGCAGAAGGGCCTGGAAAAGGTCGAAAGCCTTGTTGCAGATGCCGTTTCCAAGGGCGCGCGCATCCTCACCGGCGGAAGCCGTCCGGAAGGGCCGGGCTACTTCTACTCCCCCACCGTTTTGATGGATGTGCCTACCAACGCCGCGTTGATGTCCACGGAAATCTTCGGCCCAGTAGCTGCCATCACGGCGTTCGACAGCGAAGACGAAGTCCTCCGCCTGGCCAATGACACTGAGTGGGGCCTTGTGGGGTACGTGTTCACCGAGAGCATGGAAAAGGCATTGCGGTTCTCGGCTGACCTGGAAGTTGGCATGGTCGGACTGAACACGGGCCTGGTGTCCAATCCCGCCGCTCCGTTCGGCGGGGTCAAGCAGTCAGGGTTGGGCCGCGAAGGCGGCAAAATTGGGATTGAAGAGTTTTTGGAATACAAGTACACCGCAGTAGCGGTCTAATAGATTCAACTTGCCGAGCATGGAATGAGGGGATGTCAATGGCGGCACCGGAGGGAATGTTCGTTCTGGAGGGCCGGCCCACGGCGCAGCTGATCGCTGACCAATTGCGGGAGCTTATTGTCCAGGGAGCCTTCAGGCCTGGACAGCAAGTCAACGAATCCGCACTGGCCAGTCAGCTCAGCACGTCCAGGGGCCCGCTCCGCGAAGCACTGCAGCGGCTGTGCCAGGAGGGCATCCTGGTGAGCAAGCGCAACCGGGGCGTCTTCGTACTGGAGCTCTCCACAGAGGACGTCAGGGAGATCTATGCCGTCCGCGAGGCAGTGGAATTGGCTGCCGCCAGCACACTTCTGGATTCCGAGCCGGATCAGGTTGCTGATACGTGCAGGGAACTCAAGGGCATCATCCGAGGTATGGCCAAGCAGGTTGCAGCTTCGGACTGGCAGGCTATCGCCCGGCTGGATATGCAGTTCCACACGGCGTTTGTGTCCGGAACCGGAAACACGCGCCTGATCCGGATCTACGAGACCCTTGCTGCCGAATCCAGGATGTGTATCCTCAGCCTGGAAGTGGCTTATCCGCGTATCGATGCACTGGTGCAGGAACACCAGATGATTCTGGACCTGCTCGAAGCACGTGACCGGAGCGGCCTTCAGGACGCCATCAAACGCCACATGCACAAGGCCGTGGAGGACCTCACCTCCAAGCCTGAAGTAACGGGAATAATCGCCTAGGCCTCATCGATTATCCGCATCAAAGGAAGGGCCCGGTTCACTGAACCGGGCCCTTCCTTTCATCTATGGGACCTTCGCTGTTAGACCTTGGGAAGGTCGGCCACTACCCACATCTTCCGCAGTGTTTCGTGGATGGTCCACGTTCCCGTCCAGCCGGCCGGCGTAACGAACAACGAGCCGGGGCCGACGTCGAAGCTGGTTCCATCTTCCTCGGTGATGGTCGCTGAGCCACTGAGGATCTGGCAAATCTCGTCATAGCCGGGCCTGGTACTCGTGGACACACCGGGGGTCGCCTCCCAGATACCGGTCTTTAGTCCTTCCCGGGCCCACAGGCGGAGTGACACTTCCGTCTGACCGGGAGTGCTTGATGTGGGCTTTGGAAGGTGTTCGCCGGGGTTCTGGGTGTTGGCATTTTTCATGACAGTGGCCTTGACCATTGCTGCTCCTTCTGGGTCTCAGACCCGTGTAAATGTGCCCGCCGTCTTTGGAAGAGCACATGCCCCATCCTAACAATTGTCAACAATCGACGATAGCTTTGAGTGGAAATGGTCACGGTGTGGACACAGGAGGGACAACCCGGTAGAACCGGGTGGGCGGAAATTGAGCCGTTAGGCGTCCCTCTATGGTCTGGCCCGCATCGCCTGGCAAGAGTAGCGTCACTCTAGGGATGCAGCAGGACAGCGAGGACGCAGCAGGACCGCCAAAGGAGCCCGGAAAATGGCCGGATGGAATGCCGATACCGCCGCCGGCCCTCTGGGCGCCGGGACAGTGACCTTGGTGGAGGGAACCTCGTTCTGTATCTCGCAGCCCAGCGGTGATATCACTCCGGATCATCCGCACGGCCTGTTCTTCCAGGACACCCGGATACTCTCCGCGTGGGGCCTGACGGTCAACGGGCAGTCTGTGGAACCCCTGACAGCCCAAACGAAGGAACCCTACAGGGCAGGCTTCGCCGGACGTATCACCATGTCCGATGGATACGCGGACACCCCGTTGATCGTGGAACGCACCCGGGAGTTGGGCGTTGGCATGGTGGAACACATCACCGTGCGCAACTATTCTACGAAGCCGGCAGATTGCCTCATCGCGATCAGCGTAGGTTCTGACTTCGCTGATGTCTTCGAAGTGAAGGAAGCGCGCGTGCAGACGCAGTGGGAGGTAAGCCGCGAGGCCGATGCCACCACACTGACAATCCGCGCCCGTTGGCAGGACGTCCGGAAGTCCGTCGTCGTAAGTTCCGACATCCCTGAAGCGGACCGTGACGGTTTCAGCTACCGGACAACCATCCCGGCGCGAGGCTCCTGGAGCGCCGAACTCACCGTCACGCCCGGATCTGAAGGGGCGGTTTTGGCAGGGTCCGTAGTGCGTCCCGCCGTCGGCGAACTGTCCCGAAGCGATCGACGCCGGCAGGAATGGGTGGCCAAAATTCCCGTTCTGCAGATGGGTAACCGCTCGATCGAAAGGACACTCCGGCGGAGTTATGACGATCTCGGGGCCCTTCGAATCGAGGACCCTGCCCACCCGGAAAGAGTGGTTGTGGCCGCAGGAGCCCCGTGGTTCATGACGCTGTTTGGTCGGGACTCGTTGTGGGCGTCGGAAATGGCCATGCCGGTTGATCCCTCATTGGCCTTGGGAACGTTGCAAACCTTGGCTGAGCGGCAGGGCAGGGTGGTTGACCCTGCGACTGAGGAAGAACCGGGAAAGATCCTGCATGAGGTCCGGTTGGATGTCTCCAGCAGCCTGGCCCTGGGCGGGAAGTCCATCTACTACGGCAGCATCGATGCCACTCCCCTGTTTGTGGTGGTGCTGGGTTCGGTGAGCCGCTGGGGTTTCGCCAAGGACACCATCGCCGCCCTGCTCCCCCACGCAGACCGTGCCCTCGAATGGATCCGGGACTACGGGGACAGGGACGGCGATGGTTTCATCGAATACGAGCGACTCAATGATCGCGGGCTGATCAACCAAGGGTGGAAGGATTCATGGGACGGGATCAACTTCGCGGACGGACGGCTCGCCAAGCCGCCGATCGCGCTGTGCGAGGTCCAGGCATACGTCTATGACGCGTACATGGCCCGGGCGTGGATGGCGTACGACGCCGGAGACGCACCGTTGGCGCGCGAACTCGCCGATCGCGCGGCCCGGTTGAAAGCACGTTTCAACGAACAATTTTGGATGCCGGACCGGGGCTACTACGCGATTGCGCTGGACGGCAATAAGCAGCAGGTGGACGCGTGCGCCTCCAACATGGGGCACTGCCTCTGGGTCGGCCTAGTGGACGAGGACAAGGCGCCGCTCGTGGCAGAACGGCTGATGTCACCTGAGATGTTCAGTGGCTGGGGCGTGCGCACGCTGGCAACCGACATGGGCGCCTACAACCCCGCCAGCTACCACAACGGATCCGTCTGGCCGCACGACAACGCTGTCATCGCGGCGGGGCTGATGCGCTACGGATTCGTAGAGGAAGCTCAACGGATCGCTACAGCCCTGCTCGATGCCGCCGACCACTCCGAAGGCCGCCTCCCCGAGCTGTTCTGTGGATTCAGCCGGGAGCAGTACAGCGAACCCGTGCCCTACCCCACAGCCTGTTCACCCCAAGCCTGGGCTGCCACCTCACCCATCCAGCTGATCACGAGCCTCATGAGGTACGACGCCCATGTGTCCCACGGCGGATTCTGGATGGATCCCCAGCTGCCGGCCTCTTACGGCGACTTGCACATCACCAACGCGCCCATGGCGGGCGGCAGGGTGACCATCGACATTGCCGATTCGGTCCCCACCGTGCAGGGACTGCCGGATGGGATGGTGTTCCATCAGGGACACCGGCCGTGGCTGACCGAACTCGTCGAACAGGCAGGGCTTCGCAAAAAGGGCTAGGACGCGTGAAGCACGGAGGTCGACCTGATGACCACCACCCGGTCTGGGCAGTGGTGCCAACCACCGGATCGACGCAGCTCTGTCGGCACGAGCCGTCAGGCGAACCAGCGCCACCAGCGTGAAGGCTCCGGTTCCGGAGCAGGTTCCGGCTGCGGCTCCTGGCCCAGGGCAAGAGCCGCCTCAACGATGTCATCCTCGGTGAGCGTGATGACCGCTTCACGGTCGAGTGCGTCGAGACTCTGTTCGTCGCCGCGCGTCAGCCGCAGTGCCTGGCGATTAAGTGACTGCTCAAACAGGGTGCGGGCGAAACGGGCGTTCCCGGAGTCTTCGCCCGCGTGAAGCCCGGCCAGGATGCGCCGCAACATCTGATCCGCGCCTGGCTCCAGCGTGTACTCGTGTTGGGCCAGCATCTGCTGGAATATCGTCTCGAGTTCGTCCACGGAGTAGTCGGGGAAGGTGATCTCGCGGGCGAAACGGGACCGCAGCCCGGGGTTTGAGAGCAGGAAGGATTCCATGAGGCGCGGGTAACCGGCCACGATCACCACCAAACGGTGGCGGTGGTCCTCCATCCGTTTGAGCAGGATCTCGATAGCCTCGGGGCCGAAGTCCATCCGGCCGTCCTCCGGGGCCAGCGCGTAGGCCTCGTCGATGAACAGGACGCCGTCCAGCGCCCGCCGGATCACCCGGTCCGTCTTGATGGCCGTTGCCCCAACGTACTGCCCTACCAGGCCGGAACGGTCCACCTCGACCAGGTGTCCTTTCTGCAGCAGGCCCACCGCACGGTACATCTCTGCCAGGAGCCGCGCCACGGTGGTCTTGCCCGTGCCCGGGTTTCCGAGAAACACAAGATGCTGGGATGTGGCCACCTCCGGCAGTCCGTGGGCTTTGCGACGTGCCTGGACCTGAAGCAATGCCACCAAGGCCCTGACCTGTTCCTTCACGGTCTCCAGTCCGACCAGCGCATCAAGCTCGGCCTGGACCTCGGACAACGGCCGTGCCGGACCGGGCCGGGCACCGATGAAATCACCCACAAGGTCGTCAACGCGTTCTGAACCTGGCAGCTTGAGTTGATTGGCCAGATGGCCAATGGTTTCCCTCAGCTCATCGAGCGGATTGCGGCCTGCAGCCATACATCCACTGTAGTACTCGCGATCTGAAGCGGCCACGGATCAAACTGCCCGCAATTGGGCGTTTCGGCATCTCCGACGAGCGATTCGTACATAGGTAACTGACACTCCAAGGACTGAGGCTTAGAGAACAGCATCACCGCCCTACCCAAGGAGATCCCGTGACTACTTACAACCTGGCCCTGATCGGTTTCGGAGGCGTTAACCGCGCCTTGGCAGAACTGATCCGCGATGAACCGCAGCGCTTCGCTTCCCTCGGCTTCGAGCTTCGCGTCGTAGCCATCACCGACCTCGCCTTTGGCTCGCTGGTCCAGGGCGATGGGATTGATCTTGCCGCTGTTTTGGCCATGCCTCGCGGGTCTTCTTTCGACGGGCTGCCGGGCGGCAGCCACGACCCCCGCAACGAAGAGGTCATCAAGAACAGCCCCGCCGACATCGTCGTCGAAGCCACCTTCACCAGCCCGGTCGACGGCGAACCAGCCGTCTCCCACGTGAAGTGGGCTATCGAATCGGGCAAGCACGTGGTCACCACCAACAAGGGACCCGTGGCTCTGCAGGGCACGTCATTGAGCAAGCTCGCTGCAAACAACGGCGTCCGCTTTGAGTATGAAGGCGCCGTCATGAGCGGTACGCCCGTGATCCGTCTGGCCCACAAGATGCTTGGGGGCCTGGGACTCAATGGCATACAGGGGATCCTGAACGGAACCAGCAACTACGTGCTGGGCCGGATGGAAGCCGGTCTGCGCCTGGACGAGGCCATTGCCGAAGCCCAGGACCTCGGCTACGCCGAAGCTGACCCCACCGCTGACATTGGCGGTTCGGACGTTCGGCTCAAGGTTGCCATTTTGGCCAACGAACTTCTCGGCGCAAACATCCACCCCACTGACGTGGAAACTACGGGCATTCAGGACATCACCAGTGACGACGTCGCCCAGGCCTTGGCAAACGACCTCCGCTGGAAGCTGATCGGCGAAGCCCGCCGCGAAAGCGATGGCCGCATCACCGCATCTGTCCAGCCCATCGCCCTTCCGGCTGACCACCCGCTGGCCGGGATTTCCGGTGCCACCAACGCCGTCTCCTTCACCACCGACTTGCTCGGGGCTGTCACAGTTTCCGGCCCGGGTGCTGGTCGCGTCGAGACTGCTTACGCCCTCATTTCCGACATCATTGCCGTCGACGAATTCGTCAAAGGAGCCGTCCGTGCCTGAAACAGCGATTGCAGAAGCCTACTCGCCGGTGGCAACCCAGGATCTGGTGGTGCGCAACAAGTTTGACGGCACCGTCCTGGCCACACTGGACCAGTGCTCCGACGCTGACGTCCGCGTAGAACTTATCCGCGCGGCTGCGGCCGCTCCGGCAGCGGCCGCCATGCCCCGGCATGAGCGCGGCCGGATCCTGGACACCGCCGCCGATCTTCTGCAGGAGCGTTCCCAGAAGGTAGCTGAGCTGATCGTCGCCGAAGCCGGCAAGACCATCAAGCAGGCCCGCAAGGAAGTTTCCCGTGCAGTGAACACCCTCAAGCTCTCTGCGGCGGAAACCCGCCGGAACGTTGGCGAAGTGGTCCCGTTTGACTCGTTCGCCGGTTCTGAGAACCGTCAGGGATGGTTTACCCGTGAACCGTTGGGACTCATCGCCGCGATCACCCCGTACAACGACGCATTGAACTTGGTGGCGCACAAGCTCGGACCGGCGATCGCCGGCGGGAACACAGTGATCCTGAAGCCCTCGCAGCTGACACCGTTGACGGCTATCCTCCTGGTGGATCTGCTGCGTGAGGCCGGACTGCCCGCGGAGTTCGTCACTGTTGTCCTGGGCGACCGCACGATCGCCCAAACGATCATTTCCTCCAGGCTGGTCCGCATGGTCTCCTTCACCGGGGGCTTCGCCACCGGCCGGGCGATCGCTGCGAACGCCGGCCTCAAGCGCCTGTCCATGGAACTTGGCGGCAATGCGCCCGTTATCGTCTTCGACGACGCGGACCTTCCAGCCGCCGTCGAAGCCTGCGTCTCGGGCTCTTTCTGGGCCGCCGGGCAGAACTGCATCGGTGCCCAGCGCATCCTTGTCCACCGATCAGTCTTTGACGCCTTCGTTCAGGCCTTCGTCGCGCAAACCGCTGCACTGAAAACCGGGGACCCGCGCAGCGAACAAACCGACGTCGGGCCCATGATCAGCAATGCCTCCGCCGCCGAAGCGAAACGGAAGATCGATGAGGCTGTGGCCGCCGGGGCTCAACTCCTCACGGGCGGAACCCTGAACGGGCCGGTCCTCACACCCGCTGTTCTCACCGGAGTCCCCCGGAACTGCGAAGCCTGGAGCGAGGAACTGTTCGCCCCCGTAGTTTTGGTGGAACCTTTCGACACCGCCGAGGAAGCCATCGAACTGGCCAACGACAGCGAATACGCCCTGCAGGCAGGGGTTTTCACCAAGGACCTGGGCCGGGCCCTGGCCACCGCCAAAGCGATCGACGCAGGCGGCGTGATGATCAACGATTCCTCCGACTACCGCCACGACGCCATGCCCTTCGGCGGTTCCAAGTACGGCAGCATGGGCCGCGAAGGCGTCCACTTCGCCTACGAGGAAATGACCCAGCCCAAAGTCATCGCGATTACTTCATGACCACAGGACTAAGAATCGAGCACGACAGCCTCGGCTCCATGGCTGTCCCGAAATCCGCCCTGTGGGGAATCCACACCGAACGGGCCATCCTCAATTTCCCCATCAGCGGCATCCAACTGGGAACCCACCGGCACCTTGTCCGCGCTCTCGCGTTCGTGAAGAAGGCCGCAGCGCTGACCAACACCGAGCTGGGCCTGATCCCCGCCGAGATTGGCGAAGCCATTGCTTTGGCCTGCGAAACTGTGGCCTCCGGCGACGTTGACCACGCATTTCCCGTGGACGTCATCCAAGGCGGCGCTGGAACATCCACCAACATGAACGCCAACGAGGTCATCGCCAACCTCGCGCTGGAAGCCCTGGGGCACCCCCGCGGCTCCTACGACGTAGTGGATCCGATCGGGCACGTCAACAAATGCCAGTCCACCAATGACGTCTACCCGACGGCGGTGCGCCTGGCCCTGGTGTTCGCACTGGAGGACTTGCTGGAACGCCTGGCCCTCCTTTCGGCAGCGTTCGCCGAACGGGGCCAGGCCTTCGCAGCCATCCCCAAGGTTGGACGCACGCAATTGCAGGACGCCGTGCCGATGACCCTCGGCCAGGAGTTCACCGCGTTCTCCGTGACATTCGAGGAAGACCAACGGCGTCTGCGCGAGGCGGCTGCCCTATTGCTCGAGTGCAGCCTGGGCGCCACGGCGATCGGAACGGGCATCACGGCCGACCCTTTGTATGTTGAGCGCATCATCGACAAGCTCTCAGCGGTGAGCGGAGTGCAACTGGTCCGCGCCCACGATTTCGTCGAAGCAACCTGGGACACCGGTGCGTTCATGACGTTCTCCGGAGCGCTCAAACGCACCGCCATCAAGCTCTCCAAGATCTGCAGCGACCTGCGGCTGCTTTCCAGCGGTCCCCAAACAGGGCTGGCCGAGATCCGCTTGCCTCCGCGGCAGGCGGGCTCCTCCATCATGCCCGGCAAGGTCAACCCAGTGATTCCGGAGGTCGTCAACCAGATAGCCTTCTTCGTGGCCGGGGCCGACCTCACCGTCACCATGGCCGCAGACAATGGGCAGCTTCAACTCAACGCCTTTGAACCGGTCATCGCTCACGCCCTGCTGCAATCACTGAGCTGGCTGACCAACGGGACAGATGTTCTGCGGGACCTTTGCGTTGAAGCCATCGAAGCGAACGAGGCCTTGCTGCGGTCCCGGGCACGGGCCTCCACAGCACAAGCCACAGCGTTGCTTCCGCTGCTGGGCTACGCCGTTGCTGCCGACATCGCCCACAAGGCTCTTGTGTCCGGACAGAGCGTCCTCGATATCGCTGTGGGTGAAGGTCTGCTGTTGGCCGAACAAGCCGAGGCCCTGATGATGGCCTGAGACGGGAACACGCGATTCACCGAACCACGCAGGTACGGGCGGGGAACTAGGCTGGGTGGATGGCGACAGTTATTCTCGTGCGGCACGGCCGCACCACAGCCAATGCCACTGGACTGCTGGCTGGCCGGGCCGATGGCGTGAGCCTGGATCAAGTGGGGAGCGAACAGGCGGCTGTGACAGCAGACCGGCTCGCAGCCGTGCCGGTAGTCGGGGTGGTGTCGAGTCCTCTTGAGCGCTGCCGGCAGACCGCCCAGTTGATTCTCGCCCGCCAGGCCGGCACTCCATATGCGCCGGTCGACATCGATCTCACCGAATGTGATTACGGCCAGTGGCAGGGCCGCATGCTCAGTGAGCTCGCAACCGAGGATTTGTGGCCAGTAGTGCAAACGCAACCATCCGCCGTCGTGTTTCCCGGGGGAGAATCCATGGCCGCGATGCAGGCCAGGTCCGTGGCGGCAATCAGGCGCCACGATGCAGCCTTCGAAGCCGAGCATGGGCCAGGAGCGGTGTGGGTGGCGGTGAGTCACGGTGACATCATCAAGTCAATCCTTGCCGACGCGCTCGGCATGCACCTTGACCTTTTCCAGCGTATTAACGTTGGCCCCGCCTCCATTTCGATCGTGCGCTACGGGGCTGATCGGCCGAGCGTCCACGCGACCAACACCGATGCCGGTGATCTGTCATGGCTGTCGAACGGCATCCATTCCGGCGATGCGCCGGTGGGCGGCGGTGCAGGTCAGAACGCGCCATGAATCTTATGTGCCTAAAATACTGACATGCCTACAAGTGTTCACGAGTTTGCCTGGCCTGATCGGGTTGTAGTTGGGACCATTGGCCTTCCGGGGTCGCGGACGTTCTACCTGCAGGTGCGCGCGGGGAAACAGATCGTGAGTATTGCCCTGGAGAAGCAGCAGTCGGCCCAGCTTGCGGAGAAGATCGACGAGATCCTTGACCAGCTCATCACCGTTCAGGGCAACCCGTTCAGCGTTCCGACGAGTACTCCCATTGAGCTTGTGGACAACGAGCCCCTTGAGGCAGTTGACGAGCAGTTTCGCGCCGGAGCCATGAGCTTGGGTTGGGATCCAACCACGGCGCAGGTGGTGATTGAGGCCTACCCCATCGCCGAGGTCGATGCTGATGACAACGACGAACCGCTTGTTGAGGACGGCGCAATCGAAGCCGAAATGCTGCTGGTCCGCATGCCTGTAGGCACCGCCCGTGCATTCGCCAAGCGCACCCGTGAAATCGTCGGCGCCGGGCGCCCGACGTGCCCGCTGTGTGGATACCCCGTAGACGCCGACGGGCACAGTTGCACCCTTCCCGAGGCGTGATGCCGGCGCCGGACTTGGCGACCGCCGAGCTGACGCTCACTGGCCGCATCACGACGGCTTCAAACGCGACATTCCTGGGCGCCATCGGGGACGTCACAGTCGTTTACAAGCCGATAGCAGGCGAAAGTCCGCTCTGGGATTTTCCCCATGGCAATCTGGCTCACCGGGAAGTGGCTGCCTACCTGGTGTCGCAGGTATTCGGTGGGGACATCGTGCCACGCACCTGGCTGCGCGATGGCCCGTTGGGCGAAGGAATGGTGCAACTCTGGCAAGAGCAAGACCCTTCCCAGCGCGCCGTGGACCTGGTCGCAACGGACCGCGTGCCGCAGACGGGATGGAAGCACGTGCTCGAAGGACAGGATGAGAAGGGACAGATGGTCGCCCTCATTCACGAAGACTCGCCGGCGCTAAGACGCATGGCGGTCTTCGACATGATCGTCAACAATGCCGACCGTAAAGGCGACCACATCCTTGCCATGACGGACGGACGCCGACACGGCGTAGACCATGGACTGACCTTCCACCATGACCACAAGTTGCGCACGGTGCTGTGGGGATGGCTGGGCGACCCGCTTGCCGCCGGGGAACTAGAAGGCATCGATCGTGTGGCCGAGGGTTTGAACGGTGGGCTGGGTCAAAACCTCGCGGACTTGCTGAGCGCCGAAGAAGTCGCATCACTGGCCACACGCTGCGCCAGATTGCGCCTGCTAGGACAGTTCCCGGCTCCAAGCGGTGACATGCCAGCGGTGCCCTGGCCTCTGTTTTAGGGGGAATCCCGGCAACGGGATTCCCCACGAAAACCACCCCACCCACTACTCCGCGAGAAATGAATATGGAACTTTTTGACGCCCACACCGTTGTGATTTCTGCCGTGCTCCTGGTGCACATCACAGGGGTGATGATCGTGGCCGCCTCAGTTGCCGGCCTGGTGATCTCACTCTTCATCGTTGTTCTCGCCGTGCACTCCATCCGAACCACCTGGGACCTGACGCACAACCTGCGAAGCAAGGATCGCTTCAGTGGCATCCTCCGTAAGGTGCTGTCTTCTGTGAAGTCAGGAGCCCTGGAAGCACGTCCCCTGATTTCTGCTGCACGACAGAGAATCCGCCGACTCTCGCCCTTCAAGCCACAGTAGAAGCCGGGCTGGGTCAGGCGGCCGGCACGTCCCTATTGATGTACTTGCCCGGACGCCAGACGTACGCGAAGCAACGGCGGCGGCGCTGAATCGGTCATGCAAGCTAACCAGTCGGTCACCGAGCGACATCGGGCTTCTCGGCGCGACGCCTGGGCGTAGCAAACAGACCACAACTGTCATCTTCGCCGTGCTGGCGGGCGAAGCAGCACCCCCAATAAACAATTCTTTCGCTGAATGACGTTCTCTTACTTAATAGTCCTGTTTACTACCCCCGGTTGAGAACTATTGATCGACGTTTCAGGAAACTCGCGCGTAAATTCCGAATCCCGCTAGCTTTTGAGGACCCAGTCATTTGTGACCGGGATTTCCATCACAAGCCTTTGGGTGCTTCGCGCAGGAATGCCTTGTCATGCACCCGGACGGAGAGACGCCCGCATGACAACACAACAGCTCACCGAAGAACACACCGCATTGCAGGACTACATCCGTGAACTCTCGCGACGAGTCGAAGGCATTGAGATCCTGGCTCCCGGCCCCCGGACCACCCGCTACGGCCACGACGCAGCCACGGCAAAAACTGCAGCCGACAGCGGAAATCCGGGCCCCGGCGTCGTTCTTCCCTCGACGGCCGCCGAGGTTCAGGCGGCAGTGCAGCTGGCCGCGGAGCTTGGCGTGACGGTGGTGCCGCGTGGTGCTGGAACGGGCCTGTCGGGCGGAGCCACCGCACGACAAGACCAGGTGGTCATTTCCACCGAGAAACTCACCAGCATCCTGGAGGTCTCCCCTTTGGATGAAGTAGCTGTAGTAGAGCCCGGTGTCATCAATGCGGATTTGAATAAACACCTAGAACCGTTTGGGCTTTTCTACGCTCCTGATCCAGCGAGTTTCGATATTTCCTCCATCGGCGGCAATATTGCCACCAATGCCGGCGGACTCAGGTGCGCCAAATACGGAGTAACCCGCGAGTCCATCCTGTCGCTCGACGTCGTCCTCGCTGACGGTAGCCTCATCACCATCGGCCACCGCTCCATCAAGGGCGTTACGGGACTGGACCTGACCTCACTGTTTGTCGGCTCGGAGGGAATCCTGGGCATCGTTACACAAGCGACGGTCCGCTTGCGTCCCATCCCGGTGGCCCGCAAGACCGTCAGCGCGTTCTTCAACAGCACAGCGGAGGGCGCCGAAGGCCTCGCGGCCATCACGCTCTCCCCCGTCCGTCCGGCCGCCATCGAATTCTTCGACACCCCCAGCTTGGCCAACATCGACGCCTACTCCGGAACCGCCCTGCGGGAACGCGGGGCCGCCTTGATCCTCATGGAAATCGACGGCTACGGTATCGGCGACCAAGCCGCCGACCTCGCCACAGCGCTCACCGCCGCCGGCGGGCGGGTCACCGTGGAGTCCGATGACGACGCAGTGCGGCTCTGGGAACTGCGCCGCAGCGGCCGTGGCCTCCCCCAGGACAAGTGGTACATCGGCGAGGACATCGCCGTGCCCAAGTCGCAACTGCCCAAGGTCTACGCTGCCTTCCCGGCGTTGGAAGCGCGTTTCGGCGTGGCCATTTCCGCGGTATCGCACGCCGGCGACGGCAACCTCCACCCGCTGATCACCAAGGACAAGACGCCCGACGACGGCGCGAACCCACCTGCCGCCCTCCTGGAAGCGGCCACTGAACTCGTCAAGGTGGCGCTTGCCCTCGGTGGGACGGTCACCGGCGAACACGGCGTGGGAACCATCAAACGCGAATGGGCAGCACTGGAACTCTCGGAGCGCAGCCGCGAGGTGCAGCACGCCATCAAGGCAGCCATCGACCCCCAGCAACTTCTCAATCCCGGCAAGGCCATCTGACCGCCCTGCCCCGCAGCATCCCCCAACGCACCATGACGCATCAGGAGCTAACCATGAACACTTTCAACAACCCTGAATTCCGCAGGCGGGCCTTCCTTGCAGGCCTCGGCGCGCTCAGTACCACGGCACTCGTCACGGCGTGCGGCGGCACAACCGCCAGCACGGGCGCCGGTTCCACCACACCGGTGGATGGCGGTGACGTCACTTTCCTGATTCAGGGGTATGACACCGGCTGGGTTTCCAGCAAGACATCCATCTCCAGCTACGAGGGCAACCTGTGGGGCCAGATCACGGACAAGCTGGTGTATGTCAATGAAAAGGGCGAGTTGAGCCCGTGGGTTGCCGAGAGCTGGGAAGAACTCAACGGCGCCAAGGATTTCATCCTCCACCTGAAGCAGGGCGTGACGTTCTCCGACGGCAGTCCGCTGGACGCAGCAGCCGTGGTCGCCAACCTCAATGCCTGGGCGAAGGGCGATTCCACCCGCGGCGTCAGCAAGGTGGGTTTGTTCCCCTCCAGCAATTTCGTTTCCGCTGAAGCCACAGACGCAGCCACAGTCAAGGTTTCGTTTTCCTCGCCCGCGCTGGGCTTCATTGCCACACTGGCCTATCACGGCTGCATCCTGCTCTCCCCGAAAACCCTCGCGCTCCCGGTAGAAGCGCAGGCGGACCTCAGCCAGGAGATCGGCAGCGGTCCGTTCGTGGTCAAGTCCTGGAAGCAGGGCGACAGCTATGTTCTGGAGAAGCGCAAGGACTACAACTGGGGCCCGGCCGCACTCGGCCACACCGGCCCGGCGCGTCTGGACACCATCACGTACAAGGTCATCAAGGACACCTCGGTCCGGACATCTACGGTCGTTTCCGGTCAGGCTGACGTCGCTTTCAACGTGGAGCCCCAAGAGATCGAATCGCTCAAGGCCCAAGGCTTCACAGTCGGAACACCTCGATACTTGGGCTTCGTGGATGGATTCCAGGTCAATACCCAGGCCTTCCCCACCAATGATCCCGCTGTCCGGAAGGCCATCCAGCACGGCATTGACCGCGAAGAGATCCTCAAAACCGTCTACACCAGCGACTGGAACGCCGCCACCACGTTCATCCAGGGCAACGTTCCTGAAGCCGGCGAGTTCAGCGAAAGCTTCACGTTCGACGCCGATAAAGCCAACAAAATCCTCGACGACGCCGGATGGGCGTCCGGTTCGGATGACTACCGTTCCAAGGACGGCAAGACCCTCGAATTCACACTGACACCCAACCCCTATGTGCCGTCCACCAAGGCAGAGGATGAGCTGATCGCCCAGCAGCTCAAGAAGGTGGGCATCAAGGTCAATCTCAAGGTGGTGGACGTCGCCGGCTACGCCGCGGTGCAGGCCAGCAAGCCGCCGCTCTTCCAAACTTCACGCAGCTTCGTCGACGTCGGAACGGTCGCCGGTGTCCTGACCAGCCAGAACAAGGGTGAAGACTGGTTCGGACTCGGTACCAGCGATCAGAAGCTGAACGACCTTTCCACCGCAATTGCCACTGCCTCGGACCGGGCCTCCCGCGAAAAGGTTGCCGACGAACTGCAGCAGTACGTCCTTGAACAGGGCTACTTCATCCCGCTTAACCAACTCGTCCAGCGCCTGTACCTGATCAGCCCCAAGATCAAGGACGTCCAGTACAACGGCCTGGCATACGCCAACTTCTACACTGCCTGGATTTCACAGTGACAGGCGACTACAGGCGCTTTGCGCTGACGCGCGCAGGCCAGGCGATCGTCGTCGTCCTTCTCGCCTATGTGTTCACGTTCCTGATCATCAGCGTCCTCCCGGGCGACGCCATCACCAATACGCTCAGGGACCCGCAGCACGGCCTGAGTGAGGAAGACATCCAGCGGATTGTTGCCTTCTACGGCCTCGATCAACCGGTGATTGTCCAGTTGCTGTTGTCCTTGGGACGCTTCCTGACGGGGGAACTGGGATTCTCGCTGCAATCCAACCTCCCAGTGTCCCAACTGGTGGGTGACGCCCTGCCCTCGACGCTGACGCTGGCCACGACCGCCCTTGTCATCGCCGTCATTTTTGCTGTCGCCATTGCCTACGGCGCGCAGTATCTGCCCGGCAAATGGGCTGCAGTGGTCCGGTCCATACCGTCGTTCTTCCTGTCGGTCCCCAACTTCGTGATCGGCCTGGTACTGATCGAGTTCTTCGCCTTCCGGCTGCACTCGTTCACCACCACCGATCCCAACAGCCCGGTGGCCACCTTGTTCGCTGCCATTACCCTGGCCATCCCGGTCTCAGCGCCCCTGGCCGAAGTCCTGATCGCGAGCCTGGACCATGAATCCCGGCAGGAATACGCTGCGGTGGCCCGTTCACGCGGGTTAAGCGAGGCCAGGCTCTTCGCGAAACATCTTGTGAAGCCCTCAGCCCTGCCGTCGGTAGCCATGGTGGCCCTCATCGTGGGCGAACTGCTGGGCGGTTCTGTGATCACTGAGACCATCTTCGGACGGGACGGGATCGGCACCGTGGTCCAGAAGGCCGTTACCGGTGAGGACCAGCCGGTCCTGCAAGCAATCGTTTCTTTGTCAGCCGTGGTCTTCGTCGCCGTGAACCTGGTGGCGGATCTTGCCTCGCCGCTGTTGGATCCCCGCGTCAAGCTCCGCGAGACCAAACTCAAGGAGAAGGTGGGCGCATGACTGCCATCCTCAGCAACACACAGCTCCGGAACAGTGGAGCGGCGCCCAGGAAACTCAACGCCGGCCTGCCCCCGGCAACGGTCATGTTGTCCTTCGCCGTAGTCGTGGTGGTCATCCTGTGGTCACTGGTCCCAGGCCTCTTCACCACCCTGAGCCCTGTCACGGGCGATACTGCGAGCAAGTTGGCGGCACCAAGCGCCGCTCACTGGTTCGGCACGGATTACCTCGGCCGCGACCAATACGCCCGGGTAGTCCACGGAACCGCATCCTCGGTAACAAGTGCACTGGTGGCCGTGCTCATCGGCCTGGTGATCGGCAGCATCATCGGCCTGGCCAGCGGCTTCCGCGGAGGCTGGGTGGATGCAATCCTGGGCCGCTTCGTTGACGTCCTGCTGGCCATTCCCGGCTTCCTCCTCGCAGTTGTCATCGTCAGCTCACTGGGTTTCCAGACCATCAACGCCGCGATCGCCACCGGAGTGTCCGCCGTCGCAGTCTTTGCCCGGCTGATGCGGGCAGAAGTGATGCGGGTCCGCAGCGCCACCTACGTTGAAGCGTCCTATCTTGAGGGCGGAAACCGGCTGCACGCGCTGCTGGGACACGTCCTTCCCAACGCGTACCGCTCGGTCCTGGTCTTGGCAGTCCTGCAGTTCGGTACGTCCATCCTGGTCATCGCCTCCCTGGCCTTCCTCGGCTACGGCGATCCGCCCCCTGCCTCGGACTGGGGACTCCTGGTCGCCTCGGGCAAAACCTACGTCACAGCTCCTTGGCTTGTGTACGCGCCCGCTGCGGTCATCGTGGTCACCGTCCTGTCCGTGAACCGCATCAGCCGCTGGCTGCGAAACGCCAAGTGATATGACGACTCCTCGAAAGGACACCGACGTGTCAGCTGACCTACTGACGGTGGAAGGCTTGTCGATCGCCTACGGTCCCACCGCCGTCGTTCATGACGTTTCTTTTTCGGTCGCCAAAGGCGAAAGCCTGGCGCTTATCGGCGAATCCGGCTCCGGCAAGTCGACCATCGCCAAGGCCGTCCTGCGCCTGCTCCCCCACGGTGAAGCGACGGCCACGGGCCGAGTGGCATTGAACGGACGGGACGTTCTGGCCTTGCCCGAAAAGCAGTTCCGTCCCCTGCGCGGTCGGGAACTCGGGTTTATCCCGCAGGACCCCGCCTCCGCGCTAAACCCGGTCCGGACCATCGGCGCGCAGGCACATGAAGCTGCGGCGCTGCTCGGCGAAACCGATCCGTCAGTTCGCCGTGGCAAGATCCTGGAGGTGCTGGAGCAAGTGGGACTGCCCGATCCCGTACGGGTATACGACTCCTACCCTCACCAGCTTTCGGGCGGCATGCTCCAGCGCGTCCTGATCGCGCTCACCGTGCTGCCCCGCCCGTCCCTGATCGTGGCCGACGAACCTACGTCCGCCCTGGACGTAACCGTACAAAAACTGATCCTGGACCTGCTCACCGAGCTCCGCCAGGAGCTGGACATCAGCCTGCTCCTCATCACACACGACCTTGCCATCGCGGCCGAACGGGCCAATTCCCTGGTGGTGCTGAAGGACGGCGCAGTGCAGGAAAGCGGCTCGTCGCAGGCCGTCTTCGCTTCACCTCAAACGGACTACGCGCGCAGCCTGCAAGCGGACGTCCCCGCGCTTCATCCGGACCGGTACCGGGACCAGCGTGCTGCTTTTCATACGGCGCACGACGACGGCTCCCGAAGTGGGGCAATCGCCTCACCGTCAGCGGGCCTCCAGATTGATGTCCAGGATGTGACGAAGCGCTTCTCGGCCGGTGGAAAGGACATCCTTGCCTGCGACGGCGTGTCCTTTTCCATAGAACGCGGACGGACACACGCACTCGTTGGCGAATCCGGCTCCGGCAAGACCACTGCGGTGCGGCTGCTGCTTGGACTGGAACAGCCGGACAGTGGGCAGATCTCGGTTGCCGGCCAATCGACGTCGGGAAGGTCGCGTGCGGAAGTGCGCGACATCCGCCGGCACCTCCAACTGGTCTACCAAAACCCATTCACCTCCCTGGACCCCACGTGGCGTGTGGGCAGGATCGTCCGCGAGCCCCTGGACCAGTTCGGTGTGGGCTCCAAGCCGGAGCGTGCCCAGCGAGTGCACGAGGTGTTGGCAGCCGTGGGGCTGCCGGCCGATGTCACGACGAGGCGGCCTGCGCATCTGTCCGGTGGCCAGCGCCAGCGCGTAGCGATTGCCCGGGCGCTGGTGTTGAGGCCCGACGTCGTGGTTCTGGATGAGCCGACGTCCGCCCTGGACGTGAGCGTGCAGGCAGGGATCCTGGAACTGCTGTCCAAACTGCAGCGCGAGCTGGGCCTCACCTACTTGTTCGTCTCGCATGATTTGGCATTGGTAAGGCAGGTGGCTGACTCCGTTTCCGTCCTGCGAAAGGGGCAAGTGGTGGAAGACGGAGCTGTGGAGGACATCTTCTCGCGACCGCAACATCCCTATACCCGTGCACTCCTCGACTCGATCCCCCTGGCTGCACCGGCTGCCGCTGCCCCGCTTGGCACGGTAGCCACAGAAGTCAAACAACTAGCAAAGGCCACAGCATGACCACCCAGACCCTGACAACCACCCGGCGTCCCGCGCTGATCGAGGCCTTCACTGCACCGAAAGGATTCGGCGACCAAACGCTCCGGGACCGCAGGGCAGATGCCATCGAACTTCTGGGCGGCATCCCTGACCCCGGGGTCCTCCCCACGGCGGAACTTGCCGCCGCAACGGCCCGAGTGCTGGCGAAGCCCGGCGTACCGGCACTCCAATACTCGCGAACGGAAGGCATCTCCCCGCTGCGTGAGTGGATCGCCGATCGCGAAGGTGTTCCGGTGGATCGGATCCTGATCACCAACGGCGGCTTCCACGGGCTCTCCCTGGCCATCCAGTCCGTGGTGGAACGCGGAGACCTGGTGGCCGTGGACAACCCAATCTTTCCGCTGTTCCTGCGAGGGCTTCAGTTGTCGGATGCGCGGACCCTGCCCGTGTTCGTGGGGCCCAAGGGCCTGGACGTTGATCATCTTTCGGACCAGTTGCGCGCAGGCGCCCGCCCCTCAGCGCTCTACACCGTACCGGACTTCCACAATCCTTCCCAAGGGACGCTGCCCGAAGAGGCCAGGAAGGAGTTGGTGCGGCTGGCCGAGCACTACGGTTTCGTGATCCTGGCCGACAACCCGTACCGCGAACTACGTTTTGCCGGTGAACAGGAGAGCGTGGGGGAATTCAATGCCTCGGATCACGTCCTCCACATCAACACGTTCACCAAAACTCTGGGCCCGGGACTTCGCCTCGGCTGGACCGTGGCACCCGAGCGACTGTCCCGCGATCTTGTGGCTTTGCGGAGCAGGCAGGATTCGCACAGCTCCACTCTGGTTCAAGCGATCATAGGAGAACTGGTGACCTCCGATCCCGGGATCTTCGACGCAACACTGGACCGTGCCCGTGCACTGTATCGAAATCGGGCCGAAACGCTTGTTGCAGCACTGCATCGCGAGGCACCAGGCGCGTTCGAGACCGTCCTTCCCGACGGCGGGCTGTTCCTCTGGCCCAAACTGGCAGACTCATCGGTGGACCCTGACAAACTTGCCGCCGACGCCAGCGCCGAAGGTGTTGAGTACCAGCGGGGCTCGTTCTTCCCCTCGGGTCCGGGGACCGACGCTGACCGGCACTTGCGCCTGGCTTACGGCGACGTTCCAGCCCCGAAGCTTGAGGAAGCGGCAGCGCGCCTGGGACGCGCACTCAAGCGGCAGAGCTAAGGCAGGGCGGGCTAAGGGAGAGCGAGCTTAAAGACCTTAGCCCACGCGGAACCGACCTGTTTCAGCAGCGGCCCTGTGGTGTACTTCAAGCCGTAACGCTGGCAAATGTCACGGACCTTGGGCGCAATCTCGGCGTAGCGGTTGGACGGCAGGTCAGGGAAGAGATGGTGCTCGATCTGGTGCGACAGATTCCCTGTCATGAGGTGCATGAACCGTGAGCCCGAGATGTTGGCGGATCCGATCATCTGACGGACGTACCAGTCACCGCGGGTTTCGCCTTCCACCATGTCCTCTGTGAACGTGTCCGTTCCTTCCGGGAAGTGGCCGCAGAAGATGACGGAGTGCGCCCAGACGTTGCGGACGGCGTTGGCAACGAGTGTGCCGTAGAGGGCTTGTTTCCCGGAACCCGACAGCATTGCCAGGGCCGGGGTGGCCGCATAGTCCTTGGCAAACTGTTTGAGCGCCTTCCGCCCCAACGCTTTGAGGTCCTTGTTCATGGCCTCTTTCGACTTCAGGCCCTCCTTGTACTCGGGGATCTCCAAGTCGTAGAGGGCTATGCCCCATTCAAAAACGGGCGCAAGCACTGCGTTGTAGAGCGGATTGCCCAGGTTGAAGGGCTTCCACTCCTGGTCGGGGTCCATGCGCAGAAGGTTGTAGCCGACGTCGCGATCCTTGCCAACCACGTTGGTCCAGCGATGGTGGAGGTCGTTGTGCGTGTGCTGCCACGAACGCGACGGGGTAACGAAGTCCCATTCCCAGGTGGTGGAGTGGATGTCCGGGTCACGCATCCAGTCCCACTGGCCGTGGAGGATGTTGTGGCCAAGTTCCATGTTCTCCAGGATTTTTGCCAGGCTGAGGAGTGTCGTGCCGGTGAACCAGGCAGCTTTGTTCTTGCTTACCAGCAATGCGGCACGACCTGAGATTTCCAACCCACGCTGGATCTTGATCATCCGCCTGATGTAAGCGGCGTCGCTGGAGCCTCGCTTGGCAAGGATTTCGTCACGGATCGCATCGAGCTCACGGCCCAGTTGGGCTACTTGCTCGTCGCTCAGGTGTGCGGCCGCCGGCGGCCGAACCGTGGGCCGTCCCGCATCAGCAAGGGCACCGCGCCGGGTCTTGGATCCGACGGCGGTGACGGAGCCTTTGGCTGAAACCACTGACATGCTGTTGTACTCCTCAGATTTCCAGGTTGACGGGCCCGGCGGCTGCCGAGACACAAGTTTGGATAAGTTCCCCGGGCGCCCCATGGATCTCACCGGTGCGCAGATCGCGGACCCTCCCGGCAAGCAAAGGAGTCAGGCAGCTGTGACAGATACCCATGCGGCAGCCGCTGGGCATCAGCACCCCTGCGTCCTCGCCGACGTCGAGGAGAGGGACACCGCCGTCGGCCTGGACCTCGCGATCGGAAGTTTCGAACGTGACCACGCCGCCTTCACTGCCGTCCCCGCCCAGGAGCTCGGTGCTGAAGCGCTCGATAGTGAGCGAGCCGTGCCCTGTTCCACCGGTGGCTGACTTCCCTGACGTGGCAGGAGTCAACGCTGCCTGGTTCCACATAGCTTCGGCGTCATCCAGGAAAGACCCAGGGCCGCACGCGTACGCTGCCCTGTCACGCCAGTCCGGGCACACGTCCTCGAGGACGGCCGTGGATGCGAAGTTCATGCGGCCACGTCCACTGGTGTGCCACTGCACCACGCGGAAGTTGGGAAACTGATCAGCAAGTTCGTCCAGTTCCTCGCGGAAGATACTGTCGCCTTCTTCGCGGGAGGAATGGATCAGGACAACGTCTGCATCGGGGCGGCTGGGGACAAGCGTCCGAATCATTGACATCACGGGAGTGATGCCGCTTCCCGCTGTGAGCATGAGTAGTGAACGGGGGTGCTCAGGGAGGACAAAGTCGCCCTGGGGCGGAGCAAGGAAGAGGACGTCACCCACCTTGGTCTTACGGACCAAGGTTCCGGAAACGGATCCAACGTCCGTGACAGTGATGGCCGGACCTTTACCAGCCGGCGCACTCAGCGAATAGGACCGCCATTGGCGGACCCCATTGATTTCTACGCCTATTCTCGCCCACTGGCCGGCGAGGTGGGCATGCCAGCCGCGGCCGGGCCGGAAGAAGATGGTGGCTGATTGAGCTGTTTCGTGGACTACCTCGGTGACGACCCCCCGCAACTGACGGGATGAATAGACCGGGTTGAACAGCGCCATGACATCCTCCGGCGCAAGCGGGGTGGTCAAGACCGAGGCGATGCGGGCCAAGGGACGAAAGCTGACCATGGACTACTCCTCGCAACGACGGAGACCGAAGACCTCGACCACGGATGTCGGGATATCCGAACTAGCAAATATCATAAGCATACTTACAACCTCACTCCCTGCAACATTGGGAAGGCCCCACGGGAGGGGCTTCAGCGGGAATGGGGTGAAATCCTAGGAGTGGACAGCGGTGATTCGCGCCGCCTCACCGAGCCTTTTCACCCATGCCGGTTCAGTAGAAAAACAGTAGTACGCCCAACGGATGACGTGCAAACCCGCAATCGACCGAGCCCATCAATGCGGCATTTCCCCGTTGGTGGATTAACGGGTTTGCTCATCGGGGTCGCCGCTCGAACGTTCGTGTCCTTTCGCGGAACATGCCATTCCTGATATATTAGTTAAGTATTAGATGTCTACGGAAGACTCTTAACTCAACGAGGAGTAAACAGCATGCAGCAACTCGCGCATCGACTCGAACGGCTCGGCACGGAAACCGCCTTTAGCGTCGCCCAAGCTGCGGCGGCCTGGAAGGCGAAGGGGAATCTGGTTTACCCCTTCCACCTCGGGGACATCAACATCCCAACCGCCCCACATATCGTCGAGGCGATGACCAAGGCAATCGCTGACGGGTACACGGGCTACTGTCCCGGCCCAGGCATCCCACAGCTCCGCGAAGCCCTCGCCGAGGACCTCGGCTCACGCCGTGGCATGACCTTCTCTGCCGATAACGTCGTGGTGATGACGGGCGGCAAGCCGGTCATCACGAAGTTCCTTCAGGCTGTGATGAACCCCGGGCAGGAGGTGCTCTACCCGAATCCCGGCTTCCCCATCTACGAATCGCAGATCGAATACCTCGGAGGCACAGCGGTGCCGTACCGTTACGTCCCCACGAGCCAGGGCTTCTCGATCGACCTGGACCAAGTTCGCGCGTCCATCACCGCTAACACGGTGGCGATCATCTACAACGACCTGCAGAACCCCATCTCCGCAGAATCAACTGCGGTTGAGCGTGAGGCCATCGCTCAGATCGCCCAGGAGCACAACCTCTGGGTCCTCTCCGACGAGGCCTACTTCGAGACCCGCTACGAGGGTGCCTCCAGCTCGATCGCGTCCATCCCGGGCATGGCAGATCGCACGGTCATCCTCTACACCTTCAGCAAGAAATTCGCCATGACCGGCTCACGCCTCGGCTGCGCAGTCGCACCACTTGAGATCGCAAAAGTCCTCAGCACCCTCAACACCAACGACGAATCGTGCACCACCCACTACGTGCAATGGGCAGGCATCGAAGCACTTCGCGGCACCCAGGAACCCGTCCAGCAGATGCTCGACATCCTGCGTGAGCGCCGGGATGCTACCTGCGAGCTCGTCAATTCCGTCCCCGGAATGCACGTCGCCGTGCCGCAATCGACCTTCTACCTGTTCCCGGACGTCACCGATGTCATGGAGACAATGGGTTACACGGCAGTGGGCGACTTCGCCAGCGACGCGCTGTACAAAACCGGCGTGTCCTTCTGCACTCGTGAGCACTTCGGCCGACGCCAACCTGGAGAAGAACGGCAGTACATCCGGCTCGCGTACTCAGGAATCGACGTCGCCAACATCCGCGATGGCCTCGGCCGGCTCCGCGAATGGATCGTGGCAGCATGAGCCGGGTTGTCGTCACGGGACGCATCCCCGACTCTGCGATTGAAAAGCTTCGCGCGGAACACGACGTCGATGCGTGGAGTGGCCCGGAATCCATTGGGCGGGAAGAACTCCTGCGTCGCGTAGCTGGTGCCGACGCCATCGTGTCCCTGCTCACCGAGCGCGTTGATGCCGAACTGCTCGACGCCGCCGGACCGCAGCTCAAAGTCGTGGCGAACGTCGCCGTCGGCTATGACAACATCGACGTACCCGCCTGCAACGAACGGGGCATCATGGCCACCAATACGCCGGGCGTGCTCACGGAAGCCACGGCCGACATCGCCTTCGGCCTTATTCTTATGGCGACCCGTCGGCTCGGCGAGGGTGAACGACTCATCCGCTCGGGGCAGCCTTGGAAGTGGGGCATGTTTTTCCTGCTCGGGTCCAGCCTGCAGGGCAAGACACTCGGCATCGTAGGCATGGGCGGCATCGGCCAAGCGACCGCGCGCCGGGCCAAAGCCTTCGGCATGGAAATCGTGTATCAGTCCCGCAGCGAGATCGATCCCACGATCGCTGCCGAACTGGATGCACGACGCGTCGATCTCGACGAGCTCCTGGCCGTCTCCGACGTCGTCTCCCTGCACTGCCCCTACGGTCCCGGCACCCATCACCTGATCGGGGCAGAACAACTCGCCGCCATGAAGAACTCCGCGTTCCTCGTCAACACCGCGCGCGGACCCATCGTCGATGAGAATGCGCTGGCAACAGCTCTCCGGGAAGGGGCAATCGCAGGAGCCGGACTCGACGTTTACGAGCAGGAGCCCCACGTCCATCCCGGGCTACTGGAATTGGACAACGTTGCGCTCCTGCCGCACCTTGGCTCGGCGACTGTGGAGACGCGCACCGCCATGGCCATGCTGGCCGCCGACAACGCCCTCGCCGTGCTGAGCGGGGAACAACCGCCGGCACCGATCGCTTAGTGCGTTGGGGATACACAACGAGCAGAACCGGCCAGCGAAAAGTTGACTTCACTATGCCCTGGTCGGGCGACTGGGTAATTCGTTAGGGGTGTCCGTGCTTCACGGACACCCCTGGCGTGTCCCGTCTACCTACTATGGGAACATGGCCTTGACCTCGGCACGCGACCTTGCCGTCCCGAATCTCCCCTCTGGAAACTTCGATGTGACTGAAGCCTTCTACGGTGGTTTCGGTTTTGAACGCCGGTTCCGTGATCAGGGCTGGATGATCCTGGCCCGGGCCGGACTGCAGTTGGAGTTCTTTCCGGCCCCTGGGCTCGATCCGTATTCCAGCAGCTTCATGTGTTGCCTCCGCGTAGCTGACGTCGACGAACTCTACGCCGCCATTCTCCAATCCGGCGTCCCGGTCACTACCGCCGGGATGCCACGCCTCCATCCGGTGCGTAGGCAGACGTGGGGTCTCCGTGCCGGATACCTCATCGATCCAGACGGCACCCAGCTCACCCTTATCGAACAGCGGCCAGCCAGCGCTGATCCGGGCTGAGGGCGCCCATCGGCCTATCCCTTCGCGCCGTGTTCAGTAGGGTTGAGAAGACTCGAGAGTGAGGACTACCCACATGCACACCACTGCCACCAAGGCCGCCGTGGATCGGCATTACGACCTGGTCATCATCGGCACGGGTTCCGGGAACTCCATTCCCGGACCCGGGTTCGAAGACCGGTCGATCGCGATCATCGAGGAAGCGTCGTTCGGCGGCACCTGCCTGAACGCCGGCTGCATCCCTTCGAAAATGTACGTGCACACCGCCGATACCGCGCTGCAGACCGCCAGGTCCGGACGGCTGGGCCTGGATGCCGAGGTCAACTCCGTAGACTGGCCGGGCATAGTGAGCCGGATCTTCGAGAACCGCGTCGACCCAATCGCGGCCGCCGGTGAGGAATACCGCCGCGGCCCACAGACCCCGAACATCGATGTCTATGACCAGCACGCAGTCTTCGTCGCAGAACGCACCTTGCGCACGGGCCAAGGCCCCCACCAGAAAACCATCTCGGGTGACCAAGTCGTCATCGCCGCAGGCTCGCGCCCCTTCATCCCCGAGGTCATCGCCGCCTCGGGCGTGCGGTACCACACCAATGAGGACATCATGCGGCTCCCCCAGCTGCCCAAATCCTTGGTGGTCATCGGTGGTGGCTACATCGCCATGGAGTTCGCCCACGTCTTCGACGCCCTCGGCACCGACGTCACCATCATCGCCCGCTCCACACTCCTGCGGAACCTCGACGAAGACCTGCACGCCCCCTTCAACGACCTCGCCGCCGAACGCTTCGCCGTCCGGTCCGGCAGGACCATCATCGGCGCCGACCAGACAGACCAAGGCATAACCGTCAGGCTCGACGACGGCTCCTCCGCCACCGGGGAGGTACTGCTGGTAGCCACTGGGCGCGTCCCCAACGGGGATCTGCTGGACCTGCCCTCCGGCGCGATCGAGACAACAGGGGCCGGGCGCATCAAGGTCAATGAGTACGGCCGGTCAACCTCCGCTGAGGGTGTTTGGGCCCTGGGCGACGTGTCATCGCCCTTCATGCTCAAACACGTCGCCAACGCCGAGATGCGCGCAGTGCGCCACAACCTGCTGAACCCGGAAAACCTGCAGAAAATGCCACACGACCACGTCCCCGCCGCCACCTTCACCCACCCCCAGATCGCCACCGTCGGGATGACCGAATCCCAAGCCCGCGAACACGGCCACAACGTGACGACCAAAGTCCAAAGCTACGGGGACGTCGCCTACGGTTGGGCCCTGGAAGACACCACCGGCATCTGCAAGCTCATCGCCGACCAAGACACCGGCAAACTCCTCGGCGCCCACTACATGGGCCCCCAAGCATCAACCCTGATCCAGCAAATGATCACGGTCCTGGCCTTCGACCTCGACGTCCGTCAGTTCGCCGCCAACCAATACTGGATCCACCCCGCACTGCCCGAAGTCACCGAAAACGCCCTGCTGGGTCTTACCTTCACCCAACCAGACCGCACCGATTAGATTCCGGCTGAACCAGAGCCGCCGCCGGCGCTTCTGAGCACCCCTCGCAACTTTGCCGTACGCTGTGCAGAGTTGCTGCTCTCCTACGCGTGAGGATGAAGCCATGTCAGGCGAGATTACTGTGCCACTGCTGCCCTGCCGATCCATCGACGAGATCGCGGACTTCTACGAGATGCTCGGTTTCGAACGCACTTACTGGCAGACCAAGCCCTACCCCTGTGTCGGCCTCCGTCGCGAAGACTTCCAGTTGCAGTTATTTGGGTTGGACGGCTTCGACCCGGAGGCTTCGTACGGGTCGTGTGTGGTCCTGGTCGAGGACACCATGGCTCTCTACGAAGCCTTCGCCGCCGGCATGCGCGCGGTGCACGGCAAGGTGCTGGTCGCCGGTATCCCGCGAATGACCAGGCCACGCAAGCGGAAGAACACCGGCAACGCCGCCGGCTTCTCGGTGGTCGACCCCGGCGGCAACTGGATCCGGATCTTCCACAACACCGACACGGCGGACGACAGCACCGACGAACCGACCAGCCAGCTTGCGAAGGCCATGCAGAACGCGGTGGTGCTGGGCGACTCAAAAGGCGACACCCGGCAGGCCGCCCGGATCCTGGACAGCGCACTGAACAGGCACCGCGCGTCGACGCCAGTCATTGACCTTGTGGAAGCGCTGGTCTACGGCGCCGAGCTCTCGATGCGGCTCGGTGACCGGGCTCGGGCGGGCGTACTGCTGGCGGAGGTCGCAGCCGTAGAGCTCACCGGCGAGCAGCGGGAGAACCTAAGCGAGGCACTGGCGAACGCGGCCAATCTGGAACAAGCACGGACCGCCGGGGACTAACCTTAAACTACCTTCCACACGAGGAAAAGACATGGGCAAAGTAGCCTGGGGATTCACATGCTCGATCGACGGTTTCATCGCTGGGCCTGGACACGACATGAGCTGGTTATCCGATGCCGAACCACTCGAAAACGGCACCACGGAGCGTATGGCAGGCGAGGTAGCAGTGATCATTTCCGGCAGGGACGGCTACGACGCCGCGAAAGCCCAACGGGACGAGCGGGATCAGATGACCGCCGAGGCTTACGGCGGCGCCTGGTCCGGGACCGAGTTCATCCTCACCCACCGGCCTGAGGAGATAGCCGACGACCCCACCATCATTGCGCTTAACTGCGACATCGTGGAGGCGGTCCGCCGCGCCCAGGAGATCGCCGGCGACAAAGACATTCAGATCATCAGCGCCGACATCGCGCGCCAAGCACTGGAACTCGACCTCATCGACGAACTCCAAGTCTTCGTGGCCCCAGTGTTCCTCGGCGATGGCACCCGCATCTTCGATGTCCCCGGCGGGCGCCGCTACGATTGGGAGCTCGTCCAGATGTATGAGGGCGCCGAACGCAGTTTTGGGCGAACCTACCGGCCGAAGCGGCGCTAGGTTTTGCGTGCCGGCTGCGCCCGGTACACACAAGCCGAAGGACTGCAGAAACTCCATTCCCATCCATGAGCGTGGCAGCTCCGAATGACTGATGGCGCGCCACCCTGTGGCGCGCGGACAACATCAGCTACGTAAATGGAGAAGACCCCGTGAACAAGCCCACCAGGAACGCCGCCCGCATCGCAGTCGGAACCGTCCTTGCAGCCTCCGCCTTCACCCTTGCTTCTCTCCCTGCACAAGCAGCCACAGCAGCCCCCGCCCCAACGACGGCAAGTGAAACTTCGGCCCCTTCCAGCGCAGGTACCCTCGACGGCGGAATTCTCGGCGGCTTCCTTGCCGGTGGCATCCTGAACGGTGGAATCATCAACGGCCCTCTCATCAATGGACCACTCATCGACGGTGAAGTGCTTGGCCTTCTGCAGCTTGGCCAGTTCCAGTAGCAGAGCACCATGACGCGGCAGTCCTGATTCCCAGGGCTGCCGCTGCTTTCCCACACCTCCCCACCGCAGAGAAGGATTATGAACTCCCCTATCCCCGCTTCCCCTGACCAGCCCGGCGTTCCGGAGCACCAGGCACCGGCCCGGATGGGTTTAACTGCAGCACAGCGAGGCATCTGGTACGCGCAAAAGTTGGCGCATGGCAGCCCGATGTATCAGATTGGACAGTTCATCGAGATCACTGGCCCGCTGGATGTTTCACGGCTGGAGGCGGCCGTGGCTCGCGCCGTTGTGGAGACGCCGGCATTGAACCTGGCATTCGGTGAAGACGATGACGGCCCGTTCCAGTATGCAAAAGCCATGGAAGCTACGGTGCAGTTCACCGATTTGAGCGGTTGCGGGGACGAAGCCACGCGCGAACAAACCGCTCGCGCGCTGATGGACTCTGACATGGCGCAAGCACGCACAGTAGAGGACGGCGGGCTACTCCACACCGAGGTCATCAGGATCTCCGGGAGCAGGCACTTCTTTTACCAGCGCGTCCACCACCTGCTGCTGGACGGATATTCCGCTGTGCTGGTACTGCGTCGTGTCGCTGCAGTTTACGAGGCACTGAGCGCCGCCAAGGACATGGCCAAGGCCGCGGCCCTCGATTTTACGACGCTTGATGAACTCATTGCGGACGACCATGAATACCAGGACTCCGCCGCGGCAGCAGCCGACGCGGCCTACTGGATTGACGAACTCGACGACGAACCAACCCCGGCTGGACTCGCCGGCCGCCCCTTGGGAACGGCCGACGCCCTGCTGCGTTCCACCCGGACGCTCCCCCAGTCCGCGGTCGATGCCCTTCAGTCAGCGTCCGGCAGCGCGCCGGCGTTGATTCTGACGGCAGTGTCCCTTTACCTGCACAGGATGACTGGCGAACAGCATGTCTCCCTCGCACTGCCCGTCACGGCCCGTCGAGGGAAGCTGGCCAAGTCCACGCCGTCCATGCTGTCCAATATCGTCCCGATCCGGCTGCACATCACCCCGGGGGCCACTGTCCAGGACATGGTGACCGCTACGGGTGGAAAACTCCGCGGCGCCCTGATCCACCAGCGAACCCGCTACGAGTCCATGAGCGGGCAGGGCAATTACCTTGGACCATCGGTAAATATCCTTCCGGTGCTGGACGACATCGCGTTCGGCGAGGCAACCGGCAGCATGCACATCCTGTCCACTGGCCCCATTGATGACTTGTCCGTCATTGTCCATGGGCTCGGACACAATGCGTCTGGCGGAGTGACAGTGCAGTTCGCCGCCAATGCCGGCCTCTACAGCCAAGAAGGCCTGGACCAGCACCTGACGCGGTTCGTCCGACTCCTGGGCTCGCTTCTGGCCAGCCCTGAAGATCCGACGGCGGCCCTGTCAGTGACGTCGACGGCGGAAGAACAGTCTCTGCTCGCCGAGGGAGACGCCGAGTCCGTGGACCTGCCGGGCCACACGGTTGTTGAGGAGTTTCAATCGGTGGCCGCAGCGGCACCCGAAAGAACCGCAGTCGTTGCTTCTGACCGCTCCCTGACCTTTGCAGAGCTGGAACGGCGCTCCAACCAACTGTCCCGTTTCCTCCGCGAGCGCGGAGCCATGCCTGGGACCACGGTCGCCGTCCGGTTGGACCGCAGCGTTCTGCTGCCTGTTGCCATTCTGGCCATCCTTAAGGCCGGAGCCGCCTACGTTCCGTTGGACCCGGACTACCCGGCAGGTCGTGTGGAAGGCATGTTGGAGGACGCGGCACCGGTCATTCTGCTCACGGAGACTGCTTTGACCGTGAGCATTGATCAAGGAAGGCCGGAGACAAGCATCCCTGTGGCGGTTTTGGATTCCGCCGTGACCACTGCGTCTTTGGACGACTACGACGCGACGCCGTTGGCGCCCCTCGCCGGCCAGCACGATCTTGCCTACGTGATCTTTACGTCCGGCTCCACCGGCCGCCCCAAGGGCGTCGGCGTGGAACATCTGGCGCTGCTGAACCTGCTCACGTCACACCGGGACAGGATTTTTGACCCCGCCACGCTGCGGCTCGGCCGTCACCTCCGCGTGGCCCACACCGCGGGGTTGTCCTTTGACGCGTCCTGGGATCCAATCCTGTGGCTTCTGGCCGGTCACGAGTTGCATATGGTGGACAACCAAACGCGTCGCGATCCCGAAGCCCTGAGCCTGTTCCTGGCCGAAGAACACATCGACTCGATCGAAACAACGCCGTCGTTTGCCAAGGCCCTGCTGGCCGGTGGGCTCTTCGACCAGGACGCCCACCCCTCTGTGGTTGCCCTGGGCGGCGAAGCCGTGGACCCAGTTACGTGGCGCGAGTTGGCAGCCCATGAAGGCGTCGTGGCCTATAACTTCTACGGCCCCACCGAAACCACCGTGGACTCGCTGACTGCTGTGATGGAACCCGGCACCGATGTCACCCTCGGAGGATCGGTAGCCAACAGCCGGCACTACATCCTTGACTCGGGCCTCAACCCGGTTCCGATCAATGCCATCGGTGAACTCTATGTTGCGGGCCCCAACCTCGCGCGCGGATATCTTGACCAGCCCGGATTGAGTGCCGGGAGTTTCGTGGCCGATCCCTTTGTTGAAGACGGCTCGCGCATGTACCGTACCGGCGACGTCGTGCGTCGTTTGGACGACGGCACCCTGCAGTTCCTTGGGCGGATGGACCAGCAGGTCAAGATCCGGGGATTCCGGATTGAACTGGCCGAGATCGAAGAAGTCCTGCGGGGTATCGCAGGGGTGGCGCAGGCCGCGGTGACCGTGGCGAAGAACAAGGCAGGCTACGACCAACTCCTCGCCTACGTCACCGCCGCCGACCCCGGGCATGGAACCAACGGCGGCGCGGCCATAGAGGCACTGGACTCGGCAGCCATTCGCAAGGAGGCACGCCGGACCTTGCCGGACTATATGGTGCCCGCAGCCGTCGTCACCATCGAGTCCATACCGTTGACAGCCAACGGCAAGCTGGACACCCGTGCACTGCCAACGCCAGGACCGGAGGAAGCAACCACTGAACCTCGGACGCCTGCCGAGCGTGTGGTGGCCGAAGCTTTTCGCGAGATTCTGGGCGTGGAAGCCGCAGGCCTTGAGGACGACTTCTTCGAGCTGGGAGGCCACTCACTGCTGGCCACACGACTGGCCGCGTTCCTGCGGGACACCACAGGTTCAGCCCCGGCCCTGCGCACCATCTTCGAAGAGCCCACCGTCGCGGGGCTCGCTGCGGCGTTGGAATCCGACGGAACGTCTACTCCCTCGTTGCGAGCTGTGGAGCGGCCGGCAGCCATCCCCCTTTCCTTCGCCCAGCGCAGGCTCTGGTTCCTGAACCGCCTGGACCACCAGTCCGGCGCTTACAACATCCCGGTAGTCCTGACCCTGAAGGGCCGCCTGGATGTGGGTGCCTTGGAAGGGGCGCTCATCGACGTCGTGTCCCGGCACGAGACATTGCGCACCATCTTCCCTTGGTCCGGCGGTGAACCGCGCCAGGAAATCCTTCCGTCCGTGGCATCGGCGGCGAAACTCCTGGCCGTGCAGTGCGACTCGGACAATCTGGAACGGGCCTTGCAAGCAGAGACCCAGCGCGGCTTCGACATCACCACAGAGCTCCCGGTCCGAACGGTTTTGTTCCAGCTGGCACCCGACCACCACGTCCTGGCCATCACGTTGCACCATGTGGCGGCCGACGGCTGGTCCTTGTCTCCGCTGGCCCGGGACCTGTCCGAGGCCTACACAGCACGTTTGCACGGAGCGGCAGCGCTCGCCACTGACCTGCCCGTCCAGTACGCCGACTACACCCTGTGGCAGCGCGAAGCCCTGGGACGGGAAGACGATCCTTCCAGCCCGATTTCGCGGCAGCTGGAATTCTGGTCACGCGAGCTCAAGGGATCCCCGGAGGAACTCCAGCTACCCTACGACTTCCCGCGCGGAACCCGCGAAGGCGAGCTCCCGGCGTCGTCAATTCCCTTGGAACTGGACGCCGCCACCACGGCGGGCCTGAACGCGCTGGCGAGGAAGCACAATGCAAGCCTTTTCATGGTGCTGCAGGCCGCGCTCGCCGCACTGCTGACAAAGGCGGGCGCTGGCGAGGACGTACCGCTCGGCACCCCGGTGGCGGGTCGGACCGATACGCAACTGAATGATCTGGTGGGCTTCTTCGTCAACACGTTGGTGCTGCGGACCAACACGTCCGGAAACCCGACGGCAGCCGAGCTGGTGGAAAGCGTTCGGTACACCAACCTGCACGCGTACGGAAACCAGGACGCTCCCTTTGAGCGTGTGGTGGAGGAACTGAACCCGACGCGTTCGCGCCACCGCCATCCCCTGTTCCAAGTGATGCTGACGCTGCAAAACACCCCCGATGCCACGCTCTCCATGGAAGGTCTGGAAGCCTCCGCGGACCTGGGGAGGGAGCCGGGCGGGGCAAAGTTCGACCTCCTTGTGGATCTTGCCGAAACAGCCAGTGCCGGCATCTCAGGATCCCTCTCCTACAACCCTGCCCTCTTCACCCGCAGTACGGTGGAACGGCTGGCTGAGGGTTTTGCGCTGGTTGCCGGGCAGTTCGCCGCAGACCCGCGCGTGAGCCTGCACCGCTTGCGGATACAGAGCCCGGCTGATCATGCCGATGTCCTGGCCCACAGCGCTGCCACAGAAGACGCCGTTCCGTGGCCCACCATCCTGGACGCGCTTTCCGAGACTGCCGCCCTGCGCCCGTCAAGCACCGCCGTAGTTACTGCGAAGGCATCATGGACCTTCGCCCAGCTCCAGGAACGGGTGGACACACTCGCCAAGGGACTCACCGCCCAGGGCGTACGTCCAGGTGACCGCGTGGCGGTGGCAATCCCACGTTCAGCGGACGTCGTGGCCGCTGCCTTTGCCGTGCTCACGGCGGGTGCGGTCTACGTCCCCATCGATCTGTCCTATCCCACGGAACGGATCCGGATGATCCTGGAGGACAGCACCCCAGCGGTGGTGATTATCCACGACGAGGCGAGTACCGGCGTCGAAGCTGTCACGGCAGTGACTCTCGCCAGCCTCGTGGAGACCGGCACTGCGGTCGCAGACACCATGCTGGCGGATCGCCTGCCCGGTCCCGCGGAACTCGCCTACGTGCTGTACACATCGGGTTCCACCGGGCGGCCCAAGGGCGTGGCGGTGACGCACGGTGCTTTGGCCAACCTCTACGCGCACCACCACCGCACGCTGTTTTCGCCTCGCTTCGCGGCAGGCACGGGAAACCCTGTTTCCGTTGCGCACATCGCCGGGCTCGGCTTCGATGCGGCGTGGGATCCGATGCTCTGGATGGTCGCCGGTGCCGAGCTGCACATGGTGGCCGACGCAGAGCGCGGCGACGCTGAAAGCCTCACCCAGTACTGCCTCAGCCATGGCATCGGGGTTTTGGAAACCACACCGTCTTTTGCCGCGCAATTGGTGCAGTACGGACTGCTGGAGCACCAACGTGACCGGCCGCTGATCCTTGCCCTCGGCGGCGAGCCCGTGTCCGGGGCCCTGTGGGAGCGACTGGCCGCTGATCCCTCCGTTCAGGCGGTGAACTTCTACGGCCCCACTGAGTTCACCGTTGACTCGGTCATGGCGGACATCACCGGCCCCAAGCCGGTGATTGGCCGGCCAGCCGGCAACACCTCTGCCTGGGTGCTGGACCCTTACCTGCAGCCAGTTCCAACCGGTGTCCCCGGCGAACTGTATCTGGCCGGCGACGGGATGGCGCAGGGATACGACCAGCGACCCGCCGAGACGGCTTCGCGTTTCGTGGCGAATCCCTTCGCCGCTGACGGAAGCCGAATGTACCGTACTGGCGACCTGGTGAGGCGCGACGCCAGCGGCGCGCTGGAGTTCCTTTCCCGGACCGATGACCAAGTGAAGGTGCGCGGGTTCCGGATCGAGTTGGGTGAGGTGGAATCAGCCCTGTCCGACCATCCTCAGGTACGACAAGCAGTGGCCGTACCCGATGGCAATCCGGCCCAGAGGATCATCGCGTACGTCGTGGGCGACGTGGACAGTGCAGAGCTAAGAACGCACGCCGCACGAAAGCTGCCTGACTACATGGTGCCCGCGCTGATCATGTCCATCCCGGCTCTTCCCCTGACATCGCACGGCAAGTTGGACCGCAAGGCCCTCCCGGCACCCGCGGCAGCCGGAGCGGGCAAAGGCCTGGCTCCGTCTACGCCGGAAGAGCATGTCATGGCAGGAATTTTCGGCGAGGTCCTTGGGCTGGACACGGTAGCCATGGACGACGACTTCTTCCTCCTGGGAGGCCATTCTCTTCTGGCGATCACCATCATGGGCAAGATCCGGGAAGCCTTCGGCGCTGCCCTTCCGCTGCGGACACTTTTTGACCTGCCGACTCCGGGGGCACTTTTGGCCGCTGTGTCGTCCGGACGGCCGGATGGTTCAACGCTCGACGACGGCCCCGCAGTTCACGCGGACCACGCGCCGGAGACCGGGCGAACCCTTTCGGAGTGGATCGCCACACGTACTGACGTCCCTGATGAGGACCCTGCCCTGTCCTTTGCCCAGCGACGCATGTGGTTCCTCAATCAGCTGGATCCAGGCTCGGCAGACTACAACATTTCCTTGGGCGCCCGGCTGGAGGGTGAGGTAGATGAGCAAGCCCTGTCCGCCGCCGTCGACTGTTTGGTGGCCAGGCACGAGGTCCTGAGGACCAGTTACCCGGCGGCAGCCGGCACCCCGCACCAGCGGGTCCACCCGGTCGGGCAAGCCCACGGCCTACTGCGGATCATCCCGGTGAACTCCAAAGAAGAGGAAAACACGATCCTGGCCGGGGAGACACGCAAGGGCTTCGATGTCAGCACCGACCTCCCCCTGCGCGCCATCCTCCTGCGCCGCGGTTACAGCGACGATCCCGAATGGGTCCTCCAGCTGGTTCTCCATCACATCGCCAGCGACGGCGCGTCCCTCGCACCGCTGGCCCGGGACCTTTCAGAGGCCTACTCGGCCGCACTCACCGGAGCGGCAAACAGCCGTGCTCCACTCAGCCTCCAATACGCGGACTTCAGTGCGTGGCAGCAGGAGGAACTTGGCGCTGCTGGAGTCACAGCCCGGAAGGTCGGGGTCTGGAAGGAGGCCCTGGCCGGCATTCCGACGGAGCTCACCCTGCCCGCCGATGCCCGCCGTCCCCGTGAGGCCCGGCAGCCCGGCAAACAGCGCACGTTCCAGCTCAGCGCAGCCGCTCTTGAGTCCCTGAGCTCGTTGGCGGCCACCTCCAACGCGAGCCTCTTCATGACCCTCCACGGCGTCCTGGCCGGATTCCTGCACCGCATGGGTGCCGGCGATGACATCGTCATTGGTTCACCCACGGCCGGACGAGCGGACCCGGCATTGGAAGAGCTGGTGGGGTTCTTCGTCAACACCCTGCCACTGCGGATCAGTGCCGCCGGGACTCCTACGCTGCGGAGCATGGTGGACCGTGCCCGGACCAGCGTCCTGGCAGCGTTCGATGGTGACGACGTGCCGTTTGAACGGCTCGTGGAGGTGCTGAATCCCGAACGTGAACTGGGGCGGCATCCACTGTTCCAAACCATGCTGACCGTCGACAGCTCCCCCGCCTCCGTTCCAGACCTGCCGGGCGCCAGGGTCAGTCCGCTGCCGGAGAACGGCTCCGGGGAGGCCAAATTCGATCTCTCCTTCACCTTCCGTCCGGCCACCTCTGGACTGTCAGCCACCCTGGAGTACAACGCGGCCATGTTCCAGGAAGCCACCATTGAACGGCTGGTGACAGGCTTGGTGCGTTTCGTGGAGCGGGCTGCCACCGATCCGGACACGCCCATCGCCGCACTGACGTTACTTGATCCTCAGGAAGCCGCCGCCTTGGCGACCCTTACAGCGGGACGGCATTCCGCCGTCGGGCATCAAGCAGAAGCGCCCGACGGCGTTTTGGCCGCCTTCGCTGCCACCGTCCAGTCTGCCCCGGACTCCGTAGCGCTCGTCACCGACGCCGGCGAGCATACCTTCGCTGAGCTGGCCCGTTCCGTGGGCCGCGTGGCGACCGGACTGGAACAGCGGGGAATCACCGCTGGCGACGTCGTCTCGGTGTTCCTGCCCCGGTCCGCCGGAACCATTCAGGCTTTGTTGGGCGTGGTTGCCGCGGGCGCCGTCTACAACCCGATTGATACCGAGTACCCGGACGACCGCGTGGTGGCCATCCTGGAAGATGCCGGACCTGCTGTGGTGGTCAGCTCTGAACCGGAATCCGGACGCATGTCAGTCCTGCTGTCCATGATGGCTGCCCGGAACCCCGGTACTGCGGTTCCGCAGCTGGTGTTGTTGCCCGAACTCCTGGGGCCCGGAGGCGGTACCGGGTTGGGCTCCGTCCAGGAACTCCTTGAGCGCCAACCCGCAGGACGCGACCTCGCCTACGTGATGTTTACCTCTGGTTCCACGGGCAGGCCCAAGGGTGTGGAGGTCAGCCATGGCGCCTTGGCAGCGCTGCTGGAATCTCATGGCGAGACCCTCTTTGCGGGACTCGATCCGGACACCACCGGAGTCCAACAGATGGTGGCTCACACCACCGGAGTCGGCTTTGATGCGTCGTGGGATCCCATCCTCTGGATGATTGCCGGGCATCGGCTCCATATGGTGGGAGACGACGTCCGGCGCGATCCTGCCGCACTGGCCGAATACTTTGAAGACCGCCAGATCAGCGTCTGGGAAACAACGCCCGGTTACGCCCGGCAACTGCTGACAGAACCAGCATTCACCCGGGTGCTGGACGGAGCCGGCCTGGCATCCGGTTTCAGCCTTGCCTTGGGGGGCGAAGCCTTCGATCCCGCCCTCTGGGACGCTCTTTCCGGCAAGGACAACGTCACTGCATGGAATCTCTATGGGCCCACCGAGGCAGCGGTCGATACTGTGATGGCGCGCGTCAGTGACCACAGAGTTCCTGTGCTGGGAGACGCTACGTCCCGGACCAACCTGTACGTTCTTGACCCCCTGCTGCAGCCAGCGCTTCCAGGGGTTCCCGGCGAGCTGTACATCGCGGGCTGCCAGTTGGCCAACGGCTACCGCGGCCAGCCTGGCCTGACGGCTGAACGCTTTGTGGCTGATCCGTTCAGCGCCGATGGTGGGCGCATGTACCGCACGGGAGATCTCGTGGCGCGGCACTGGGATGGGAGCATCGTCTTCTCCGGACGCAACGACGATCAGCTCAAGATCCGTGGCTTCCGCGTGGAACCCGGGGAGATCGAGCAGGCGGCCACTACAGCCGTGGACGTCCAAGCCGCCGTCGTCCGGGCAGTGCCCTCCGGGGACAGTGTGCGGTTGGTGGCGTGGGTGGTTCCCGAGGCGGGCACCACCGTTGATGGTCCTGATGACGTGGCGGCCTTCACTGAAGGCGTCCGCACACATCTGCGCAGCTTGTTGCCGGACTACATGGTGCCGGCGGTTGTGGTGACAATCGACGAGATTCCCCTGACTCACCACGGCAAAGTGGACTTTGCGGGTCTGCCGGAAGCGTCCAGCGCTCCCCGGACGTCCGGCACGGCGCCCCGGACCCCACGGGAGGCAACGGTGGCCGCGATCTTCGCCGACGTTTTGTCCCTGGACAAAGCCGGGGTGGATGAATCGTTCTTCGAGTTGGGCGGGCATTCATTCCTGGCGCAACCGTTGATTGCCCGTATTAACGCAGCGCTGGGAACCTCGCTCCAGGTCCAGTCGCTCTTCCGTGCACCGACAGTGGTAGGCCTGCTGCAGGAGGCCTCACGCGGTGCGGAGGAAGGAGCTGCGGAGAGCTTGCGCCAGATCCTTCCACTGCGCACCAGCGGCACCAAGGCACCCCTGTTCGCCGTCCATCCGGCGTCGGGCATTGCCTGGGGATTTGCCTCGATGCTCGGTTCCTTGGATCCTGAGCGGCCGCTGATCGGGCTTCAAATGCCAGGCATGGAACCGGGCTCCACCCACAGTGTCACTGCGGAGAACCTGACGGAACTCGCGGACTCCTACATAGCCCGCATCAGATCGGTGCAGCCGTCGGGTCCTTATCACCTTCTGGGCTGGTCCTTCGGCGGGCATCTGGTTCACCGACTCGCCACACGACTCCAGGAGCTAGGCGAAAAGGTTGCTTCGCTGGCCATCCTTGACGCTTTTCCTGGAACCCAGAAGAACAACGACATTGTCGGAAACGGCTCCGGAATTTGGGCTGCCTATCTTGAGGCGCAAGGGTATGCACTTGATGAAGCCGACGCTGAAGGACTTGACGCTGGCAGGGCCCAGGAAATCCTCCGCAGGAACCACAACCCGCTGGGTACTGTTCCGCTCGATGCCGTGGAGGCCATGGTGGAGAACTTCCCAGTGCTGGCCCGGCTGATTCGAGAACAGGAACCAGCCCTATTCGACGGCGACCTGCTGCTCTTCCGCGCGACTGTGGACGTGCCTGCGGGGACACCGGGAGCGGACGCCTGGGAGCCCTACATCACCGGGAGCATCACCGACGTCGAGGTACCGGACAGGCACTCCCGGATGTTAAGTGACGCAGCTCTCCCCTCAATCATGCCCGCCTTGGCCATCCAGCTTGGGGGGTGAGTCCGAATGACCTACAACGCTCCGGAACCCGGGGCACTGTTAACGCCGGAACAACCCGAAAGGTCAATCCTCGTGACGAACCCGTTTGATGACACTTCAGCAACCTTCTCCGTCTTGGTCAACGAATACCAGCAACACTCCTTGTGGCCTTCATTCGCGGCCACACCCAAAGGGTGGGTAGCCATGTTCGGTCCGGACAACCGCGAAGCCTGCCTGGAGTACGTGTCGCAAACGTGGTTGGACATGGCTCCCCGCAAGGTTGCCGAGCTTGCTGCCAGCCAGTGATCCGGGTAGAAAATGTCCGCAAGTCCTACGGCGCCTTCACGGCCCTGGACGGCCTGACGATCAAAGCGGCGGAAGGCACTGTGCTGGGACTGTTGGGGCCCAACGGCTCCGGCAAAACCACCACTGTCAAGGTCCTCACCACCTTGCTGACACCGGATTCAGGGGATGCCTGGGTAGCCGGACATTCCGTCCGCACTGAGCCTGAACTGGTACGACGCAACCTTGGCCTCTCCGGGCAGTACGCCGCAGTGGATGAAAAGCTCACCGCCTTTGAGAACCTGCACATGGTGGGCCGCCTCTACGGCATGAACCGCAGGAATGCCACGGCCCGTGCCCACGAATTGTTGGCGGATTTCCGGCTCACGGACGTTTCCGGCAAGCGGGCCGGGGCCTTCTCAGGCGGCATGCGACGCCGCTTGGACCTTGCTGGAGCCGTGGTGGCACGGCCCAAGGTGGTGGTGCTGGACGAACCCACCACCGGCTTGGATCCGCGCGGTCGGCTGGATACCTGGGACGTGGTTGCCGGCTTGGTGTCCGCAGGAACAACCGTCCTCCTGACCACCCAGTACCTTGAAGAAGCTGACAGGTTGGCGGACCACATTGCCGTCATCAACCACGGCACCGTCATAGCCGAAGGCACTGCCTCCGAGCTCAAAGACCGCGCCGGGTCCGAACGCGTGGAGATTACTGTGCGCGATGGAGCCGACCTGCAAGCGGCCGCCTCGGTGCTGGCGGGGGCCACCGGCGGGCTGGCGACCCCCGAGCTGGACCAGGCCGCTTTGAGAGTTTCCGTGGCAGCACGCGGTGGCCACGGCGTCCTTGTGCGCGTCCTGGCCGAACTGGACGATCGGTCCCTGCCTGTCACCGAAGCGTCGCTGCGCCGTCCCACACTGGACGACGTCTTCCTCCAGCTCACCGGAGGAAACGCGCATTCGGAAAACCGCAAGAGCGACAGCAAGGAAGGGGTACCCGCATGAGCATCGTTACCGCCGCTGTCCGGGACAGCTCTGTCATTGCCCACCGCAACCTGCTCAACGTTCTCCGCACCCCGGGGGCGCTGGTCACCGGCGTCGTGCAGCCTGTCATGTTCGTCCTGCTTTTGGGCTTCGTCTTCGGCGGTTCCCTGGGTGGCGACCAGTACCGCAGCTTCCTTATTGGCGGCATCCTGGCCCAAACCCTGACTTTCAATGCTTCCTTTACAGCCGTGTATTTGGCGAAAGACCTTCAGCTGGGGTTGATTGACCGTTTTCGGTCACTGCCCATGTCCCGTGTCGCGGTGATCCTGGGACGCACCACCTCGGATCTGTACACCAGCGTCATTTCCATCGCGGTGACCCTGCTGTGCGGTGTCGCCGTCGGCTGGCGGATGAACACCGGCGCGCTGGAGTTGCTGGCGGCATTGGGCGTCCTGTTGCTCTTCGCGTTCGCCGTCTCTTGGATTGGGGCGCTGATTGCCCTCACCGCGCGCAGTGTCGAAGTGGCCCAGAGCCTTGGTCTGGTGTGGCTGTTCCCGGTGACGTTCGTGTCCGGCGCTTTCGTTTCGACGGCGTCCCTTCCAGGTCCCCTGCGCGCCATTGCCGAATGGAACCCCGTGACATCCGTTGCGACGGCCGTACGTGAGCTGTTCGGAAACGCTGCACCTTCCGGCTTCACTACGCCCGGAGGATGGCCTGCCGATAACGCCCTCGTCTACGCCGTCTCCTGCAGCCTTGCCATCATCGCTGTGTTCGCACCACTGGCGATCGCAAAGTACCGACGCATCAGCAAGCTGTGACCGCCCAGTCTGGGACGCCCGGCGTCGGCTATTTGATTCTGCCGTCCGCCGTCGTCGAGGCGGCGTGTTCCGGCGTCGGCGGCCTGGAGCGATTCCTCTCCCCGGCCGAAAATGACGCCCGACGACGGTTTCGGAACGTGGCGGACAGCCAGGACTACGCAGCCTCGCATGTACTGCTTCGCCTGCTCGCGACGCACCAGTTGGGGCTGGGCGTTCAGGCGGCACAAGGGTTGGACATCAGCCGCCAGTGCCCGGGCTGTAGCAGCACAGACCATGGGCGGACGGTCCTGCCTGGAATGTCGCTGAGCCTGTCCCGGAGCCACGGCATGGTGATGGCGGCAGTGGCTCCGGCCTCAGCCAGCGTCGGGGCAGATGTTGAACGCGTCCCGTCAGAGCTCTTCGACGGCTTTGACGACTACGTTCTTACTCCCCGTGAGGCGGCCATCATGGGCAAGTTGGACGTGTCGTCGAGGATGCGTCAGTGGGTTGCCAAAGAAGCAGTGCTGAAGGCCGCAGGGCTGGGGCTCAGCATCCCGCCGTCGGCCGTGTCCCTGGTTCCGGGCGAGGACCGGGCCAGCGGTCTTCGCGCCGTTTGCCCGGATCAACCACTGGTGAACGGCCTCGATGTTCACCCTGTCCCGGTCACATCAACGCACCTGGCTGCCGTTTCGGTAAGGGGATTTGTCCTACCCGGGCTCCGGGACGTGGGTGAGGTACTTCCGTCATGCCTGGACGCCGACGATATCAGGCCCGGCAGTCGCGGGCAGGCGTCCATGTGCAGCAGGCTACCCCGCCCCTGAGACGACCTATTTTGGCGGGCATCTACCTTTGCGCGTCGCCATGTTCAGTAGGGTTGAGAAGACCCGAGAGTGAGAACCACCTATACGCACACCACTGCCAGCAGGGGCGCTGTGGATCGGCATTACGACCTGGTCATCATCGAGCAAGGGCCGTTCGGCGGCACCTGCCTGAACGCCGGCTGCATCCCCTCGAAAATGTACGTGCACACCGCAGACACCGCAGGCATAAAACAGGCGACCCGCGCCGTCAGGCTCGCGTCCCGTGTCGGGGGGACCTGACCACCCAGAATGTACACACAGTGCAGACCCTTGGTCACTCCTACTACGTCGGGTTGGACAACACGGGCCACTGGAGGTAGCCGGGTATAAAACGGGAAACTGAACGAAAGAGCCGGCACTCGAGATTTGGCCGGCTCTTTCGCATTCCTCGGCCATGGAAAATTCTGAGGTGAAGCGTCATTGCTGGCGCTGCCGCAAGAGCAACCCGGACTGGTGGAAGCGCTCATGGTCCAATGGCGGGCGTGCGTGCGCGGCCAGTAAATAACCTGAGGACCCGCAGCCCCGGGCAGACCGCCGTGGCCGCGTTATTGTGTGCTGCCTTGGCGGTCAACTGACTGGCGTCACCACGTCCTCCAGCGCTGACCTGTCGAAGAAACGGATCTCACCCGTTGCCTCGAAGAACACCGGAACAACGGATGTGCTCAGGTCCTTGGATGTTTCGTAGATCTCAGCCGCAGCCCCGTGCTTCCTGGCAATTGTTCCAACGAGCTCGGTACCGCGGACCCGGACAGTTCGATATTTGTAGCTCATGGTGACCCCTTTGTCGGCTAGGGCAAACACTACCCGGGGAGTTCACCTCTTGGGAGGATGGCTGGCATGGCGCGCACCAGGCGGCGAACCTCGGCCATTGCGACCGCGCAACGACGACGAAAGTGCGAGCTTGCAATGAAGCTGTGTGAGTAAGAAATCCGAAACATACCTGCCCCGTCAAGAAGAAGATCTAAATGTGGACAATGTCCGCGCATCCTTTGGTCAGGCACACCCTGCGGCCCCTGTCAGAGGGACCTGATCCACCAGAATGTCACACACGTTAAAGCAAAACCCCCTCTGACGAGGGGGTTTGCCATGCCAGAGGTGGGACTCGAACGGGATTCCTGGCCTTGGAAACACTGGTACGTGGCGGAAATATCCGAAATCCGGGCCAGTCCGGCGGCTGAACGAGGCAGTCCGAGGTGGAAAGTGTGGACATTGTCCACACTTCCTTTTAACCCCATTCACATGACTCTTGAGACCGGCCGCACTCCCCCAGCCGCGTCAGCAGTGCCCATATCACCGGAAGCAAGCTCGACTATGCGGAGCCCCTCTGGATGGCGATGCCAGGTTCCTTCCGCAAACGTTCTCAGCCCTGCACTTGATGCTGCAGACTGCGGAGGTCCAGTTCAATTTCGCGGCCGTTAACGTGCACCACCATCTTTGCGTCTTCTACGCCCGCGGCTGACAGATAGTCCATAAGCGTTGACAGAAGCATGTCTTCGCGGCGCTCTGTCTTCGAAACAACACTCTGATCTATTCCAAGCCTCTGGGCCAAGTCATCCTGTGTCAGTTCTGCGGCCTTGCGAATTGTGGCTAGGTTTAGGGCGTAAATACGGTCCTCGCGTGCGGAAGCTTCCCGAATTTCGGCTACGCGTTCTGCCATACCCGGCTTTGCCAGGATACGTCCGAGCCGGTCATCGCCCTTCCTAAATGTCTTCCTCACCATTTTCATCAACCTCCCCGTCTCTGATCCATTGATCGATTATTTGGTCAGCTCTGCTTCCCACACTGTCGTAGAAGACATCGCCCATGTTGGCTTTATCACCTGAAAACAGGGCCACCACCGCTGTGTTCTCATCGGGTGGAAACCAGACGATCAATCGGACGGCGATCCCGTGATGGTACGGGTGAGAAACCCGCCAAATTTGGTACCTCTTCGCCTGACGCACCGTTTTGAGTGTCGGAGTCTCTTCGGCGGGCGGTGCGCTCAGGCGCCGCAGATAGTCCATCTCTGCGGCTACATATTCGAATACAGCCTTAGCCCTCTCATCACCACTTTCGGCCTCCTCTTCGAGTCGGTCCAGCTGCTCGTCAAAGCTGTCCGGCCAGAAAAGTTCCATAGACGATTATGACTTGGAAGGCATATGCATTGCAAGTCATTCAAAGAGCCATCTCCGAAGGCACAACTCGCACTTTCAGCCGGTATAAAGGGACTACATCTTTGGTCAGCCCATCGTCCTCCTTCTGAAGGAGGGTCCGCTATTGGCCCGAAGGTTCACCCGGGAGAGCCGCACCACTTGGGCCGGGACAAGCGGGTCATCACCCGTATGCTGACCTTCCGTTATCGCTCACCTTCCGCGTCAGAACTAGCGGGCCCCGTGACTCGCCCATAATGTCACCGCTCGCCGTTACCCTACCTGTATGGAAGTCGAATTCGAGCCGGGCCGCCCGCTTGACGATGCCGCGCGAGACCTTATCTCGGATAGGGTTTTGACTTCGGCCGGCTTCGCCCAACGGGTGAAAGCGCTTGCGACGACGGCACCGCTGCATGATCTTGACGCCCGCAAGGCCCAAGTGCAGTCGGCCGACTACACCGTGTACCAGATGGCCGAGCTCGCGCTGCACGCCATCGACCTGGTCACCATCGCGATGGACTTCGACACCGGTGCCCGCCCCGTGTCCGTGCTGAAAGATCTGGCCGCCGGTGTCGCCGCACAAGCTCCAGACCGCGCACTCGCGGAACATCAGCGTGTTGCGAGCTGGGTGCTGGAGAACCTCCTCAACGTCGGATCTACTGACCGCGGGTTCCGCACCGTATATGGCATGACCGGGCCAGGCGGGTACGAGCGGCGCACCTTCGACTTCAAGCTGCTTGAGGAGACGCGCGGCCCCGACGGGGACCTCTACCTGCGCGCCTCGAACGAAGCTGTGAATGTCCTCGTCGGCGCGCTCGAGGTTGACCTCGAAGCCGCGCATATCGCTGCTGACGTCCGCCTGGATATCCTCATCAAGCGTGGCCGGCTCAGCGAAGCACAAGCCGCGGCGCAAAACGCCCGCTACCGCACCATCCAGTACGGCGAGATGCTCCGGCAACGGCTCGAGGCCACCAGCCGTGATGTCCGTAACGTCGACTGGGCCCAGGCCATGCCGGCGTTTATCGACGAAGCCCTTGCCCACATCGAAGACCGCTATAGGGCTGAGAACGCCATTCTGGTCAACCTCACCGAAGTCCGCGACACCGCCGACACCGCCGCCCGCAAGGCGCAAGCAGCCCGTCTGGTCGAGCTCGTACGTGACTGCCTGCGACGCCACGACCAGCTCCAGGCGGGCCTCCAGACAGCCGGCCGCCGGTTCCGTGCCGAACAGGACCGCCAGACCTTCGCCCCCGGACCGCCCCGGGCCGCCCTTGACCTGCACGCCCAGCTGCTCCAGCCGGTGCTAACCCGTCCCGTCGCTGAAGCGGACGTGCCCCTGCTGCGCTTCTTCAGCCCTGCCGCAGGCCTCGTCGTCCCCCACGCGTTGCGCCTGGTCGACCTTTTCGAAGGACTCATCACGCCGCCGGCCGAACGCGACCCCCTCGGCGGCCTCATCGAGGATCCCGAAATCGAGTTCGACGAGGAACCGCCGCGGTTCCCAGGCGCCAGCTACGAACACCTCGCGTCCCTCCTGGATCTCGACCCCGCTGCGCCACAGCGCCTGTCCGGGCTGCTGGCCGACGCACGCGCACGTCAGTCCGAGGACCCCGACGCCGAAGACCTGCCACTGCTGGTCGTGGTCCGAGTCCTTGCCCTGGCTGCGCAGGAAATCGGTGTCGCACGCCGCCACCACGACGCAACGGTACTAATGGCTCTTGATGACGGGACCGTGCTCCAGGACCCGGCGTTCGCCGGCGCCGATCTCCTGGTCGCCCGCGCCGAGGTCCTCCAGACCCGGTCTGGCGACACTCAACCTAGCGTCCTCGAACCCGCCGACGGCTGCCATTGGGCCAGCGATGGGACCGAGACCAATGATGCCGGCCCCGCGACCGAAAAACCAGAGCGGAACATGAACAGCAACATGATCCAGGAGGACGTACCATGAGCTCAACCGGCCAGACCACTGCCAGCTCCGTCGGGGCCGTCGCCGATGCCTCCCGTTTGGTGGCGTTTGCGTTGCGCCCCAAGCTGCGCCCAGCGCGCGACGAAACCTACGCCGAACTCGTCCGCCGGTTCCGCCATGACGACGGGTTCGCCGAACTCGTCAAAGCCATTTGCCTGGGGCTGGATCTCGTCATCCTAGACGCGGACGACCGGCACGGTCTCGTCGTCGCCAGCAGCGAGGAAAGCGTCTTCGCAGTCCGGATGACTGACTACGCCCGCCGCGCCGGTGGGGAAGGCAAGGCCGCAGAACGCGTCCTGCACGCACTCGCGCATCTCGGCGCCGCCACCCTGGCCTACCCTCGTCCCGCGGACCTTTCCAACCCTGCCTACGTGGGCCGCGTCACCGTCAACGGCGTCGAGGCGTTTGTCCGTGAAGCCTGCCGCCGACTCAGTGAGGCCGCCGCCGAAGCCAGCGACGACGTCGATCCGTCAGCGGATACGCCCGATCTGGAAACAGCTTGGCGGGTTTACCAGCGCCGTGCCGCGACACCCGGCTCCGGCGACGGACGCCGGGTGGCGTCCTCGACCATCGGCATAGTTGGCAAAGCTCTCACCTTCCTGGCCGACCAAGGCATGCTTGTCAAGCGCAGCGAAGAGGACGGCGGCACCTACGCCACCACCAGCCGGTACCGCATCCAGGTTGCCGAGGCTGGCAGCCGCATGTTCGCCGAGCTACTCTCCCTCGGCATCACCGAGATCACCGACGGCACCGGAACGCTTACGCACGTCGAGTGGACCGACCAGACGGTGAGCCGGCTGTGACCACCACATGTACTGCCACATCCATCGCGACGATCCGCAACATCCGCTCCGGGAGCTGAACGCCACCATGTACGAATTGAACCGAGCTCGCCTAGTTAGCATTGGCCCCCGCGGTGCCCGCTACTCCGATGTCACCATTGACCTGTCCGACCTCGGGGAGCAAGTCCCTCCGCGGAGCCTGTTCGACACCCTCACGCGGCGGCCTTCGCCTTTCTCGCTGCTGCTGCTGGAGAACGGCGGCGGCAAGTCGGTCCTGCTCAAGCTGCTGTTCAGCGTGGTGTTGCCCGGGCGCCGCAACACCGTCGGCGGCGCCTCGCTCGACAAGTTCGTCCTCGACGGCGACACCGGCCATGTAGCGCTGGAATGGATGCACGTGACCACCGGGGAACGGCTCGTGACCGCCAAGGTATACCAGCGGCGAACTCGCAGCGGTGACAAGTACCCGGTTGCCGAGGCCTGGTACTCCTTCCGGCCCAGCCAATCACTAGACCTCGAGAGGCTTCCGGTCGCTCACGACGGGCACCGACGACGGCTCGAAGGGTTCCGCGAGGCCGTGCAGGAAGTAGACCGGCTCGAGGCGACCACCGAGCTAAATTGGCTCGGCGACGACCAAGGTCGGTGGCGCGCACACCTGCGCGAGCGCGGTATCGAGCCGGACTTATTCGACATCCAGCGCCGGATGAACGTCGACGAGGGCGAAGCCGCCAAGGCGTTCAAGTACGCCTCCTCCAGGGAGTTTGTCGACTGGCTGCTGACGACCGTCACCGATCCCAAGGACGCCTCCTCGGTCGCCGAGACGTTCAGCCAGTGGGCAGCGAACCTCGCCGACCGCGAGCAGATGCTGCTAGAGCGCGACTTCCTCGAGGGGGTCATCGCTTGCCTCGACCCGCTCTCAGTCGCGTACATCGCCCACCAGGAGGCCGCACACGACGCCGCAGCCGCACTCCGTGGTGCCGAAACCCTGGCCGTTGAGCTCGACCTGCGCCTGCGGTTCGAGCGGGAGAACGTGTCCCAGCTGTCCGCAGAATACGCAGCCGCACAGACGGCCGTCGTCACCCGGTCTACCGAGCGTGACGCCGCCCGCGCGCTCCTCAACGAGGTCCGCCGCCAGACGCTCCAGCTCGAGCTTGACGAAGCCGAGACGCAGGCGACAGACACCAAGGAGCAGCTCATTGCCGCCGACCTGGAGCTGCACGGGTGGCAGACCATCGCCGCCATTGAGGAACGTGACCAAGCCATCGCGACCGCCGACGATCTGGCCAAGCAGGTCGCGGCCGCCGACGATGACGCCGCGCCCGCGCTGGAACGACGCGACGAAGCCGCTGGCCGGCTGCTTGCGAAGTACGTGGCCGAGGCCGATGCCAGTGACCGGGAGGCCTCCGACCACGACGCCCAAGTTGCCGCCGCCAAGCAGGCAGCGGCCGACGCCGATGCTGCCCGCAGCCATGCGCTGGGGGCCGCCGCCGCCGCCAGTGAGCGGCACCGGGCGGCCGTCCAGACGGTCGGGGCGGCGACTGATAGGCTCACCGCCGAGGCCGCTGCCGGGCTGGTGCCAGCCGGGACCACGCCCGGGCAGGTGCCCAACGTCGTGGAGACCGCCCAAAGCGTCCACGCCACCATCGTCACGCGCCTCACCGAGGCCAAGCACAAGGCCGCCGCCGCGGAAACGAGGGTGAAACGAGCCACGGGCGCGGTCAAGGAAGCCGAGAAGGAGCTCCGGACCAGAACCGCCGCCGCCGACAGCACCTCCCGTGACCTGCGCGCAGTCGAGGACGAGGCTACGCGACTGGGCCATCTCACCGTGCTCGCAGAGGCCGCCGGAGCAGAGGCCGCCCCCACCAAGGACAACAGACCTGAGTCCGGTGCCGCGTTGAGCGTCGATGAGCTTGAGGAGTCATGCGACCGACTCCTTGCCCAGCTCGCCCGCGACATAGTGGACCACACCGAGCACCTCGATGAGTTGCGGACAGCCCAACGCGAGGATGCACGGGTTGTCGAGGCGCTCGGCACGGGCGGACTGCTCCCTCCGCGCGAAGAAGTCGAACGGGCATTGGAGGTCCTGGACGCCGCCAGTGTCGTCGCGCACGCCGGCTGGCGCTATCTGCACGAGGCCGTTCCGGCCGCACAGCGCATTGAGCTGATCGCCGCACACCCCGCCCTGGCTGACGGGGTGGTGGTCATCGACCGCGACCAGATGCCCGCAGCCCGTCAGGCCCTGACCGAGGCGCGGCTGCTTCCGGCAGCGGCAGTCGCGGTCGGGTCCGGCGCCGATCTGCTCAGCATCAACGCCAGCATCTCAGAGGTCGACGCACCCGCCGTGCGGGACGGAGACGAGTGCTCGGACGTGTTCGTGGTAGACCCGACCCCGGCATTGTTCGACGAGGAGTCCGCCGCCCAGCGGCGCGAGGAACTGCGCGAGCAGATGACCCGCCGAGGCGAGCAGCTCCAGTTCGGCGCCGAGCAGCTGGGCAAAGTAACCACCGCATGCAGCGACCTCGACCGATGGCGGAATTCGAACCCTCCGGGACACCTTGCCAAGCTCCGCGAGACTGCAGCCGACGCCGCCGCTCGCGCAAGCGCTGCGCAGGAGCGTCTCGACGCTGCCGAGGTAGACCTGGAGACGGCCACTGCCGAACACGAGCGGGCGGATTCCGACGTCGAGCAGATAGCGGGCCAAGAGCGGCGCGCCTCAGAACGCACTGCGAAGCTGGAGGGCCTCGCCTACCTCGTCGAGTCCGCCGCCCAGGTGCAGCAGCTCCTACCAGAGCACGAGGCAGAGGTCCACCGGCAAAAGGCAGCCGCCAGCGACGCACTCGACCGCCGTGAACGTGCCCAGCAGACACAGGAGGAACACGCCCGTCTGGCCGAGCAGGCACGTGGGCAGGCTCGACGCCACCGGGCCGCCCGTGACGAAGTGCCCTCAACAAGCGGGCAGCCAGCGCAGGAAGTTCCGACGACGTCCCTGGCCGACCTGCGGGCGGCAGCAACCGCAGCCCAGCAGACCTACCAGGCCGCAGCCGTCGACGCCGACCTGCGCCGCCGCGCCGAGGAGGCCGCCGAGAAGGTCCAGTCAAAGCGCTCTGCGCTTGCCCTGCGCGACGCCGGGCACGTCGTCGAGGCCGAACGGCTCCGCGCGACACCAGCGGGTGCCGACCGTGCATCGTGGAGCATCGGCGCCGACAACGCACGCCGAACCGTCTCGACGTTGCGGGCCGCCGGGCAGCTGGAACAGGCGGTTCTGGATGCTTCTCCGACCGAGCCTGGCCGGCGATCGTGGACCAGCCTTGGCGAACAATGGCAGCCCACCAACCCCAGGCATGGCCGTGAGCTCCAGGTCGAAGCGCAGCAGGAGTCCCGGCAGGCTCAGCAGCGCCTCGACGAGGCGACCGGCATCGTCAGCAAGCTCGAGCAGCAGCGCCGGGCAGCTGACGACGCCGCCCGCGGCATCAACGAGGCGCTGCTGCCACTGGTCACCCTCCTGGGAGGAGTCCCTGAGGGCGTCCCAGCAGGCGTTGCTGCGACGGCGTACGCCGCCGACGAGGCCGCTGCCCAGCAGGCTGCATCCGTCGCGGTCGACAGACTGCGTGACACCAAGTACCGGCTCGAGAGCTGCCGTAACGAGCTCGCGGACGCAGCCCAGGAGCTGGTCGCGTACGCCAGCCTGGCCCGGTATGAGTCGCTGGCCACCCAGGCGCGGCGCAGCATACTGGAGTCGAACCGGAACACGCTCCCGGTACGTGCTGCCGAGTGGTCCATCTCCCTCCAGGCTCGACTGGCGACCCTGACCAGCGACCTGGAGAACGCCAACAGGCACCGCAAGACCATCGTCGACCGGCTCAGCGCGCTGGTCGACCAGGCCCTCAAGACCCTACGCCGGGCCACCAAACTGTCCCGGTTACCTGAAGACCTCGCTGAATGGGGCGGACGCCCATTCCTGCGGATCTCGTTCAGCGAGCCGGACCGCACCGCGATTAGCGTGCGCGTCGGAGAGGTTGTCGACCGGGTCGCCAGTGAGTACGCTTCCCGTGCTGTCGGCACACAGTCCCGCAGTATGCGCCGCGACGGGATGGCGCTGTTGCTTAACGCCCTCAACGCCTCAGTTCCAACGGGGTTCACCGTAGACGTCCTCAAGCCAGACTCCGTGCTACGCGACGAACGGGTCAGTATCGAGGAGATGAACGATGTGTTCTCAGGCGGGCAGGAGCTGACGGCAGCCATCGTCTTGTACTGCACTCTGGCTGCTCTCGCCGCGAACGAACACGGCCAGATGCGGTCCAAGCACTCCGGCGTTCTCTTCCTCGACAACCCGATCGGGCGCGCGAACGCCTCCTACCTGATCGACCTGCAACAGTCCGTCGCCCGCTCTCTGGGTGTCCAACTGATCTACACGACAGGCATCTCCGATGACCGGGTGCTCGCCGCGTTCCCGCTGTGGGTGCGCCTGCGCAACGACGCCGACCTGCGCGCCGGGCTGAAGCACATTCGGGTCGCCGAGGTCATGCGCCGCAAGCTGCCAGCCCCATACTCCGAAGGCGAACTTGCCGCCAATGGGGACCAGAACGGCGGTCCGTCCGCGCCAGGCACCGTCACCGCGACCCGTGTCCACCTCCGCCCGGCCACTCCTGCCTACGAAGTGCGCGACGCCGATGAGCCGATGGCGATGCCGTGACCGCTAGGGACAGTCGTCAACCCGGCCAGCCGGGAGACGGCACTGCAGTGCAACTGAGCCCGCGCGCCGTGCGGCTGGGGACCCTGCTTGAGCGTGTCACTGGGCGGACAGTAACCTTGACGGACCTGTGGACCTTGTGGGCCACGGCCGACCCCGCTTCCGCCGGACGGCCCGACCGGCGGGCTGGGCTCGCGCAAGCCATCGAGCAGCTCGCGGCAGCCGGGCTGGTGACTCCATCGAAGAAGCAGGACATCCACGCCTGGCCACACCTGCCGTCCAGGCTCACGCTGGCGACGCCGGCGCCCTCTGAGTCCGCGGCTGCACTCGCCCGCACCGTCGCTTGGCGCCCTGAACTTGCTTGGGTGCTGCGCACCCGCCTGTCCTTGGGGCAGGTCGCGCAGCTCCGCTTGGTCAACAACTGGCTCCGAGACCACGGCCGCGAAGCCGACGTTCTACCGCTGCGCGAGCGATCGCTGGAGGTTCTCGGGCACGAGAAGGCGCTCGATGGCCTCCTGACCACGAATGTGTTCGCGCCGGAACGGCTCAGCCTCACTCTGCTACGAACATTCCGCACCCACCCACCCCTGCCCGTCGTTCGAATCGGAGACGGGCCCGTACTGCTGGTGGTCGAGAACGACAACACCTTCCACAGCATTCGCACTGTTCTGGCCACAAATCCGGGGCCCGTCGGCCACGTTGCATGGGGCGCCGGAGGCGCGTTCGAGGCTTCCGTGCGGACGGTCGGCGACCTGCCCGGCCTGGAGCGTGTGCGGTACTTTGGCGATCTAGATGCTACCGGATTGCGCATCCCCCGCAACACCGCAGAAACCGCGGCACGAGAGAGGCTGCCGCCCGTTACCCCGGCGCTCGATCTGTATCGCGCCCTGCTGGGCAGTGGCATACGCCAAGGCGGCCAGCCACCCCTCACCGCTGAGCAGACTGGCGCCTTGGTCGGATGGCTTGAGGACGCAAAATTGATGCTGGACGCCGCGGGCCTGCTGCGGTCTGGCATTCGGGTGCCTCAGGAAGCGCTCACACTGACATCTCTGGCCCGTGACCGCCGCTGGGTCGACGCATTGTGACATGAGAGGCGCCCGGGACCTGGTGGGAACGATGGATTCTCAAGCGGCAGCTATTGCGTAATGGCGTGACTAGCCTTTCGGTTGGGCCCGACATAGCGCCGAGCCCCCTACCCTGATGGGATTAAGCCAAGGGGCCCGTCGTGATCCCTATGCGAAAGATGCCAACCCCGTCACGTTGAACCACACCCAAACCTGACAGCCCGACGGACTCGGGACAGCACAGCCCAGTCACCCTTGTCGCTGGAATGCAGCTGCTCTCCAAGGGCGAGACGAAGCGCCGGTACAGCACCATGGGTTTTTGCCTCGTCATGTCGCCGAATCCGGCGGGCGAAATGAACACATGAAGCCAAGAAAGAGAGCAGACCGTGGACAGAAACAAAACAGACCTAAGTGTGCACAATGTGCACGCCCCCTTGGGCCCGACAAAGCAAGTATTCGGCGCCGTGACATGCCGGAAATCTCATGACTGAAACCGACGAGACGGAAATCTGTGGAAGTCATGTCGTACCTAATCCCCTAGCCCATGAACAGGTGTAGGCCACTCCAGACCAACCGGGCAGAACCGAAAGAAGGAACTCGAATGACCCCAGTACAGAGCCAGCGGAGGGTCCACCTGCCACCACCCTGAACCCGCTCCCCCACAACCAAATAGGCGACCCGCGGCGCCAGGCACACCCCGCGGCCAGTGTCATAGGGACCTGACCAAGCAGAATGTACACACGTTAAAGCAAAAACCCCCTCTGACGAGGGGGTATGCCGTGCCCGAGGTGGGACTCGAACGGGATTCCAGGCCTTGGAATCACTGGGAAGTGGCGGAAACATGCGGAATCCGGGCCAGTCCGGCGGCTGCACGAGGCAGTCCGAGGAGGAAAGTGCGGACATTGTCCACACTTCCCTTGGCTCCGTCGAAAACATAAATGCGAGGACCCTCCGCAAGAGGCCGGCTTTGCTCGAGCCCCATTTCAGCCCATGCGCTGCCGCGATTTCGCGTGGGCGGCCGTCCACAAAGGCTGGCATCGACCAGCGGCTCCTCAATATCCCAAAGAAGGGGACTTCCCGCTCTACCGTCCTTATCCGCCGCTTAGCGGCCGGGAGTTCCGCGGCTTTCTCGCCTGTGGTTCCGAACGACTTCCGGCCTCAACTTCGGCCTCCTTCTTTTACCCGTACAGGGCCGTGAAGTGGCCTCCGAAATCGCTCACGATCTGGGGCCAACTCCACATCGGGCTCATGATTAGATGCGATCGGACAACCTCGCCCAGCCCCTTGTATTAGGCACAACGAATGTCACCCACCCGTGCAGCAGTCCGCCCAATCCTCGGAGTATCGCGTTGACCACGCGCTTGAGGCCTACCAGGGAGCGCTCTGCCGCTCGCGTGTCGAGCCCTCCATCTGGCGTGTCTGCCCACCGGCGTGGCGCACCCTGCACACCGCAATTCCATATCATCACGACGCTGAACCACGTATCCGTCGCATCAGCATGCCGAATGGCGGACTATAGGCACCGAAATGAGAAACTATCGGGGTGAGAAAACCGGAGAACCGAGATGACGACTTCGAAACGCCGTCACAACTGATAGCCCTTCTGGGGCTTAGCGTTGCCATAAGCCTCGGGGTCATCCTTGCTGTGTTCGTACTCCTAAACAGTCTGGGGCCGGCACATCAAGCCTTCTGGTCTGGACTCGCCGGCAGCTTCGTCGGCAGTTTGGTCGCCTTCATTCTTGCTGCGCTTCTTTGGCGGATCGAACGAAAAGTCCTTGTGGGTGAGCGAAAGAAGGACCGTGAGGAATTTCGACGGGAGGAGCAGAGGCGTGGGGACGTCGCCGCCTTGCGGAGCCTACTGGGGCTAGTCGTACAAATTCAGTCAATGCGATACGGCCTCGCAACCGATACGGCTCAGCTGACAGGACGCGAACGGTACATGCTCGAATTAAGGGTTCAGGAAACCGTCTCCCTGATCAAGGAGTACCAACTACAGGAGGAGACCCAATTCCTGGCTTCGCTCCTATCTCAGAACAGCGGCCTTGATCAATTCGTCATGCCAAGCCATCTTCGCTTTGAGATGACAAAGTCTTGGTTGTCGCGTCTCATCGACCTTGATCCACTCCGAGATCCAGCGAGCGTTCGGCCTGAGCACTACGAAGCCATCCGGAAGGGAATCAACGAGTATGAGAGGGTAGTTCGCGAATATTGGGACGAGGCCAACGAAGATCAACCTCGAGAGCCCGGAGCGACCAGATAGTCACCTGCGCGACCGTGGCCGCAACATTTTCGGATCAGACTGAGACCCTCGGACAAGAAATATTCGCGGCGGTATAAGCAAGCCTCACAAAAATATGACATGCGCTACCAATCGCTGAAAACCGGCCCAGGAGACTAGCTCTTTCCTTTCTTGGACCGACAGCTCCCAAGAAAGTATCAGACGTATTACTGCGCCGGGTTTCCCTTGTGGCGACACTGACGCTGCATATGTCGCTAATTAACGCTGAATGAAGGACCAGCCATCATGAAAAGCAGCAGATATTGCGGTGACCGGAAGCGCAGGAGTCCACCCTACTCTTCAATCTACATAGCCTTCTCATGTGCATGGGCGCCAATGCTAAAGGCCCTCTACGGCTCCTCCTGCCTCCTACAAGCTTATGAAACGTTATCTAGCCGGTCTCCTGATGCCACATCCAAGGGTCGTACGAAACTCTAAGTTCAGGACGCGCGTGAATCAGGGCTTCCACCGCCTCCGGCGAAGCGCTGCCATGCAGACTCACAGTCGCCAGCCTTGGTACCCTGGCGAGCGGATCCAGATCAGAGAGGTCAGCACAGCCGTCTAAATTCACCTGCTCCAAATTCTTGCAGCTCTCTATGCTCCACTTGCTTCCGTAGACCTTGGTGATGGCCGTGCTGGCTAGAGAAAGCTTCCTTATGCCGGACAAACGATCAATTCCCTCCGCAGAATACAGTCCGGGATTATCTAAGATTTCAAGAGTCGCGAGAAGAGCGTTCTCCTTGAAATGAAGGAGGTCATTCATTTCAACACGATGCCATGCGTTTGAAGAATCTGAATCGTGTAGAGAAATTGGGCCGCGAAAACTGCAGTATCTCAGCGATTTTTGTCGATTCAAACTCTTACGGTCTAGATTCAGCGGGCCGGAAATGATCAGGTGTCGCAGTTCACTTCCATCTGGTAGAACAATAGTGCCAGTCGCTGGGCCGGCAGAAATCTCAAGTCTTCGTAGAGCCGTCAGATTCTCGATTACCTCCGTTTCTTTGACAGCACCAGACAGTGCACTCGTAACACGGAGGCTCTCAAGATTCGGCAAACCACGCAAAAATGACAATGAAATATTGCTGCCTTCACAAACAAGATGCCGTAGATCCTCGAAACCGCTTGTCAGGTCACGAAGAAGCTCCCCACTCAACCACCTCACAACGATGGATCGCAATGACGGAAGATTGGCTAGTGGGCTCAGCGAATCTACCGAGGATGCGTTGTCCATAAAGAGCTCGCGCAAGTTACTCAAGGGGGAGACGGGCTGCAGTTCTGAGATCTGAGCTGACGCTGGAAGGCGCAATTTTCGGATGCTGGGACAGTTTTGTATCCCCTCGAGGCTCGATAAGTGACGTGACATTGCCAAGTCGAGGTAAAGCAGGCTCGGTGTTGGCGGGAGAAATGAAAGATCCTTAAGACCTTCGCAAAACCCAAGTCTCAGATGAGTGACATCCTTGAGTAAGCCAAAGGCTCGAGCACAATTCATTGTTTCAAGACTGACTTGGACGCCCTGCAATGCTAGTCCACTTAATACACGACTCGCATACTCGGAGGCATCGAAAGCCGTCCACGCGTCCAGCAGAAAGGGAGTTAGTGGTTTTGCAAACTCACCTCGAGAAAAAGTCTCCAACATTTGCATTGCGGCCTCACCGCGAACCCTGCGAGCTACCGCGACGTATGCGATTGCATCTTCAAGAGTTCGAGGGTCCGGCAGCATTGCAATCGCCGGAGGTCCCACGCTAGCGAGTAGAGCGACTTCTTCCGCACTCTGCGGTGGCAGGCTAGCCTGAAGGAGCTCGCTGACTTCTTGGAACAGTCGTTCATCGTACGAACGCGCTGCACCTAGACACTCTGCTAGACAATACGACATCCGCCTGAAGTCTGAATCACGCGCAGATCTCTTCCGCTGAACCGACACCATTGTCCGAATAAACTCTATAGCTTGCTGACCGGAAGCGCTTGCTGCGAAGAAGGACGCGACCGAGTACCAGCCTGGCAGTCCTTCGAGAGCGACAAGGTCAGAGCCCCCATCCGTTTGTGCAAGTTGGTAGCCCGCCAAGTACTCCAAAAACAAGGCGTGAACGAATCGGGCATCTTGAGGTCCGAGCGCAGAGAAAACCACAGATCGGTCTAGCAGGTAGCGTGTTGTCGAGGACGGGTCGAGGTTCGGTCCAGGAGATAAAAGGCGAAGAACCTCGTCCCCTATTTCGACTTCTGATCGCTGAGCGTCCGCTCTGTATACGACCGTTCGCGCACCAGACTTGAACAAAAAAACAGCAATCTCTCCCAGCCGTTGTAGTTTTCTTTCAAGTGTGAAAGGTAGCATTTCCAGGGGTATCGCACCGCGAGCTCTATCCCTGCTGTGTACCAGAGCTGTAATTACTCCAGTTATAAGCTTGACTCGATCAACAGGACCCGAAGTATAGCCAAATGCATAGTATGCGCAAAGCATGGCAACCAACAATGGTGTACCAGCAAGATCGCGTACGTTGATATCGTTCGAGATGTCTCGCTCAAGATTGCGTTGGCGCTCACGATACAGCTCTGCTATAGCCGTTGAGGCGGTATCACACTGAGCGTTGAACCACTGATGAATACAGCTACGCGCCTGCGCGGGAGTCAACGGTTGGATTTCGATCAGAGAAAATCCATTACTGCTAAAGAACTGTGCATCTATTGCCTCTGGGCGGGAACTGACGACTATATCGCAATTTGGATAACGAGTTGAAATCTCATTTATCCATTCTTTTCCAACAGTTTGGCGCTCATGCGACAGCTCATCTAATCCATCGAAGAAGAGAACGGCTTTTCCGCCTTCAAGTTGGCTTTCCAGCCACCGCCCGGGACGCAACACCGAACTAGCCAACGACTGGAAGAAAGCGTCCTCTCCGGGCATTTGCTGGCTTCCAGGCGGAATCACGGAAGCCAAGTTGACAAGGAATGGCATGGCGCGGTCCCACGCAAATAGGTCGTCATTGCGCGCTTCTATGGCGCAGCGTACTGCAAGCCACTTCACAACCGTCGTCTTACCAGATCCAGCAGTGCCCGATATCAGCAGCCGCAGCCCCTTTCCGGCACTTCGTCCCGAGAGGCTCGCAGCAATAGCACGTTCGACCGATGGGCGGCTCGACCCCGCATGACCAGCTTCGAACCTCCGAATCGTATCTGCCGAGTGTGCCAGTTCTTGCAGCTCTCGCGCCTTGATCGTGCGACCAGAGGAGAGACTGATGTAGGTGACGTCGAGTGGTTGCCACCGAAGTGCAAGCGGAACTTCGTCTAAGCCAAATTGATGTATCCGGCCGTGCGAGCGAAGAATGGAAGACCGATACTCTGCTTCAAAGGTCGAAACCTCTTGGCGCGTGCCCTCACGAGCATTAGGAACAATAATCTGCTGCAAGCTCTGTTCTAAGCGCCCAGGAGTTTGATCTGTAGCAAGATACGTACGGACGGCGAGTTCATTTTGAAACGGAGGCAACGCCGAAACCAAAGCTACGATCTGGCGAATAACCATTTTATGCAAAGAGACTCCGAATTCGAGACCGGACTCGGAAAGGCCTGCGGCTCTCAGGCGCTCTCGGCAACTAGATTCGGTCTCTGATATCAGCGACTCCGAATCAAAGCGCGCGGCCTCCAGGGCGGCGTAGTCTATCGCGAGTTCTTCCATATGATTCTTAATCACTTCTCGGGCTAAGTTCTTCTCATTGATCGGGACTTTGCTCTCAAAGGCATCAAAGCCTTTAAGCTGAGAAGTGATTTGGTTGTTCAGGTCTTTGATTCGCTGCACGAGCACTTGTTCCGAAGCATTCGTCTGGAGGCCGAACACCGCTCGGGCCATGTCAGCTAACGAATTTGCTACCTCACTTCCGGCTGGCAACACTGCCGTGAAGGTAGCTTTGAGAGCCGCTGTCGCAAAATCTGCCCACTTTGCTGCATCGAGTGCCATTTGTGCGTTCGCTCTCGTCAGGTCCTAGGGCTCGTTTGCACTCGCCCCAAGAGGTTCGTATCGAAATGCTATCCCTCGACTCAGCATCTGCCCGAACACCAAGCCGTACGATGCCGATAACGGCGCATATGTCGGGACTGGAGGCAGTCCCCGGCGCAGCGATCCGGCCAAGCGATGCCTCATGCCGAAGACTAGGGCCACTCAGTCATGACGCTGCACAACGGCCTGCCCATGAATAGCCAGAAGCAACAACGCTGTTTGTCATTCTGATATCCCGATCATCGCTGGATCGGCCTCCGCGCAACCATGGCGTCACCGCACCGATTCCGAACCCTGGAAACTGGCTCAGAGCTCCCACGCCACTTGGCCCCTTCCGAGGACCTGCCCCAGTCACCCTAGCTGCGTTCCAGCTCCTTATCAGCGCACAAGACCCCAATCAGAACGGTGCAAAGGCCAAACACACAACGCACGCACAAAGGAACAGGACAATGAATGCTCTCACCATCAAAGACCCGGCCGACCTGCTCAGCTTCATCGGCCACACCCTAGGGTTCTGGCCCACGGAAAGCCTGGTCTGCATCACCCTGGACAAAGGCAAGGTCGGCGCCACCCTACGCATTGACCTCCCCCGGTACCCCGGAACAGAACTTCCCTACGCCCGCACCGTCAGCAGCTACCTCACTAGCGACACCAGCGCGACGAGCATCGTCTTCGCCCTCTACACCTCGCACCACTGCGAACCCGGCCAACCCAAACCACACGCAGCCACCATCGCCGCACTCACAGGAGTCCTTGCCGAGAACGGCATCACCATCCGCGACGGAATCTTCGTCGGTGACGACGCCTACTCCCCCTACGACAGCGAACCCGGCCAAGACATCAGCCTGCCCCTCAGCACCACTGAATACAGCCGGGTCAACGCCGAATTCATCTACCGAGGCAGCACCATAGAACCCACCAACCGCATCATCCTCCCGACACCGATCCAAGAAGCAGACCACGCCACCGCCGTCGAGACGTGCATGAAGACCATCCGAGCACAGGCGCCGCATCAAGCAGCGTTACAAGCCAGCCAGCTCTGGACAACCATGCTCGACAGCAACGACTTCCCCACCAACGAGGACTGCGCCACCCTCATCGCGAACTTCCAATTTCCCCACATCCGCGACCGCCTCATGGCAGACATCCCCGGCATTGACGACCCGCCCCAACACATCCTCTTCGCCCAAACGGAGACTGCGCCCCAATGGTCCCGGATTGAATGGGCTCAACAACTACTCATCCATGCCTACACACGGACCAGCCCCCAACACGCAGCACCTATCCTGACCACCATCGGCTACATCAACTGGTGGGAAGGACGCGGCTCCAAAGCACACCAATACATGCAACTCGCCCTCGACACCGACCCCGGCTACCGCTTCGCACGCCTCACCGACCAAATGCTCGGAGCGGGCATCATCGCCGGCTGGAACACAAACAAAAACACCGCCTACAAGACCCGACTCGATATGCCCTAGGCCCCGCTGTTCCCGTTCCTGGATGCTTTGAATCACACCCATGAATACTGAAATTCGGACTACAGCGACGCGCCGCCGCAGATGACGTAGTTCTGGCCGGTGATGGATTTGCCGTGTGGTCCCAGCAGGAACGCGGCCAGCGCGGCAACGTCGTCCGGGTCCACTAACGCGCCGAGTGCGGGCATTCGCACGGGGGTTGCTGAGCGGCCGGGGTCGTTCAACATCGGGGTATCTGTGGGGCCTGGGGACAGCACATTCACCGTGATACCACGCGGCGCCAGCTCCTGCGCCCACGTCCGGCCCAGCCCCATCAGCGCGGCCTTCGTCGCGGCGTACTGGCTCTTTCCAGGCGACCCCGTGGAGGTGCGGCTTCCCAGCATCACGATCCGGCCGCCGTCGGGCATCGAGGGCACCAGAGCGTTGGCAAGCGCGGAAGCTGCAGCCACGTGCACGGCGAACATCCCGAAGAACGCGTCAGGGTCCAGTTCCCCCAGCGGCGCGGTCCGTTGGAACCCGGCGGCGTGCACCAGAGCGTCGGCAGGCCGCAGCCCAGCGACGGCAGAAGCCAATGATCCGGGTTCGGAAAGGTCAGCCCGGAGCCACTCAAACTTTCCGTCCAGCGTGGTCGGGGTCCGACTCAGCCCGGTCACGGCCCACCCGTCCGCCAGCAAGCGTTGGGTGATTGCCAGGCCAATTCCCGAGCTGCAGCCGGTGACAACCGCATGCTGTTCAGCGGGCATGGATCGAGCCGTCTTCCAGGCCGCCTGGCGTCCGTGTGCCCTCGTACGCCCATTGAGGGTCCACCCGGACAAATTTGATGGCCTGCCGGAAATACGTGTATGCGATGTTGAGCGCGCCGTCCGGGCCTTGGTGGATGGACGGATAGGAGTACTCGCGGTTGAGCCCGTCCCTGGAGTTGTTGGACAGGCAGTACCCGTCACCCACGTCCAGGTTGCGGCGGATGGGCCATGTGCGTCCGGAGTCCTCGGAAACGGCCAGCGTCATGGGTGACCGCGGGGTCCCCCAGAAGGCCTTCTTCGAACCGTCGTCAACAACGGCAGCAGCGTCCGGCTCGGCAAGCTGCCCCTGTTCCTCGGCCAGACCGTCGTCGTCGATTTCGTCGTACAGCGACAAGCGCCGCTCGGTGGATGCACCTGCCCGGCTGTGGTTGTACACAAGGGCCAGGCGGCCGTCCGTGAGGGCTGTGAATTGGATCGACGAGTTATTGTTGGGCAACTCTGTTTGGACCGGCTCGCTCCAGGTACTGCCATCATCGGTGGAACGGGATTCATAGATCGAGTCGGCCCAACGGCTGCGGAAGAGCGCCAGCAGGGAGCCGTCGGCCACGGGCTGGATGTTCATGTGGACGCAGCCCAGGCTCCCGGACAGGATGGTTTCGGTCCAGGTTGTGCCGGCGTCGTCGGAAATCATCACGGCGCTGTCGTCGCTGTTTCCGACCCATTTCTCGCCCGGCGTAGTGATGCACCGGAAGATGGGGATGATCAAGCGGCCGGACGGAAGGGCTACGGGCAACTGGCGGACGAACACGCCGCCAGTGTCGTTCGCGGGGAACAGCGTTTCCACGTCGCCCCAGGTGCGGCCGCTGTCCGCGGAAATACGACGGCGGACCTCGGCGGTGTCCTGGTTGCCAGCCTTCTGCGCGGTGTACAGCAGCCACAGCGTCTGGTCGGGGGCGGTGAACAGGATGGGATTCTGCTCGGAGCGGGTGGAGTCGTTCGACAGCTGCTGCGGTTCGGACCATTGGCTGCTGCCCGGTTCCAGGGCGGAGAACCAAATAGAGATGTCCGGCACGCCCTCCTGGGTGCCGCCGAACCACACGCAGCCAAGCCGGCCGTCAGGCAGGGTGAGGAGGTTGGCGGCGTGGCTCTGCACGGTGGGCGCCGGCAGGTAGGCGAAGTCGGCGCCGTCGGCCCTTTTGACCGCACCGTCCGGGGTGACCGTGCTGTATGCGTCAGTGGTGGTGTTCTGCATGGGATTAGCTCTCCTTGGTTCCGGAATCGGAGCGAGCAGCGTCGAGGTGGGATTTGGCGATCTGTTCCAGGTGCGTCAGGTCCGAGGCGATGGTTGTGAAGGTATAGCCCTGCGCTAGCCGCTGCGCAGCGACCGTGCCTGCCGGCGTGTGGATACCGGCAGCGATCCCTGCAGAGGCTGCGGCTTCAGCGATGGTCTCAAGAGCGGCGTTGAATTCCGTTTCTACGGCGGGATCCCCCGGGTATGCGCCCCCTACGGCGACGGACAGGTCGGACGGTCCCACGTAGATACCGTCAAGACCGGGGATGGCGCAGATGTCCTTCACGTTGGCCAGTCCCTCAGGCGTCTCGATCATGGCGAAGACCATCGTGGCTCTGTTGGCGTCGGCGGGCTTGGGTCCGATCCGCAGTGCAGAGCGCATGGGCCCGTAGGAGCGGCCGCCCAGCGGCGGGTACTTGGCTGCGGCCACGGCGGCAGCGGCGTCCGAGGCGTTGTTGATGAGCGGGACAATGACGCCCACGGCGCCGGCGTCGAGCGCCTTGCCGATCGCCGTGAAGTCATTGGCTTCCACCCGGACCATGCCGACGGCGGTGTGTCCGGCGTCGATGGCCATCAATCCGTTAAGGACGCCCGAGTAGCCGAGCAGGCCGTGCTGCGCATCCAGGGCCACGTAGTCATAGCCGAGCCGGCCGATACGTTCGGTGGCCACGGGCGCGTCCAGCACAGCCCAGTAGCCCACCGCCTGCTCACGGGCGCGGATCTTGCGGGCGAATTCGAGGGCCAGTTCGGAGGTCATCAGAGTCCTTCAGTCAGTTTCGGTTCAGTAAGTATGGAAGGTTCAGCGGTTGTATGCCGGCATGGGTCCCCGCAGCGAGGCACCCACGGCGTCGCAGGCTTCCACGACGTCGGCCGGAAGCGGTCCGTTGGCCACTGCGGCTATGTTGGCGCGAAGCTGCTCTACCTTGGAACCGCCCAGCAGCATGGATCCCACTCCCTTGCGATAGGCAAGCCAGCGCAGCGACAACTCGGCCAACGTAATGCCTGCACCGGCGGCAATGCCGGACAGGTCTCCGATCGCATCGAACAGTTGCTTGTCCCAGTAACGCTGCGTGTACATCGCGGCAAGCTTCGAGTCGCCGTAGCGACCCTCAGTGGGCTTGGCATCGAAGCTGTGCTTACCGGTGAGCAGGCCGCCGCCCAATGGGTTGTAGACCATGGTGTGCACGTTGTGGGTGGAGGCGAATTCGAGGTACTCTTCCTCGAGCCGGCGAGCCACCAGGTTGTAGAGTTGCTGCGCGACGACAGGCTGCGGGGCGCCCACTTCGCGTGCTGTATGGATAACGTCGGCGATTTGCCAGGCAGCGAAGTTGGACACACCCAGCGCCCCGATCTTGCCCTCGGCAAAAAGCTCGGCCAAAGTGGTCAAAGTGTCAGAAAGGGGCGTGGCCCGGTCCGGCTGGTGCAAGTAGAAGAGGTCTATGCTCTCTACACCCAAGCGACGCAAGCTTCCCTCCACGCTGGCCCGCAGCCCAGCAGGCGACAACGGAGTGTTGGAGCCTTGGTCCGCGTGCGGCATGCCGGCTTTGGAAGCCAGGACGACGACGTCGCGCTTTCCCTTCAAAAGCCGTGCCAGCATCTCTTCGGTGACGCCTCCAACGTAGGCGTTGGCAGTGTCGATGGTGGTGATGCCGGCGGCAAGCGCTTCCTCCATCATCCGCCCGGCGGTGGCCTCATCGACGGTGTCGCCGAATGTCATGGTCCCCAGGACCAGCCGGGAAATGGGAAGTTTCAGGCCATTCACTTGGGTGTCGTGGGGCTGTGTGCTCATGCGTTGTTTCCTCGTGGTTGCGTCGTTCAAGGGGTTTAGGCCTGATTGGACAGGGCCAAGGACCGGACCAGGTGCCGCGGTTTCAGGCCTGTCATGGTGGAGGGGTCCAGGGCGGCGCGGCGAAGCTTGCGCGTGTAGTCCTCCTTCGGGGCGGTCAGGACGGACGCAGTGGAGCCGAGTTCCACCAGCCTGCCCTTCTGCATCACCATGACGCTATCGCTGATCTCCTGAACCACGCCAAGGTTGTGCGAGATGAAAACGTAGGTGATGCCGGTTTCATCCTGGATGGACTTCAGCAGCCGCAACACCTGCGCCTGGACGGACACATCCAGGGCACTGGTCGCCTCGTCGCAGACCAGAAGCTCGGGCTTGGACGCAAGGGCCCGTGCGATCCCGATGCGCTGGCGCTGGCCGCCGGAGAACTCGCCCGGGTGCTTGTCCAATGAGCGGACGGGCAGGCCCACCTGGTCGATCAGTTTCGCTGCTGCCTTGTGCCGTTCGGCCTTGGACCGGACGCCCTGCAACTTCAACGGCTCGGCGACGATCTCCTGCGCGGTCATGTGCGGGTCCAGCGAGCCATAGGGGTCCTGGAACACCATCTGGAATCTGGAGCGCATGGGCCGCAACTTCGCCTCGCTCATGGACGCGATGTCTGTGCCGTCCAGGTCGATTCGTCCGCTGGTGGGAGTCACCAGGCGCATCAGTGCCTTGGCGATGGTGGACTTGCCGCAGCCGGATTCACCCACCACGGCGATCGTCTTGCCTTTGTCAACGGAGAAGGAGACATCATCTACGGCACGGAAGGTCCCACCGGGTACGTGGTAGTCCACCACCAGGTTTTCGACGGCGAGGAATGGCTTACTCATGGGTTGCTCCGGTCTGGGTCAGGGCTGCGTCGGTACCGCCGGTGGAGGCTGCCACGGCACGGACGGATCCGGAGGGGGTTTCGTCCCACGGCCCCAACACGGGCACGGCGGCCAGCAGTTTGCGGGTGTACTCGGTGGCGGGGTGGTCCACGATCTGCTGGACTTCGCCTGACTCCACAAACGAGCCGTCCTTCATCACGTGGATGCGGTCCGAAATCAGCCGCGCCACGCCAAGATCGTGCGTGATCATCAGGATGCCAATGCCGCGCTGCTCCTGAAGTTCCAGCAACAGGTCCAGGATGCCGCCCTGCACCGTTACGTCCAACGCCGACGTCGGCTCGTCCGCCACCAGGAGTTGCGGCTCGCTGGCCAGCGCAATGGCGATCAACACACGCTGGAGCATGCCGCCGGAGAGCTGGTGGGGGTACTTCTTCAGCTGCTTCTCCGGCGTCGGGATGTGCACCTGCTCCAGCAGCCGGACAGCCCGGGCCTGCAACGCGCCCTTATCCTTGGCGGACGCGGCACCGGCGATACGGATGGCCTCAAACAGCTGGCTGCCGATCGAGTGCACCGGGCTAAGCGCCGTCATGGGGTCCTGCGGAATCAGGGCGAGCGTCTTCCCCCGGACTTTGTTGATCGCATTGGGGTCCGCGGTGATGTCGACGCCGTCAATCAGCACGGTGCCGGACAGTACGGCCAGGTCTTCGGGCAGCAGGCGGAGGACGCCCATCGCCGTCGTCGATTTACCGGAGCCGGACTCGCCGATGATGGTGACCGTCTCGCCCCGGTGGATACTGAAGCTGACGGAGTCCACGGCGCGGACGATGCCGGCCTCGGTGATCAGCTCCACCTGAAAGTTACGGACCTCCAGCAGCGGCTGATCTTTGATAGCGGGCTGGGATGTGGGTTGGGCAGTCATGTCAGGCACCCTTCTTCTTGCGGCGGGGACGGTCGCGGAGGCCGTCACCCAGGAGGTTCACGCCAACCACCATGAGCACGATCACCAGGCCTGGCAGGGTGACCATCCACCACGAGGTGGTGATGTAGTCCTGGCCATCGGAGATGATGCGGCCCCAGGTGGCGAACGGCCGCTGCGGACCGGCGCCAAGGAAGCTGAGTGCTGATTCGAGCAGCACGGCCTGGGCCAACAGGAGCAGGACCACCAAGGTTGCCTGCTTGATGACGTTGGGAATGATGTGCTGGATGAGGATCTTGACCCGGTGCAGTCCCAGGATCCGGGCTGCCGAGACGTACGGCTTTTCGCGTTCCACCAAAACCATGGAGCGGGTAAGACGGGCTACTTCGGGCCATTGTGCGATGGCGATCACGAAGGTGATCACCGGGATGGAGGGGCCGAACAAGGCAACCACCAGCAGCAGCATCATCAGCAGCGGCAAGGACATCTGAGCCTCGAGGACACGCGAGACAACCGTGTCCACCCAGCCGCCGAAGTAGCCGGCAGCCGCACCAAGGATTATGCCGATGGCCCCAGAGACCAGCACGGCAAGCACCCCGATTGTCAGCGAGACCTGGCCGCCGTGCAGGACGCGGGAGAGGAGGTCGCGGCCGAGCTGGTCGGTGCCGAAGAGGTGCCCGTCCGTAAGCGGCGGGAGGCGCCGGGCGGAGAGATCCTGGAAGTTGGCGTCAGGCAGCGGGAGCACCTGGGCGAGAATAATGGGGATGATCACCAGCAGGGTGCAGACGGTTCCCACGATCAGCTTCCACTTGGCGGCCTGACGACGGCGGGTGGCGCCCGCCTTGGCAATGTCCGCTTTCGTGACTGCGCTGGGACTGGGCTGCCGGGTCGTTTGCCCAGCAGGGCTTCCGGGAGCAGCTGGGGTTGCGGTGTCGAGACTCATGCTGTTGCCGCCTTTCCAAGACGAACGCGGGGATCAAGAAGCGGATAGGCGAGGTCAATGAGTAGTTGGACACCGACCGCGAGCAACGCGGTGAGGAGGACCGTGGCCTGGATCAGTGGGTAATCGCGGGTTTCGAGTGCCCGAACGATCAGGGAGCCGACGCCCGGCCAAGCGAACACCACCTCCACCACCACCACGCCGTTGAGCATCGCGGCGAAGCGTGTGCCTAGTGCGGTGAAGACGGGGATGGCGGAGTTGCCCATGGCGTAGCGCCACGTCAGCATCGAATTCTTGACACCCCTGGAGCGGGCCACGGTGAGATAGGGGGCCGCAAAGTTGACGGTCATTTCGCGCCGGACCATGCGGGAGATCAAGGCTATCTGCAGAATTGCGATGGTGATGGTGGGCAGGACCAGCCCGCCCCAGGTGGCGAAGCCGGAGGCTGGGAAAATCGGGATCAGCACTGCGAAGCCGGTGAGGAGCATGATGCCGGTCCAGAAGTCGGGCATTGATTGCCCGGCGATGGTGAGGACGTTGACGCCGAACTCGCGCCCGGTGTCAGGCCTGCGGGACATCCACACGCCCAGCGGGATGGCGATCACGGCGGTGAGGAGGATGGCCCCGGTGGCGAGGGTCAGCGTGTAGGGCATCCGCTCGGCCACCACCTGCATGGCGGGTGCCTGGAAGGAGTATGACTGTCCCAGGTTGCCGGTGAACAGCTGTTGAAGGAAGATCCAGTACTGCTCCAGCACGGGCTTGTTGAGCCCAAACTGTTCCCGGACGGCGTCCAGCTGTTCGGTGGTGGCAAGCGGACCGGCATAGGAGACGGCGGGATCTCCCGGGGCCAACCGGATCAGGATGAACACGGTGGACACGGTGAGGAACACGGTCAGCAGGCCCTGTCCCAGGCGTTTCAGGATGTAGTTCGTCATGGCTTATGCCTCCAGCCGTGCATCAACGAGCGGGTAGGAGTTGGTGGGCGCCAGGTTGACGCCGGACACCCGGTCCCGCTGGGCGAGTACGGATTTGGGCACGAACGCCCATGCGCAGGGCCACGTGTCCCAGATGGCTTGCTGGGCCACGGCCAGCAGTTCCTGCCGCTTGGTGGGGTCCACTTCGGAGGAGGCAGCCTGGATCTTGGCCTGCACCTCCGGAAACACGTAGCCCTGGTACGTGTCCCGGGTGGCTTCCTTTTCAGGGGTTCCGGCGTACATGCCCTGCATCATGGTGATGGCCAAGCCGGTGGGGCTGCTGAAGCCGTTGCCCAGCAAGTCCCAGTCACCCTGCTTTCCTTGGCGCCACGCCAGGATATTGCCGCCGGGTTCGAACTGCTGCAGCTCGGTCTTCACGCCGATGTTGCCGAACATCTCCACCAGGGCTTCCATCACGGAGGTGTCGGAGGCAAACTCCCCGGTTTCCCAGATGATCTTCAGCGTGAGGTCCTTGACTCCGAGCTCGGCGAGCCGTGCTTTGGCTTTCTCCGGATCGAAAGTGTACGTGCCGGTCTTGTGGTATCCGGTGAGGCTGCCCGGCGTGACGCCTTCGGCCGCGCTGACGGAGTCCACCAAGACATCTTTGACCAGCGCCTGGCCGTCAATCGCCCAGCTGAGGGCCTCGCGGACGCGCACATCGGCCAAAGGGTGGCCAACGGGCTTGCGGAAGTTGTAGAAGATCTGGTTGAGGCGGAGACTCGATGCTTCCTTGAGCTGGACACCGGGTAGTCCTGCAAGCTGTTCGCGCGAATCCGGGGTGATGGAATCAATGATGTCCACTTCGCCGCTGCGCAAGGCGATGACACGGCTGGATTCCTCGGGGAGGAATCGGACCTCCACGTTTTGGACCTCCGGCTTGGGTCCCCAATAGTTCTCGTTGCGGGCCAGGCTGTATGTACCGGCGCCGCGGTTGAACTTGGTAACAACGTAAGGTCCGGTGCCCACACCGTCCTGCAGTTCCTCCGGCTTGTTCTGCGCTGCGGGAGTTATGAGGATCATGCTCATGAGTGAGTCCAGGATGGGAACCGGCTTCTTGGACACCATGGTGAAAGTGCGCTCATCTACGGGTACCACCTGGGGGAATTCGGGGAAGAACCCGGCCACAAAGGAACCCTGGACCTGCTGGTACATCTTGAGGGCTGTGGCTACATCCTCGATCTTGACCGGACTGCCGTCGGAGTAGCGGATACCCTCGCGAAGGGTGACCGTCCATTCAGTGGGACCGGTCATCTCGAAGCGTTCGGCAAGGACCAGGATGGGTTTGGTTTCGGGGCCGATGGCGGTGAGGCCCTGGCGGACCGAGCGCTGCACAGTGACGGCGGCGTCGAACTGATTGAGCTTGTTGTCGAGGCTGACCAGGGACCGGTTGAGGGCCAATGTCAGGGTACTGGGACCTGGCAAACCTGTTGGGCCGGCGCAGCCAGCGAGGCTGCCGGTGCCCAGCAGAAACCCTGCAGCCGAACCGAACTGGAGCAGGCGGCGCCGGGATATCTCACGTCCTTGAGGAAGAACGGTCATCGTTGACCTCTCGGTAGATTGGGGGACGGCTGCCGGCCGGAGTGGCTGCGCCGAATGTTGTGTCCATCACTTTGCCACCCCTGCGCATTTTGCGCAACCCTGCTAGCGTGATTCGCGCAATCATGTCAGAATGTTGGAAAGCTTCCCGCTGAACGGCGGGTTTCCAGCCGATAAATGACGAGAGAGGAGCAACGTGGCTTCCGTATATGTGCAGGCCGACGATTTCTCCGGCGCCGCCGAGGTCGGCTACTGCTTTGTCCGGCACGGCTTCTCCGCGCAGGTCCTGCTAGGAACATACGACGGCGATTCCTCCTGCGTTGTGCCCGCCACCGACGTCGTGGTCACCGACACGCACTCCCGCGCACTTCCCGAGTCCAGCGCCGAAGCGCTCATCAGGGATGCTTTCTCCAGTCCCGCAGCATCGGGGGCGCAGGTTGCCTTCAAGAAGATCGACTCTTTGTGGCGGGGGAACGTCCGCGCCGAAGTGGCCGCACTGGCTGACTTGGGGTTCCACGCCGTTATCGCAGGAGCTCTCCCCCAGTTACAGCGCGCCGTGCAGAACGGAAAACCGCTGGTGGCCGGCACAGCCCTGGCGGAGACGAACCTGTGGCAGGCCGAACTCACTGCACCACCAGCTGATATTGCGTCCTTGCTCCGCCCGGAAAACCCCGCGTCTGTCCAAGTTCTGGATCTGGCCGCGGTCCGCTCGGGATTGCTGATCCAGAAAATGTCCGCCGCGCTGGAATCCGGTCAGCCCTCCATAACCGTGGCGGACGGCGAAACGCTAAAAGACCTCCAGAACGTGGTTGATGCGCTACTGCAACTGGGCTTCCAATCCGGCAACCGCCGCATCGTCCTGGTTGGTACAGGCGGGACAGCCGACGTCCTTGCGCAGAGACTCGCTACGCAACGATCCGCCGCACAACATGCGCAGAACGCGCAATCGAAAACACGAACAGACCAAGCCACCACCCAACCGCAGGAAGGCGCCAGGCCGGTGCTCGCCGTCGTCGGCTCCGCGTCCCCAACAGCGCAGGCGCAACTGGCCCGGCTTGAAGCGCATGGCTTCGCTGTGGTGAGACTGCACCCGCAGCAGGCCGGCACCGTGGACGCCAATCCAGCACAGCTCGAGAAGGCCCGGCGCACCCTCGCGACAGGGTCAAATGTGGCCATCACCGTAGCTGCAGGGATGGTGGACCCGGCCTCGGCCGCCAGCATTGTCCGGGACCTGTCCACCTTCGCGGCCCAAGCATCGCGAGGAAAAACGGCCGACCTGATCCTCACCGGCGGCGAGACAGCCCGGGAAGTCCTGGACTCCGTCGACCTTCACCACCTGGTGCCGATCGCGGCCGTGCAGCACGGAGCGGTGCTCAGCCGCGCGGACGACGGAACGCTGGTGGGAACGAAACCAGGCAGCTTCGGCGACGACCATGCCCTCCTACAGCTCTACAACGAAATCAGGGAGCGCCGCGGCCAAACGACGCAGGCTCCCACCACCACTTCCCCCCGCAAGACTTCCGAACAAACTGGAGCAGAAATGACAAGCACCGCAGGTATCAAGACCGAGCAGAACGAACTCCCCTACGTAGCTGTGACCATGGGCGACGGCGCCGGGGTAGGGCCGGAGGTGGTGGTGGCCGCTGTGCTGGATCCGCAGAGCAACGCAGAGTGCCGCCCGGTGGTCATCGGCGATGCTCTGCGATTGCGCCAAGCCGCTGACGTCCTGGGCATCGCTGCGGACATCCAGAGCATCGCCGACGTGGAGGATGCCGTATTTACGCCGGGCCGCGTGAACGTCATCGATCTGGCGTTGCTGCCCGCAGACCTCCCATGGGGGCAGCTCTCCCCCGTGGCCGGACACGCCGCGTACGAGTACATCCGTGTAGCCAGTGAGCTTGCAATGGCCGGAAAAGTACAGGCCATCTGCACCGCGCCGCTGAACAAGGAAGCGCTGCACTCGGCAGGGCACATCTACCCCGGACACACCGAACTGCTGGCCCACCTGACCGGCACGGAAGAAGTATCCATGATGCTTTCCACGCCAAAAATCCGCGTGATCCACGTGACCACGCACATCGGGCTGATGGACGCCGTCCGCAAGATCAACCCCGACCTGGTGGAGCGCACCATCCGCCGCGGCCACGAGGCACTCGTCCGCGCAGGCATCCCCAACCCCAAAATCGGTGTCTGCGCCATCAACCCGCACGCCGGCGAAAACGGACTGTTCGGACAGGGCGAGGAAGCGGAGAAAATCGAGCCGGGCGTCAAGACCGCCCAAGCGGCCGGGATCAACGCGGTGGGCCCACTGCCCGCTGACACCCTGTTCTTCCTCGCCGGCCGCGGCGACTACGACCTCGTGGTGGCCATGTACCACGACCAGGGGCACGGCCCGGTGAAGGTGCTGGGGATTGAAGCCGGAGTGAATATCACCGTGGGCCTGCCGGTGATCCGGACGTCCGTAGACCACGGCACCGCATTCGACATCGCCGGCAAGGCCATCGCCGACCCCCGGTCCATGGTGGAGGCACTGCATCAGGCGGCCGAGATGGCCACCCGTCCCGCCGTCGCCGTTTAGCTCTTGTTGTGATGGAAGCGGGCGGCGGTGCGGCAGGCACTTGCCCGGGGGCGGAACTAGCATGGTAACCACGGCCACGGGAAGGAGACCGGGAATGCTCAGCGCAAACGCGCGGCGCGAGGAAATCTACCACCTCGCCGTCACCACCGGCCTTGCCTCGGTGGAGGAACTCTCCGCCCGGTTCGAGGTAACCGCCTCCACCATCCGCCGCGACTTGGCGCTCCTGAACGGGCAAGGCCGACTCGCCCGCACCTACGGCGGCGCCATGGCATTGGGAGCCCACCCCGAAGCATCGCTACGGCAGCGAACCGGCGAGGCGTTCGAGCAGAAGCACGCCATCGCCCGTTGGGCCGCAGCACTGATCGTCCCCGGAGAAAGCATCCTTCTTGACGCCGGCTCCACCGTTGGCGCGCTCGCCCATGAATTGCAAAAGTTCGAGAAGCTGTCCGTGACCACCCCGGGTATGAACATCATGCAGGAACTCGCCGACTCCGAAGGCATTGAGGTGGACTGCCTCGGCGGCCGCCTCCGGAGCTTGAGCCAGAGCTTCGTGGGCCCACTTGCTGAAGCAGCCTTGGAACGAATGAGCTTCGACCGGGTGTTCCTTGGCGCGGACGCCGTCACCGCCGAAGACGGCATCTGTGAAGCCGACCATGCCCAGACGCGCCTCAAGGAACTTATGGCCCGCCGCGGCAACGACGTCTACGTCCTCGCCGACTCGTCCAAGCTCGGCCTGCGACCCTTCCACGCCTGGGCCCGGCTCGCTCTCCCATGGACCCTCGTCACGGATGACGGCGCCGACCCGGGACAAGTGCAGAAGTTCCATGAAGCCGGTATCAAAGTTGAGATTGCCGTCGTCGCGAAGCAGGCGACTCCCGGCGAGCAGTCCGGAGACTGATCGCCGCGCCAAGCTGAAGTAAACGCCCTCGCGCGTACGCCTTTCGTGGTGCCGTCGCCGACGAGTTGACCGTAACTTGGAGAACGAACCCCTATCGGCGTCGTTAGCTATGTCGCGGGCCTGGATCGTGCCCTGAAGCATGATCCAGGCCCGCCTTCGTTCATGTCGCTCAACGGACAACGAATCCGCCCAGCTTCAACTGGCACATCGCACAAAAGCGTTGATCCCCTCTCCTGGAGTACCCCGGACACGGTCGGCTGCTCCTACGTTCCTTGCCTTCTGCGGTGTTTCTGTCCGGCAAGTCCGAGACGACCGAGCCGTAATGATTGTGTAATCTCCTTGCAACGTCACCGCTGACACGATTGGACGTCGCGTCGCGTGTCGGTGGTGGACGAAAGGGTGACCGGGCATATGATCCCGGGCACCTCTTCATGTGAGCCTGCGGCTCTTCTTTACGCCTACTCCTGGCCAAGACCTGCGGCTGAGGTTTTCTTGCCTTCGACCTCGTTCAGGGTGCGGAGATCAAAGACGCCGTTGATGTCAGCCTGCTTCGCGTTTCTTCAGCGGACTGGAACTGACAGTCGCTCACTCCATGATCAGCGCGGTCTTATCTGAATTCGTCCGCGCCCAGCAAACGTGCCCGTGGGGAAAATGATGGGCAGGTCCTGGACGCGCTGCAGGAGGTCGCGCGCAATGCTGCGCGTTCCGGGGTCTGCAGGAAGGAGCCAGTCCGGGCTGGTGGTAAATGAATGATTGGATGGCGTGAACTCGCGCTCCGAAGACAAGGGCATCGCTGGTTCTAATTTCGCTGGGAGGGGCAGGTCCCCGTGGTTTCATTTCCCGGGGCCCCGCTGTCCCTACTTAGTGATGAAGTAAGCCGACAGCCTTGAGCCATCAGCCGCGGTCATGGTGACCGTCAGGCAACTGCCTGCACCCTTGGGCGTCTTCCACTTCTGCAGGAACTGCCCATCCACATAGCTGAGTTGTGTTCCGCCCGTGGTCACGAATTCAACCTCGGCAGTCGGCGACCCGCTTCCAGGGCACCGGACGGACGTCACAGCAAAGCTCCTGACCATCGCCGGATCAGTGAGTTCCACGCCACGGTCGAACATCTCGAACTTGAACGGCACCGTACTTCCGCCCTTCACGGTGTTCCACACTCCGCCCATATCCACCGGAGAGCTGAAGCCCTTCAACTCCCACGGCACCGCCGCGCTCTTCCGCGTCAGCTTGATGACATAGGTGCCGAAGTCACCGGGGTAGGAGCTTGAGGTCACCTCAACGACATTTTCCCCGTCCTTGAGGTCAACAGTCGTCCCAGTCGCGCCTTCGGCCATCTCTTTGCCGTTGACCTGGATTTGCTGACCGGCCCACCCCGCCTGCCAGGAGATGTTGACGGACGGCACTGATGAATCCAGTTCCTGCGTAACGGTGTAGGGAACGTCTGCACCCTGCCGCCCGGACTCGAAGGCCGGGGACAGTTCATATCCATCAACGGCTACGTTCCTCAACTCGGTGGACTGATTCGGGTTTGTGCGGGAGATGGAGACGTTGTACGCACGCTTGTTGCCATCCTCGGCTGTGACGACGACGGGCACGTCGGTGACGAAAACAGAATCGTCTTGGGAGCCATCCGTCAGTGCGACCTCGACAGGAGCACCGTTGGTGGCATCAGTCCCGTTGATGGTGACCTTGCCGAATTGGCTTCCGGGAGCCGCCGTCACCGCTACCGCCTTCGTGTATGGGTCAACTGTGCCGGAATAGGTGAGGCCGTCCGCCGAGGCAGTCAACGAGACGTCCCCGTCTGCGGTCGTCGCGCCCACCGAGCGGAGCGACGCGTCATTGTACTCATACGGTGTGCCTGTGTTCACCCGGAAATAATCGACGAGCATGTTGCCGACGTTCGATCCATTGATAAAGAAGCTGAGGTAGTCAAGATCGTCCACTTTGGTGCGCAGCGGCTGGTCTGTAAGCACCGGAGTTGTCATGTCGTCAACGTAGAAGTCGAACGTTCCGGTATCGAGGTTGACGACGTTGCGGACGGTGTACCACTGTCCCACTTTGTAATCCGTAACGTTCTTTACGGAGCCGGAGCCGGTGACGTTGTGGGTGATGACTTTCCCGTTGGCGAAGCCGAAGGTTGCCGACGGGTTCGCCGAAGCCGGCGGGTTCGTGGCATTCCAGCTGGACTCCGTGTAGGAGTACATTGCGAGTTGGTTCGGGGTGCCGTTCGTGGAGGTGCGCTGGACCCGTGCCTCGAGGGTCACGGTCCCGGTCAGGTTCTGCTCGGCCGTGTTGTGGACCGCGAGTGAGCCCGTGCTGCTGCTCGTCTTGGCGATCTCGAGGTATTTGTTGCCTGTCCGGGCGGAATCCTCCAGGACGTTGATGGAGCCTACGGCTGGGGCCGTTTCCGCGGTCAGGACACCGTCGCTGGTCTGGGTGAACGCGCCGGTGATCTCGTCGTCGAAGGTCTCGTTGATGACGTATCTGGTCTCGCCGGGCAGGGAGGTGAGGACCAGGTCCATGACGGCCGTTCGTGCGGCTTTGATGACCACGTCGGACTGCGAGATGGGCTCGTAGCCTTTCTTTACGGCGGACACTGTATAGCCGTCCCCCATTGCAAGTGCGGGGAACTTGTAGACACCTGCTGCGTCGGTAGTCGCGGTAGCGATAGCTTGATCACCTTTGGAGACGGTGACTGCAACACCGGAGAGTCCTACCCGGGCGGCTGAGACGGTGCCTGTCAGAGCACCTTCCGTCGCAGTTGTCGCGCCGAGCGTCAGCGGCGCGGTCAGCGTTTCCCCGTCAATGAGAGTAACCGTCACTGGGGCGCCGTCCGCGTACCCGGTGGCAGAAGGAACCATGGTGTACTCGCCCGTGGCGGTCTGTATGGCGTACCGCCCGCGGAGATCAGTGGTCACAGTACCGGAGCCGTAAGACACCGTCGCGTCGCTTACCGCCTCACCATCGGCATCCGAGACAATGCCGGATACCAGGCCGTAGCCCGCTGGGACCTTATAAGAGGTTGGCCCCACGTTTGGAGGCGTTGTCACATTCTGCGAGAAGAAGTCGACGCTGAGGGAATTTTGGCTTTGACTGGAGTTGCCGGTCGCCTGGAACCCTGGCGCGATCGTTGCCAGGTTGACCGGTGTGCCGGCACTTATCAGCGGCGAATCACCGGAAGTGAGCGCGGCGTTGCCTATGGATTCTGCCGGGTTGCCGCCCAACTTCGGATCTGTGGTGATGGCGCTGTTGTCTTCGATTGGGGCGGAGAGCTTCGGGCCGTGATAGGCGTTGTTGTCGAAGTGAACTCCAGGAAATCCTGCCCGGAATGCTCCGCCGCTGACGTCCTCCCTCGTATTGAGGAATACGTTGTTGAGAACGTAGTGCGGGTTCTTTTCAACCAGGTAGGTACTCGCGCTTCCGGATGATTCGAAGAATCCGACGGTGTTGTTCTTCAACGGCACCCGCGTGTTGTACATCAGGTTGTTGTAGATGACGTTTACGCCGCTGTCACCGTGGGGGTTGATGTAGTTCCGGTCGATGTCTTGGATGATGTTGTAGCGGACCACTGCGGTGCTGAAGCTGAAACCGCACAGCAGGATCCCCTCGCCCGAGTCATGGACGTAGTTGCCCTGGATGAGGATGTTGGAAGTGCCGCGGTCAGGATCGATGCCGTTGGAGTCGGCCGCACCCTGCCTCACTTCGAGTTCTGCGACCTCATTGTTCTGCACGAGGATGTTATCGGAGTAGTACATTTCGATGCCGGATACGCCGGCACCATCGATCATGTTCTCCTCGACCGTGGCACCCTTCACGCTTGTCAGGTACATGGAGTTCCACCCATATTGAGTGTCCCGGTTCGTCATGTAATTGCCGGAGATATCAATGTCTGTGTGCGGACGCCAGTCCGGATCTTCAGTGAGACTGCCGTCCGGCGCCGCCCGGCCTGCTGCACGGTCACCCCAACCCGGTGGCAGGTTCTGGTAGCGGTTGGTGCCCATGCCCGCGAATTGCTTAAAGGTGAGGTTGGCGAACGCCGTATTCGCGATGAAGTTGCCTCGCACGGAGATGCCCTCGAATTGCGTCGGTGTCTGGCCATACCCTTTGAGGCCCTCGAACAGGATTCCTCCGGAGCGCTTCGAGCGATCAAGACCTGAACCGCTGACCGACCACGTGACCCCACTGACGTCGCGGACGAACACGTTGGAGATGTCGTAGCCACGCAGGGTGCCTGCGTTTTCACCGGAGACATGGATGCCGCGCAGGTCGCCCGTTTGAGGGTTCTCCTCTCCAGGTACCTGTCCGTTGTTCGCTTGAGGCTGGAACCTGGAAGGGTCGAACCCGTCAGTCATGTTGCTTATTTCCAGGTTCGAGATGTACCAGTGCTGCTGGTTCGTCAGTTGCAGCACGTCGTTGACGACGCCGCGTCCGTTGAGCTCAGGGGCAGCTCCATCTCCGTAACTGGAAAGAACGATGGGGCTTGTTGAAGTTCCGGAACCCTTGGGTGCCAGCAGGAAGGTGGGGCCGGGGCCGGAGACATCCGTGGCGGCACCGCCGATCCATTGAGTGTAATCGTAAGCTTCCATGGCCACTTGAGTGCCTTCTGCCGACCAGGAACTACCGGCTTTGAGCAGGATGCGGTCGCCGGGGCCGAACTCTTTTGCGTTGACGTTGCCGAAAGTTTTCCATGCCGTGCCAGTCGAAGTGCCGGCAGCGGAGTCATCACCGCCGGCAGAGTCTACAAAGTATGTGGCACCGCTTCCGGCCGGTGCAGAGCCGTCCGTCACGGAGAGCTGCTTCCCGGCAACAATTGCCCGGCCCTTGTTTTGCAGCGCCGATTTATCAGTGAAACCGCTGAACTCCACTCCGGGGGCTACCGGGACATCCACCGCTGAACTCGGTGGTGCGAAGGCCACCATGCCTCCGGCCAGCAACGCGGTCGCTGCCACAGCAGCTCCGCACCGTCTTAAAATATTCGACAGGGACTTCATTGTTCCTCCACGTGGTTGGGATAAACGTGCTAGGTGCTTGCGTGGCCGGTTGGCATGGCCAACCGAGATCTTCATGATGCGCAGCGATACCGTGGACGGTCGTGCGAGGATTCATACGCGCTAAGCGAGGCGGCGACAGAGTAGGCCGCACCCGCTGACGATCAGTGATGTCTGATGCTTCTTCACAAGGCTTCAGTGGCCAGCCAAGCACCGGGGTGGGCCTATTAGGCAACCGGTTTCCATGAACACTAAATGTGATTTATACAACACGTCAAGACTTTCGCGCCTCTTTTTGTGATCGATAATTCATCCCACCCAATGGGCACCTTCAAAACCTCCGGCTCAGGGCGCGCGCCCCTCTCAGGCCACTCCTGCGCAACCGGGCGATGTTACGGAAGAAGTCATTGATCGTCCTTGACATAAAAGTGATCGATCACCCTTGACATAGAAAGTGATCGATCACCATAATGGTGTTACCGATCACTTTCCCGGTTTGGCCTCTCACCATGCCACCTTCATCGACGAAGCGTCGACCCCGGGACATCTCAGCTCCAACCCGCATCAAATGGCATCCGGTGCCCGAAGCAGTGGACCGGCGTCCGAGTTAGGAAGCAATGAATCTGTCATCTCGATCAGGCGCGAAATGTGTTCGATCACGTACCCTCCGGGCGCAGGCGCCGTCATGAGCGCCCTCTCTGAACTCAGCAAGCTCAAAGGTCAAGCCTCAAAGGCTGAGAACCGTGACACCAAGGCTGCCCTGGTCTTCCTAGCCCCCTGGTTGGTCGGCTTGGTGGTTATTACATTGGGACCAATGCTGATTTCGTTGTACTTGTCCTTTACGGACTACAACCTGCTGCAGGAACCCACATTCGTCGGTCTCGACAACTTTGCCCGGATGCTCGAAGACACCCGGCTCCTGAATTCGTTGCGGGTTACGTTCGTCTACGTGCTGGTTGGTGTGCCGCTGCAGCTTGCCGTGGCCCTTCTCATTGCGATGGTCCTGGATCGAGGCATCCGCGGGCTTCCCTTTTACCGCTCCGTCTTTTATTTGCCCTCCCTTCTGGGCGGCTCGGTTGCCGTCGCAATTCTGTGGAAGCAGATCTTCGGCACCACCGGCCTAATCAACCAGTTCCTGGCGTTTGTCGGTATCGAAGGGCCCGGATGGATCTCGGATCCCAATACCGCGCTGAGCACCATTATTCTGCTGCACATTTGGACTTTTGGCAGCCCGATGATCATCTTCTTGGCCGGCCTTCGGCAGATTCCCCACATGTACTACGAGGCGGCGCAGGTGGATGGAGCGTCGAAGGTCCACCAGTTCTTCCGGATTACGCTTCCGCTGCTCAGCCCGATCATCTTCTTCAACCTCGTCCTGCAGATCGTGGGTGCTTTCCAGTCATTCACCCAGGCATTCATCGTCTCCGGCGGAACCGGCGGTCCTTCGGATTCGACCATGTTCTTCACGCTGTACCTCTATCAAAAGGGATTTGGTCAGTTCGATATGGGCTACGCCTCAGCTATGGCCTGGGTGCTTCTCCTCATCATCGGCGCCTTTACCGCCATCAACTTCTACGCATCAAAGTTCTGGGTGTTCTATGACGACTGAAATCCAGCCCCCGCGCGCAGCGCAACCGTCAACTCAGCCGAGTCCGCTCAAAGCTACCCGCACCCGGACAAAGAGCCCAGCACGAGGGCGCATTCGTCCCCTGCTGAAGCATGCGGCACTCATCGTCTCGGCCCTACTCATGATTTATCCGCTGCTGTGGATGCTGGCGTCCTCACTGCGGCCGAACGACCTCATCTTCCGCGAACCCGGCCTATGGCTCACCACGTTCGAAACGAACAACTTCAGCGATGGATGGAACGCGCTGGCGAATCCGTTCTCCACGTACCTCCTCAACTCGGCGATCGTGGTTCTCGGCTGCATCGTTGGAAACCTGGTTTCCTGCTCCATGGCCGCCTACGCGTTCGCCAGGTTGAACTTCAAAGGCAAGAAATGGCTCTTCGGTGCCATGCTCCTGACCATCATGCTCCCGTTCCACGTAGTGATCGTGCCGCAATACATCCTGTTCTCCCAGATCGGCTGGGTAAACACCTTCTGGCCGCTCATCGTGCCGAAACTTCTTGCCACGGACGCGTTCTTCGTGTTCCTGATGGTCCAGTTCATTCGTGGCATTCCGAAAGACCTTGATGAGGCTGCCCGCATCGACGGCGCCGGACACCCCCGGATCTTCCTCCAAGTCATTCTTCCCCTGATGGTTCCGGCCTTGGCCACCACCACCATCTTCACGTTCATCTGGACCTGGAACGACTTCTTCAGCCAGCTGATCTACCTCACGGACCCGGGCATGTTCACCGTCCCCGTGGCCCTGCGGTCCTTTATCGACGCGACTGCTTCAACGTCCTGGGGCTCCATGTTCGCTATGTCCATCGTTTCGCTCCTCCCGGTCTTCATTGCCTTCCTCCTCGGCCAAAAATTCCTGGTCAAGGGCATTGCCACCACTGGCATCAAATAGGCACTCACTGTCGACGACGACACCCAAGGAAAGGTTCACTCATGAACAACCAGCCATCACGGCGGACAGTGCTTCAATTTTCCGCCGCCGCAGCCTTCTCCGCACTGGCAATGACCGGTTGCGGCGCCGGTGGAAATCCGGCAGCCGAGGAAACGGGGCCAGTCTCGCTGCGCTTCACCTGGTGGGGCGGTGACGCCCGCCAAAAGCAGACCCAACAAGTCATCGACGCCTTCCATGCTGAAAACCCCAACATCACCGTCGTTGGCGAATACTCCGACTGGAGCGGCTACTGGGACAAGCTCGCAACTCAGGTAGCTGCCAATGACGCCCCCGACATCATTCAGATGGACGAAAAATACGTCCGCGAATACGGCGACCGTGGAGCACTACTTGACCTGAAAAAACTGTCTCTCGATACCTCCGGAATCAAAGAAGACACCCTGAAGAGCGGCGAAGTTGAAGGCAAACGGGTCGGCCTTGTCGCCGGTGTAGGAAATTTCTGCATTGCAGCCAACCCAGCGGTCCTGGAAAAGGCCGGCGTTGCGATGCCGGACGACACCACATGGAGCTGGGAGGACTACCGGGAGCTCGGACAGAAAATCAGCGAAAGCGGAACCGGTGCCACAGGCGTGGGCGTCGGTTACCAGGACCAGGATCTTTACATCTGGGCCCGACAGAACGGTGACCGCCTCTACGACGATTCCGGGAAGGTGGTCATCCAGACCGATACTTTGACCTCGTTCTGGCAGAACATCCTGGACCTGTCCAAGTCCGGGGCGGCAGGAAAGCCTTCCCAAATCATCGAGAACGCCACGGCATCAATCAACCAGACAGCCATCGCCCGAAACATTATGGGGTTCGCCGGCATTTTCCAGACCCAGCTGACCGCCTACCAGTCGGCCAGTGGTCAGCAATTCAAGCTCCTGCGCCTGCCCGGCGAGTCCCAAGCCAAGGAACGCGGCGCTTACTACAAGGCCTCCATGTTCTGGTCCGTATCGTCCAGAACCAAGCACCAAAAGGCTGCGGAAAAATTCCTCAATTACTTGGCCAACAGCCAGGCTGCCGGGGACATTCTCCTCACCGAACGCGGTATCCCGGCCAACACCAAGATCCGAGAAGCCATCGTATCGAAGCTGACTCCCACAGATCAGGCAGCTATCGCGTTTACCGATGCCATCGCGGACGAAGTGCGTCCCGCTCCCCCCATCACTCCTGCTGGAGGAAGCATGATCCAGGACATCCTGTCGCGCTACACCTCGGACATTCTTTTCGAGCGCACCACCCCCGGAAAGGCTGCCCAGCCGTTCATCGACGAACTCTCCTCCTCGCTCCGGAGCTGACCATGACTCATGCAAACACAGACCCGGCAGTAGTGCGGGCAGCCATCATTGGCACAGGCGGAATCGCCAACGCCCACGCAGAAGCACTCGCCCAGCAGCCAGGCGTCGAACTGACCATAGCCATCGATCTCGACGAAGCCCGCGCAGGCGCGTTCGCCGCAAAATGGGGTTTTGAACGGACCGCAGCAAGCCTCGAGGAAGCCCTCGCCGGGGGCAACGTGGACCTCGTCGCCATCTGCACACCACCGTCAAGCCACTTTCCACTCGCCTTGGAGGCTCTCGCGCATGGCTTGCACGCCATCATAGAGAAACCACCCGCGTTGTCACTGAGGCAGATGCGAAAGCTCCAGGCCGCTGAGGCAGTCTCGGACGGAACACTAAGCTGCGTTTTCCAGCACCGCTTCGGGTCAGGTGCCCGTCGACTCCTCCGCCTCCAGGAAACCGGTGCACTGGGCAACCCTCTCGTGGGAACCTGCAACACCCTGTGGTTCCGCGACCAAGAGTACTTTGACGTACCGTGGCGCGGGCTATGGGACGTCGAGGGCGGCGGCCCCACCATGGGCCACGGGATCCACCAATTCGACCTCCTGGTTCATTTGTGGGGCCCATGGACCGAAGTGACCGCATTCGCCGGAAAGCTCGCCCGCAAGACCGAGACCGAAGACGCCTCGGCAGCGGTGGTCCGATTCGAATCGGGGGCGATCGCCACCATCATCAACTCGGTGATCTCACCCCGGGAAACGTCCTATCTGAGGCTGGATTACGAGAACGCCACCATCGAACTGGAACACCTCTACGGCTACAGCGACAAACAATGGACAGTGACCCCGGCTCCCGGCCGTCAGGAAACCGTCGAGGCGTGGAACCACGGCGAGGACTTCGCCAGCGGCCATTCAGCCCAATACCGGACCGTGATCCAGGCAATCCGCGACGGCGGGCAACCTCCTGTATCCATAGCGGACGCCTACCTCACACTGGAACTGGCCGCTGCGATCTACGCCTCCAGTGTCCTCGGAACCACGATCGCCCGAGGGCAGATCAACGAGGACCACCCGTTCTTCACCCGCATGGACGGACACATGGAGCCTTGGAAGCAAGAGAAAGCACTCAGCGCATGAGCACCAAAAACCCCATCACATGGCACGACAACGGGAAGTCGGTGTCTGTCTCCCTGGGCGAGCTCGAGATCGCCGCCTACACCTACGACGCAACCGATGAACAGCGTGAATCACCCCGACCCTTCTTCCATCCACTAAGAACCACTGCCGGTGAAACCGTCAGCGTGTACCGGCCATGGGACCACGTGTGGCACAAGGGACTTGCCTGGTCCCTGCCGCACTTCGGCGATGATAACTTTTGGGGAGGCCCCAGCTACCGTCGCGGTGAAGACTACAAATGGCTACCGAACAACGGCGGCATGCGTCACGAACTCATCTTGGGCGCCGGAACCGATGAACATGGATTCCATTTCTCGCATCAACTTACGTGGTGGACCCAAGACGGCGACCATGTAGTGGATGAAGTGCGTTCGATCAGCATCAACCAAGGGCCTTACGGAGAGTGCTGGACGCTGGTCTTTGAGACGGCCATGACAAATGTCTCCGGTCACGACATCGAAATAGGTTCGCCCACCACAGAAGGGCGGGAAAATGCGGGGTACGGGGGCTTGTTCTGGCGCGGACCACGCGAATTCGCCGGCGGCAGGATCGCCGGTCCAGGCGGAGCGACAGGTGAAGAGCTCCGTGGCGCCAGAGGGCCTTGGCTCGCCTTTGTGGGACAACACGACGACACCTGCCGGCACTCCACCGTGCTGATCGCCGACGATTCCAGCAACGCCCAGCACCCGCCCGAATGGTTCGCCCGCTCAGAGCCCTTCGCATGTTTCGGGCCTGCCCCCTTCTTCAGCGACGAAGTCACTTTCACGGCCGAAAGCACTATGGTGAACCGTTACGCAGTGGTGGTTGCCGACGGCGATTCCGATGAACAGCGGTTAGACCACCTTGCTTCCCTGGCAACAGACTCCCTGCAGATCCAGACAGCGAGGGCAGGGTCATGACACCACTGCAGCAAACGGCGCCGTTTCCGGGAGGTGTGGGCATCACTCGGCTGCGGGTGTATGACTGGGAGGACTCCAACGGTGTGTGCGGAGGTTCACCCCACATGCACACGGCGTCGACCGAAGCCTACTTTGTTCTGGCCGGGACCGGGCACGTGGAAACCATCAGATCTACAGGCTATGAAACGTACGATCTCGCTCCTAACGACGTTTTGTGGTTCAGCCCGGGAACCATCCACCGCCTGGTGAACCACGACAACTTGGAAATCCTTGCGATTATGCAGAACGGCGGATTGCCGGAGGCCGGAGACGCTGTCCTCACCTTCGAAGAAGACGTCGTAGGCGACCCAAATCAGTATGCGCGCGCCGCCGCGCTCTCATCCGACCCGTCAGCCTCACTCCCCGACGCCGCCCGCGCCAGGAGAGATGCTGCATTGGCCGGCTATGAGCGGCTGAAAGCAGCTGCCCTCGCCGGCGACCAGCAGGCGGTTGAACGTTTCCAACAGGACGCCGTCCGGCTGGTCCAAGGGCGCGTGCCGACCTGGCAGGCACTCTGGACTGAAACAATAGCTCCCGAAAGTGCGCGCACTGGAACGTGGCTGCGGGACCTGGCCAACGGAAACTTTGGTCACTTTCGAGAAGCAACTGTGTCCAGAGCGGATCCGATGGGCGCCGAAGGAATCTTTGGAATGTGCGGCATGCTGCAAAAATGGGACACCACATATTTGCCGGGAGCCACAAGGCAGCGCTAAACAGAACGGGCGGCAGGAGGGATAGGCTTGAGCGATTCCTCCAGCCGGCCGGGAACAAATGTCGAAAGGACGCGACAAAATGGTGCAGGAAGCAGTGGTTAAGCCGAAGTCGAAGGCTCCCACGATCTACGACGTCGCGGAACTGGCCGGTGTGTCACATCAGACCGTGTCGCGCTATCTCAAAGACCGGACCGCCCTCAAACCCAACACTCTCGAGCGTGTCGAGAATGCCCTTTCAACGCTAAATTACACGCCCAACCTGGCGGCAAGATCCTTGCGCTCCCGAGAACTGTACCGCGTTGTAGTGGTGGTCCCTGAAGCCTCCCTGTACTTCCCACAGCGACTGCTCAACGGAGCCGGCGGAGCCGCGCACGCAGCCGGATACCGTGTTGACGTTGTTGCCATGGAGGGCACTGCCGAAGCCCGAGCCATCCAGCTCCGCACCCTCCTTTCAGGAGAGGATATAGCTGGCATCCTTTCGTTCGTACCCCGACCAAAGTCAGCAGCCTCCCTCCAAGGAACTTCGACTGTTCCCCTGGTGGTTGCTGGCGAATATGACAGCAAAATGCGTGGCCGTGGCAGCCTTGCCGATGGCACCGCCGCCGCTAAGATCGTTCAGTACCTCGCATCCCTCGGGCACCGAAACTTCTACCACGTCGCAGGACCCGCGGCGTGGCCGTCCGCCCGGAACCGCAAAGCGGCATACGAAGAAGCCGTAGCCGAGCTAGGTTTGACGTCCCTCGGTATCACAGCCGGGGACTGGTCACCAGCCTCCGGATACGCTGCCGGCAAGAAGATCGCCCAGTTGAGTGATGTCACAGCCGTGTTGGTGGGGAACGATCAGATGGCCATAGGCGTCATCCGCGCCTTGCATGAAAAAGGCATCTCCGTTCCTGACGACGTCAGCGTTTTTGGGTGGGACGATATGGCAGAAGCCTCATACCTCATCCCGTCTCTATCAACGGTCAGCATGGACTTGGAAGCCCTAGGCGCCCGCAGCATGCGCGAATTGATTTCCCGCATCCGAGGCGACAACTCCCCTTCGGAAACGCTGACCTTGGATCCCATGGAGCTGGTCATTCGGGAATCGACCGGGCCGGTCTCCACAGTGGTCTAGCCGCTGATGGTCTGAGTCGCGCGGCTAATGAAGGCGGTGCCATCGTCCAACAGCAACTGCTCAGCCCGGGCGACGGTCTCGTGGGCCAGTTGTGCGCTGAGTCCGGCGTGGCGGGCTGGGTCCAGAAGCCGGCCCAGTTCGTCTTCGGCGAGCACTTCAGTGATCCGTGTGTCCTTCCGCAGCACCTCTAGGAAGTCCGTGCCTGCGGTCACAGCTTCCGTGGCCGCATGGTGGACGATGTCGTGTGCTGCCTGTCGTCCGACGAACCCGGCCAGACTCATCATCATGGCTTCGGCCGAGATGAGACCGTGCGTCAGGGCCAGGTTGTCCTTCATTTTCTCCGGAAACACATGCAGCCCTTCCAAGAGTTCTCCCAGGAGGCTGAGTGTTTCTGTGCCGTGCACAGCGGCTGTCATGACGGCGTGGTCCATCAGGGCAGATCGGGCGCCGTCTACTTCGTGGGACTGGATCATGGCTTCCAGCGCCATGGGAGCGGCCGCTTGTACGATGGCCGCGTTGGTGACGACGCCACCGCTCAGTTTGGGGTTTCGTTTCTGTGGCATGGTGGAGCTTCCGATGTCGCCTGGCGGGATTTCTTCGCTGAGCTCTCCGAACTCGATGGCCATCAGGCGTGAGACTTCCCCGGCGATCTGGCTTGATGATGCGGCCATCATGGCCAGTACGGACACGAACTCTGCGAAGTGGTCCACGATTCCGCGGCCTGGAAGGGGCATGGGAACCAGTCCCATTTCCTGGGCCACGAACTCTTGAACCTTTGGCCCTTGTTCACCGAAGGTGGCGAACGTCCCTGCCGCGCCGCCGGTCATGGAAACGCCCAGGCGGGGACGCAGCTCATGGAGACGGGTCAGGTGCCGGAGCATGGGGTCCAACCAGCAGGCTGCCTTGTAGCCGAAGGTGATGGGAACGGCCTGCTGCCAGTGTGTCCGGCCAGCCATGAGAGTATCCGCGTGGGTCCGGGCCAAGTCCGCCAGTGTCCGGATGACGCGGACAGTCTGTGCTTCCACAGCATCCAAGACCTTGATGATCCCTACGGTGTCACCGGTCTGCTGAATATTCTGGGTTGTGGCGCCCCAGTGAACCCACCCTCCGGCTTCAGGCCCGGTAACACGGGACAGCTCCCTGATAAGCGGGACCATGACATGTCCCGTCACCCTTTCTTGGGCATCGAGTTCGGCTTCGTCCAGGAGCTCCAGTCGGGCGTTCTGCACAATGGTCCGGGCTGCCTCCTCCGGGACGATGCCGAGCCGGGCTTCCGCAACGGCCAGAGCCGCTTCCACGTCCAGCCACCGCTGGCGTTTGCTCTGTTTCGTAAACAGGTCCCGCACCTGGGCCGTGGCGGAGTTGGCAGCCGGCATGCCCGGTGCTGGCTTGAGCGGGAGCGCGTCGGTCATTTGTCAGATCCTGCCGTCAGGCCTTCACTGAGGAGACGTTCGCTGCCGAAGAAGAGGATGATGATCGGCAGTGTGAGGATCACGGAGCCGGCCATGAGCACGGTAGTCGGAACTTCGAGGCTCCCTGAGAGCTGTGCCAGGCCGAGCGATACTGTCCATTTGTCGCGGTCTTCGACGAGGAAGAGCAGTGCGAAGAGGAATTCGTTCCAGGCGATCATGAAGACGAACAGCGCGTTTGACATGATGGCCGGACCGGCCAGGGGCAGGCTGATACGGAGCATCGTGCCTATCCTGCCAAGACCGTCGAGGGCCGCGGCTTCCTCGAGGCTTTCGGGGATGGTCTGGAAATAGTTGCGGAGCATGAAGATGGAGACGGCAATGGTTTGGGAGACATAGACGACCAGCAGCACACCGACGGCGCCGCGCAGCCCCAGCCTGGTGAAGAAGACAAACAGAGGGACGGCGAGAAGGATGCTGGGGAACAGGTACACGGCAAGGAACAGTGCGCTGATTTGCCGGCGCCCGAAGAATTGCAGACGGCTCACTGCGTAGGCGCCGGGAATGGCGATCAGCAGGGTGAGTGCGACGGTTCCCAGGGCGACGAGTCCGCTGGTGATGATGAAACCGGTGAAGCCTTGGCCGCCGTCGGCGACTGAGGCGAGGACGCTGGTATAGGCGTCGAAGTTGATTTCGGCGAGGTTGGGCCAGATCCTGGCGGGGTCGGACATGAGGGAGCCGATGTCCCGCACCGACAGGGTGATCATGTAGTAGAACGGGAACACCGTCACCACCAGCAGCCCGATAATCACGAGCCAGCGGAGGATCCGGAAGATCTTCGTTTCAGCGACGTCCCGCGAAAGGCGTCGTTTCCGCGGCGGTCGGGGCGTTGAGGCGTGGCCCCGTACGGGGGTTTCATTCATGACGGTCATCAGGCCACTTCCTCGTCCTTGACGGCGAACTTCATGTAGATCAGGACCATCACGGTCAGGATGGCTGCTAGTACCAGTGCCTGGGCTGAGGCGGATCCGATGTCTCCGCGTCCGATCAGGTAGTTGAAAACGCCCACGCTGACCACTTCGGTGCCGGCGCCGCCGCCGGTGAGGAGGTAGACGTCGTCGAAGTTGTTGAACGTCCAGATGAAGCGGAGCACGCTGAGCACGGCGATGGTGGGGAGCAGTTGCGGCAGCAGGATGTGCCGGAACATCTGGGTAGGTACGGCCCCGTCCATGCGTGCCGCTTCCTCGATGGACTTCGGCACTGCCTGGAGCCGGGCCGTTACGAAGAGGAACACGAACGGGAAGGTCCGCCAGATTTCAAAGGCGATGACCGTTAACAGGGCGGTGGGCACAGGGACGGTCAATCCGAGGATCTCAACCTCGCTCGTGCGGGTGGTAAGAAAGGAGACTGGTTGGTCCCAGCCCAGTGCACCGGTTCCCCATGCGTTGACGACGCCGAACTGCGGGTTGAGCATGGTCTTCCACACGAAGGCTGCAGCGACGACGGGCGAGACGTAGGGAAGCAGCATGGCTGCCCTGACCAGGGTGCGTCCGCGGAAGGCGTTGCGGAGGGAAAGTGCTGCCATGAGGCCAACGACGATTGCCCCGCCGGTGCCGAGCACCGAGTACGTGAGGGTGGTGCCCAGGGAGGACCAGAGTGCTTCGGAGGTTAGAACGTTGATGAAGTTGTCGAGCGTGTAGTTGCCGAAGAGGTTGGCTCTGCGGATTTGGATGAGGCGCACGTCTTGGAAGGCGAGCATGACGGTCCAGAGGATCGGCAGGACGACCAGGACGAGGACGATGATGACGCTGGGTGAGACAAGGGCGATGCCGGCGCGGGCTTGGCGGCGGCTGACGCTTCCCTTGCGCCGGAGTGTGGTTGTGGTGCTCATGATGATCCGTTACTTGAGGGTCGACTGGATGGTGCGTGCGGTGTCAGCTGCGCTCTTGGCAGCTTCCGGGACCGTCGTGCTGCCGGTCACCATGGAGTTGATGGCCTTTGCCACAGGCTGCTCTGCGAGCAATGCCCCGGCCAATGCGCCTTGGCCTTGGGGCACTGCCCAGAGGGTCATCTTCTCGGGCGATGAACTCAGCTGGTCAATAACGGACTGCGGGTAAAAATCGGACAGCGGGGCTTTGGTGGTGGTGCCGGACGGGAGCGCCTTCCAAGCGTCCACGTAGGCGGATGGCTTGTCCTTGGTTCCCTGGCGTGCGGGGACTTTGCCTTCCGGGGCGAAGGCGAGCCAACGCTCGTACCCGTCGCTCATCATGTACTTCACAAAGTCCGATGCTGCGGGGGAGGCTTCAACGGGGATGGCCCAGTTGACCTGTGAACCGAACTGCGCCGGTGTCTCACCGCTGGGGCCTTTGATGGCGGTCACGACACCGGTGTTCTTGGCCAGATAGCCGGTGTCGCCGGCACATTCGGCGCAGGATGGGAGCATGTCCTTCCGCAGGCCAGCCAGCTCGTCGAGGATGAACGAGGAGAACATGGTCATGGCTGAACGTCCGGAGAGGTAGTTTGACCGGGCGGTGTTAGAGTCCTGCTCGCCAGGAACCGAATACTTGGTCATGAGTTCGCGGTAGAAGCTGAAGGACTCAACGCATTCAGGGCTTTCGAGGCCGATCTTCTTGTCCTGCCCTACCAATTGGCAGCCGTTACCCAGCGCGAGGTGCTCGAAGGTTTCCTGGTTGGTGGTGAATCCGGAGAAGCCGACACGGCCATCGCCGGTGAGTGCCTGCGCCGCCTTCATAATGTCGTCATAGGTTTCCGGAGCTTTCAGGCCCGCCTTGTCGAAGAGGTCTTTGCGGTAGACGAGCACCGAAGCCCACGAGTCGGAAGGAACGGCGAGTTGTTTGCCGTCGATGCTTGCCAGTTCCAGGGCACGCGGGGCAAAGGTGTCTTTGCCCAATTCGTCGACCACACGGGCTGCGGCCTCACCGTCCAGCAGGTCGTTTGCCTGAAGGGCCCCTACCCCGGGCAGACCCAGTCCTCCAACGACATCGGGCAGCTCCCCCGATGCCGCTGAGGACACCAGGAGCTGGTTGTACTGCGCTTCGTCAATGGCAACGATGTCCACCTCGACGCTGGACTGCTTGGTGTAGTCCGCAGCGATCTGCTTCTGGATCTCCACCCGATCGGGCTGCCGCTCCAAGGTCCAAACGGTCAGCTTCTGGTCCTCGGCCGGTTGTTCGCTTCCGGGGGTACATGCCGAAACCGATAGGGCGAGGGCTCCCGCAACAGCTACCGCTGCTGCAATATGCCGCTTCTTTGCGCTCATGATGGGTCTCCTGGATTGGGGAAGTTGATCAATCGATCTAGCAATAATGTGAACATGTGTCATCGATCACTGTCAAGAAGCAACCGCAAAGCGACGCTGCCCCAGGAAGGGCTCGCTTTGAATCCTTTCCGTTTTCGGTAGATCGATATATCATTGTTCTAGCGTTTGACGTGGGAGAATGTTCACCATCACTTCAGAGAACTCAAGGAGGCATTCGTGGCCGGACCCGTAACATTGCAAGACGTCGCCGATCATGCCGGTGTTTCGCGGGCCACGGCATCGTTGGTGCTCAGGGAGACCGGGCGGGTTTCCCAGCAGACGCGGCAACGGGTTACCGAAGCCATGACCACTCTCGGCTACGTCTACAACCGCGGGGCCGCGTCCCTTCGCACTCAAACGGCCAACACCATCGGTGTCGTGGTGACCCACATTGCCAGCCCCTTCTTCGGCGAAGTCATTCACGGACTCGAAACCGGGCTGACGGACTCTGGATACCTTCCCCTCCTGGTCAACACCGACGATGACCCCGCGCGCCAACACGACGCGATTCGTAAACTGCGCGAGCACCAAGTCGCAGGCCTCGCGGTGGTTCCAGCAACCGGGACTGCCGCGTCCCTGATCGATGAACTTCGGACCTGGAAAATGGAGCATGTCCTGGTCAGCCGTTATCTTAAGGACGTCAACGCACCTTACGTGGGGGCCGACGATGTCGTCGGTGGGCGGTTGGCTGCAGCCCATCTGCTTGAAACCCACGGATGCGAATCCCTCGCATATCTGGGCGGACTGCCTGCCATCCTTTCCCGCGCTGACAGGACCAACGGCGTGAAAGAGGCACTCCTCCATCACGGATTGGATACCTCAGCACTCATCGACATGCCGGGCGAAGTCTCCGGGACCGGCGGGCTTGAACTGGGCGAACGGCTTATCGCGTCAGGGCCTCTCCCGGACGGCATCATCTGCCACAGTGACAGCGTCGCGTTCGGGCTCTACCGAGCTCTGAGAATCCATGGTTTGGGCAACGGCACCCGCGTCATCGGCTACGACAACATCGGCGGGGCAGCCCTCTGGGAACCGCCCCTCACGAGCGTGGCCACCCAAGGCGAGGCGCTCGGACGGCGGGCCGCCCGGATGCTGCTCGAACGCATCAAAGAACCGGGTACTCCCACATCCATCGATAAAACCATCCCCGAACTGGCAGTGCGCCAATCCTGCGGATGTCCATAGCGATCTGTTTCGTATTCCTGCCCGTATCGCGAGCAATTTCCTGGCGCCCAAAAACCAGCGAGCCGGGCAGCGCCTGTTGCCTCATAGGAAAACCTCCGCTTTGGGGTATCGGTCCTGTCGGTTGGGTAGGCCGGGAGGCTGTTGTTGAACGCGGTATTGACGGGTCTGGTCGGGGCGGTTTTCTTGGCAAGGGCGAGTGCTTCGAGTTCCCGGTGAGGGCGAGGACGTGGCCTGAGAGAGCGGCGGGCTTGATGCGTTTGAAGGCAGCGTTCATCTGGATTGCGGGGCGTTTATGCATTCTTGCGTGACGTCTTGCCCGTTGATGGGGTGTGGCGGGTGCGTCGTGTTTCTTGGTGATCTTCGCTCCCTGACGCTCTTTTGAGACCTGCTTCTGCTGCGGCGGCAGGTAGTTCGTGAAGAGGCGGGCCAGTTCCCAGATCTCATTGAGCTTGGCCAGTTCCGCCGGGGTTTCATACCGCAGGTAGCCAACCAGTTCACGGACCGTGGCCCAACTCTTCTGCTCGACGTGAGCGCCGTCATTCTTGTTGCCCGGCCGGGACCGGGTGAAGGTGATCTTGTGTTCCTGGCAGTAGGCGAACAGATGATCATTGATGAGCTCCGAACCGCGCTAAGCTCTGTTATTCCTAAAACAGCAGGTGCCGCACCCGGAGGGTGAGGCACCTGCTGTTTTGCCACTATTCAGATTTCATAGCGCTGCTGGTGTCAGTGCGCTCCGAGGGTGATGGCAATTTCGTTGGGTACGAAGTCCAGTTTGGATGATGCCGTGACCTGTCCGGTGGTCAGGTCCACTGCGTGTACGGTGTTCGCTGCCGGCTCTGTTACATAGGCCGTGTTTCCGTTGACGACGATGGCGGGGTGGGCTTCCTGCCACTCGGACGGTCCTTCCCAGGCCTTGATTACGGGGAATTCGTTGACGATCTTCCCGTCCTTGGGGTCAAGGACGTGAATCGATCCGCTGGAAGAGAGGATGTAGGCCAGGTCTCCGGGGCCGCGTGCCATGTCACGGAACGTGTACTTGACGGTTTCGGGGAGCTTGACCACGTTGAAGGTGTGCTTCTCGGTGTCGATCAGTGCCACCGAGTTGAGAAGGTAGCCCTCGGCGTCGGGGTCGTCCTTGTAGTCGCCCACCACAATCGGGCTTGTTTCAGAGACGAACGCGTTGCCCATCCGGCCGTACTTGTCCGGTGCCGTGAACTTTTCGAACTTGCCGTGGTGGTACAGCAGGGCGCCGTCCTCACAGCCAAAGATCACTGCCTCGTCGGCTGCAGTTCCTTCACCATGGATGCCGGGGCATTCTTTGTTTTCGGCTACTTTGTCCCAGTGATCATCGTGGGATTCCAGCGCGACGGCTCCGGTGCGTGAGGTCTTGTCGCCCAAAGTGGTCAGGAGCTTTCCGTCCTCCAAAACGATCGATACGCCGTGGTGTGGGGAATCGGCCTTGTATGTCTTCGTCTCCGGCAGGGCACCGTTGGCCTTGGCGAGGTCATCGGTCTTCAGGATGGTGGTGGTTCCCGTGCCGTCGTCGAACAGGACCGCGTTGCCGGCGTGCCGGACTACGTGGCCTGCCGCTGTTGCATCCACCTTCAGGTCGGTGAGCTTGGGTTCAACGGTGTCCAGCAGTTGGAACCCGGCCTTGGTGGTGACGAAGACGTGGCGGCCGTCCCCGGCAGCGTTGAGCCTGGTGAACTCTTCGGAGTCGAACTTCTTCACGACCTCCAGCGTCTTGCTATCCAGGACGCTGATGCCTCCGGTGTAGGAGACGGCGACGCGTCCGTGCGCGTCGGCCGCAGCCGAGGAGGACACAGCCGGTGTCTCGGACGTAGTGGCTGGTGCGGTGTTGGCGCAGGCTGTGGCCAGGAGTGTCATCCCGGCAATCAGCGCGATGCCACCCAAACGGGTGCTTCTTTGGCGGAGCATGTGTGGATCCCTCATTCTATTTTCGTTGCGCAGAGTTCTGCTGGGTGTGGTGTTGATGGTGCGATACGGTCAATTCGTAAGTCCTGTGACGATGCGTTCAGTGTTGGCGCGCATCATGTCCAGATAGGTTGCTGCGCCGCCGTCGGGTCCTGTCAGCGATTCGGTGAAGAGTTCGGTGACTTGGACGTTGACGCCGGATTCGGTGGCGAGGACTTGGACCAGCCGGTCGGGCTGGGACGAGTCCGCGAAGATGGTCGGGACGCCGGCACTGCGGATGGCCTCGCTGAGTTGGCGCAGGTCAGCAGCGCTCGGGGCGGCCAAGGTTGTGCCGCCGGGGATGACCGCGCCAACAACCTGGAAGTCGAAGCGTTTGGCGAGGTAGCCGAAGACGTGGTGGTTGGTGACCAAAGCCCGGCGTTCCTTGGAGATGCCGGCAAAGGCGCCAGTCATTTCGGTATCCAGTTGCGTGAGCTGATCCCGGTAGGCCGCTGCGCTGGCAGCAAGGCGCCTGGCGTCGATTCCATCGATCTTTGCCGCCTCTGACTCGAGAGCGTCAACAACTTTCAGCACGGCGGCCGGGTCGGTCCAGAAGTGCGGGTCCGGTGCCCCTTCAGCATCTCCGGAGCCATAGGGAACGACGTCGATGATCTCACCTGCCACCAGCATCGGGGCGCCTGCTTTCGAGGCCCTGTCCAAATGCTGCTGCAGCCCTTCCTCAAGGCCCAGGCCATTGGAAACCACCAAATCAGCACCTCCCATGAGGGCCGCCTGCTGGGCAGATATCTCAAAGGAGTGTGGATCGGCATTTGGCTGCATAAGGGTGGTCACTTCAGCTTGGTCGCCGAGGACCTGTCGTGTCACGTCGCCCAGGATGTTGGTGGTGACCACAACTTGGGGCTTCTCCGGAGTCCCTGGCTGGGAACAACCCGAGAACACCAGCGCAGCCGCTGCGGCGAGGGCCACTAATACAGGGCGCCTCATCGACCTGTCTCCATCAAATGCACAGGTTTGGTCGGCAGCTCCAGTGTCCGGGCAATCCGGGCGCCATCTGCATAGTCAATTTCAAGGGCGAGTCCCTCCGCCGGCGCATTGACGTACGCCCGTTGGCCGTCGACGGTGAGCTGGATTTTCCCTGCCAGCGCCGGGTCCGCCAAGGTCGCGTCCATCAAGGGTTTCGTAGCGGCGATACGCTTCTTTGTCGAAGCGTCATAAACCTGGACGGTGCCGTCCGCACCAACAACCACCACATGGTGGTCGGCGTCGTCGACTGTTGCGGCAGCAAGCACAGGAGCAGGAGTCGGCAGCCAGTCCCAGGTGAGCTTACGGGTGTTCAACAGCCACACTCCAGCATCAGAGCTGATACCGGCGACAGTTGGCCGGCCCTTGCGCCCATTGAACTCTGTTGCCGGAGCAGCAGCCTCGGCCGGGTAAGGAACCCTTTCGAATACCGGTGTTGCCCCTTCCGTGGTTGCGATCACCGCGCCATCGGCACATCCGATGGCCAGTCCCACCCGGGTGGTCACGGTACCGGCAGCTGCGGGGCATTTAATGGCGGCCAACTCTTTACCGTCGGCGTCAATGGCCCGAAGACGGGCGGCCTTCCCCGTGCCGTCGGCTTCGGTGACCACTGCCCCCTCTCCCAGCGGGGCGATCAAACCCGCATGTGGTTCGACTTTGAAGCGTAGCGTTTCTGAAATCGTGCCACCGGAGAGTGCCGGGTTGTCCAGCAGGACGGCTTCTCCGGACGTTGGGAAGAACACACCTGTTGTTCCGGCCGTGGAGAGCATTCCCGTAGCGATGGTTGCAGTGCCTTCGCCGGCAACCCTGCCTAAGTTCTTGGGTTCGGCCCGGTAATAGTGGAAGTGATCGACGTGATCCCAGGTCCACGCGCCACTGTCTACGATCTCCACGCCGGTCTCGTCGGCCGCAAAGACGTAACGGCCGTCAGTGCGGACGTCTTCCGGAGGACTGATCTTCCCCAACTGCGACTCCGTCCCGGTGAGAAGGTCAAGCATGGAAGATTCGCCGTCGGCGTCGATCGCCACAAGGCGAAGCTGTGGTTCAGCGACCTCGGATGCTCCGGTAATCGCACCATGCCCGGCGTCAGCCGACGCCGAATCACTTGTGCCGGGTAAGGGGGTCTGCGGCGTGGGTGAACTGCTGCATCCCGCGAGAAACAGAAGGGCCAGGGCGGCCACAGCCGCCGGTGGTGTTCGGAGATTCATTACTACTTTCCAGTAAGGGATAAAGAAATAGGAGCGGGGGACGGCTCGTGATGGGTAGTCTGCCGCCTGCCCCGCCAGCTGTTCAGGCGGGCTCCCACACCGGAGACGACAGCCAAAAGGATGGCGGCCATCGCGATGGAAGCTCCTGCCGCCGTGCCCGCGTACCAGGAACACAACAGGCCCAGGACCACCGCCAACGCCCCGAAGGCGACCGCAACGACCATGCGTGCTGGGATGCTTCGAGTCCAGGGAGCGGCCGCGACTGCCGGGGCGAGCAGGAGTCCCACCACCAACAAAGAACCCACGGCCTGATAGGAGGAGACAACAGCAAGCGTCACCAACCCCACCAAGGCCAGCTGGGCAAAGTGAGGGCGCAGGCCCAATGTTGAGGCGATACGGGTATCGAATGCTGTGGCTACGAAGCTGCGGTGCAGGGCGGCCGAAATGCTGACCGTGACGCCCACGGCGATGAGCAGCCCCGTCAGGTCGCCCTCGTCCATGGCGAGGATGTCGCCAAACAGCATGGCGGTGGCATCCGTCGCGAAAGACTTGGAGTGGGACACAATGATGACCCCGAGGGACAGCATTGAGACGAACAGCAAGCCGATGCTGGTGTCATATGACAGGCGGCCGCGTCGCTGTAGCAGGCTGATCATTGCGCTCATGATGACCGCGCTGATCGCCCCGCCAACAATGGCAGGGGCCCCAGCAACGGTCGCCAAAGCCACGCCGGGCAGCATCCCGTGGCCGATTGCTTCGCCCAAGAACGCCATGCCGCGGATCACCACCCAGGTACCCACGACACCGCAGATGATTGCGACAAGGACGCCACCAAGCAGCGCCCGCAGGAAGAAGTCCGCGGTAAAGGGTTCAGTCAGCCATTGCACCAGACCACAGTAGATGTTATTGAGAGTTATTATCAACTAAGGCTAGAATGAGGTGTGATTTCTTCCGGCTACGCCCTCCATGCACGAGACCTTCATTTCAGTTTTGACGCAAAGCCCGTCTTGCAGGATGTGGACGTCGATTTGCGGTGGGGCACCGTCACAGCCATTGCCGGCCCCAACGGCGCCGGAAAATCCACTCTTGTCGAAATCCTGGCGGGGGTGCGAAAACCGCTTCGCGGCACCGTGGAACGCGCCGGGGATGTCGCGTTGGTGGTTCAGCGGGTAGCAGCTCCCGATGCGCTGCCCCTCACTGTTCAAGACGTGGTGACGATGGGTACGTGGGGTGCAGTATCCCCTGGCCTGTCCAAAGTCCGCGCAGCGGAGCGGAAAACACGTGTCGCCGAGGCCTTGGACCGGGTTCAGCTCGCCGACCTCGCATTATCGCCGTTCAACTCCCTTTCCGGTGGCCAACGACAGCGAGCATTGCTCGCCCAGGGCATCGCCCGCCAAGCACGTATTTTCCTGCTCGACGAACCTGCAGCAGGACTCGATCTTGAGAGTCGGAAACGGACACGATCCATGCTCGCCGAAGAAGCGGAGCGTGGCGCGGCAGTGGCCTGCGTTAGTCATGACGAGGAGACTATAGCTGTTGCTGACCATGTCGTCCGTCTTAAAGCCAGCCGCCGGATCACCTAAGCACGATGCCCTGGCCAGGTCCGGGTGTGGCTTGCTTGCAAGAAGCCAAACCACTACCCCGCTTTTTACCTGCTTATGTGGTGTTGCCCCTGCGGGTCTCTGATGCGTGTCCCGGTCTGGCAGCGGGGTCAGGGTAAATTCGCAGTTGCTGCGCTATGGCACGCTGGGGGCGAGTCCGTTCACGAGCCTTAAGGCTGTGGACTTCCCGGAGCCGGATGCGCCGCAAGGGATCACGAAACCGCCGGGCTCGACGTGCAAGTCAGGCTCCCGCAGGATTGGCTGAGCTGTCCTCGCTCATCAAATTGAAGTACACCTCAACCTGACGTCAGACAGGGGGCCGCTGGACAAGATCTGAGTCGTCCTTACGCCGACAGTCGCTCAAGGAACTCTTAAAACGCTACTGTTCCCATGAACTGCAATGCTCCGGAGTCACCACTGGTAGCGGTCATCTGCGTCGGGCCCGCGTCCCACTTGATTTCGCAGTGCGCTTCGATGACACGGCCAGGACCCATTTGATAGCACTCTGCCGACCGTGGCCGCCGAACTCTCACCTCGGAATCACCCTGCACATGTAGGGCGCTTCCAGATCCGCGTCATGTCGCTACTGCCACTGACACGCATGAGTAGATGATGGCCCAAGGAGGGAAGAGCCAATGGCCGCAAGCAGCCGCGATAAAGAAGATTTAAGTGTGGACAATGTCCACACCCCCTTTGACCTGACAAAGCAGCCGCCCGGCGAGTCTCCCTACGCCAGGAACGAGCCGAAACCTGGATCTTTGACGACGAACCTAGAAGTCATGTCGTGCACAGCATCCCTACCCATGAAGAGGTGTAGGACAACCACGACCTACCGAACTAACCAAGAGAGGCACACATAACCCCAGATCAAAGCCAGCGGAGGGCCAACTAGCCAAGACCCTGAACCCGCTCCCCCACAACCAAATAGGCGATCCGCGGCGCCAGGCACACCCCGCGGCCAGTGTCAGAGGGACCTGACCACACAGAATGTACACACGTTAAAGCAAAAACCCCCTCTGACGAGGGGGTATGCCGTGCCCGAGGTGGGACTCGAACGGGATTCCAGGCCTTGGTAGCACTGGGAAGTGGCGGAAACATGCGGAATCCGAGGCAATTCGGCGGCTGTACGAGGCAGTCCGGGGCGGAAAGTGTGGACATTGTCCACACTTCCTTTTTGCTCGATCGAACACCGAAAAAGGGGCACTTGACGCGTCCCTCGCATTCATAGCCTGCGCCAGGAAATCGGCGCTGCCGCCTCCGCAGTTTTCCTGCTGGACGGTACCTCTTGGTCCGCGTGAAGTCTCCGGTAGGATGAGGCCCCGACGCCCAAGGCATGACTCGCTCCGGTCGATAGAACAACCCAGAACGCTACGGCAGCCAACCCGCCAGAACGATGAATAGCTCGACACAGTAGCTGCACCTCCTTCATCTATTACATGGCGGAGACGACACTGGGCATCATGACAAGACCTCCCGGCCGGGGCGACGACAGAACGTCCATTATCGGCGCTAGCGGATCACGCAGACTCAGTCTTCTGGCTCGGCGTCGGGCGGCCCCCTTTGAGCGCGGCCACAACGCTGGTAGACGGGCTACTTAATAACGACCGGGTTGACCGGTGCGCCCGAGCCGCCGACAATCTTCATAGGAGCGGCAGTGTAGAGGAAAGTCCATTGCCCGTCAGAGGAGCAATCGTCGGCAAGTTTATCCAAGGCGATAATTTCCGTAAATGCTATGCCGAGGTTACGCATAAGCGCGTTGTGCAGTGGAAGGTCAACTCCGCTGACCGGGTCGCGGGTGACCTCGTTGCCGATGGTATCAGTGACTAGGTTGGGTATTTCCATATCTTGGAACCACTCCACTAGCTGCGGGGAGTAGGTCAGCCCAGGTTCTAGGAAGTCGCGGTAGAACTCCGTTTCCTCCGTTTTGTAATAGGAGCCGATCCAGCCTGTGCGAATAAGTAGTATGTCGCGTTTATGGATGGTGACACCCTGTGCTGACGCAGCAGCCACCAGGTCCTCATGGGAGAAAGTTTCGCCTCTTTCCAGGGCCGCTTTGCCCCGAAAGCGCGCCATGTCGATGAGGATGCCCCTTCCCACGATTCCGCGTTCTGCTATCGGGAAGATGCTGGCCTTCTTCAGGCTCCCGATTGTTGTCTCTGCGGCATACCCATTGTAAATTTTTTCGCCGTACCACATATGCCCCAACGCGTCGTACTGACTGGTTCCCTGAAGATACATGGTGATCACATCATCGGCGTATTCAAGATCGCCATTGAAGCTAGGGCCTGTCCCACAGAGAAAATTTCCCCGGTCCATGACGTTAGTCCTCACTGCGGTCTTTCGGCCGGGCCAGATCGGATCGCCTTCTGGATTGCCAATTGGAATGGCCAGAGTAAAACTCTTCCCGGTAAGGATTTCCGCTGCACCGCGCCGAGCTTCTTCGACTGTAAGGTAATTCAAGGAGCCGACTTCATCTTCGGGTCCCCACTTGCCCCAATTCTTAGGCGAATCACGTAGAAGTTCCTGCAATGTGGGCGTGCCCGGGGTTTCCTCGGTCTCAGTCATCGCTAGCTCCTTCGGTTTCTCGGGACTGCAGCACCAACTACTGAAGAGACTCTTGTGATCGGCGTCAATTCGGTCGATCGCTCTGGCCTCAGTGGCGGGGGTGCCGGTTTACCGGGGCGATTCAGTCAACTTGAAAATCGTTGAGCTGTCGCCATCAAAGGTCATCTTGCGGCCATACCCGTCGATCCATAACCAGAAATAGGTGGCATCATCACCTATATCGTCGACTGTGGCGTTTTGGAGCGGGGACCCAGGGACTTGGACGAGCACCCTGTCCCCCTCGTTGAGATGCACCCAATCGTCATAGCCCAATTTGCAAACGTGGTAGTCCCCCGTTGAGTGCACATCCGGGGTCTTAATGTTGGTTTCCATGATCTTCGATCCGATTTCCGCGGCGGCCGCTGGCTCCTCCGACTGTCAATTCCTACTGCACAGTCAGGATTGAAGCTGCCGAATGGCCATCTCTTGAGCAAATTACATCAGTGGGCCCGGCTCCACGGCCTGGCCCACTGATGTGTTTTAGGACCAGCTTGTGATGAACTCAAGAACTGCCGAGTCAACCTCTGCGGGCTTTGAAGCACTCAGGAAGTGATGGCCGCCTTCGATGACCTCCAGCCGGACCTCCGGCGCACCAGTGAACATGAGTATTTCCTTTTCTGCATTGGCCACGGAATAGACCTTGTCCTCTGAGCCGTGCAGCCACAGCACGGGTGAGGTAATGTCGCGCAGTCGTCCATGAAGCCCGTCGCGGTCCCTGAGGTTAATGGTGCTGAGCAAAAGCCGTCGGCGACCGGCGTCTCCGGAGTAGTTGGTACGGTAGGTAGTTAGCCAGAATTCGCGTTCGTCAGGTGAGAGTCCGCCCAGAGCCGCGTCAAAGGTGTCGTCGATAAACTGATCCGGTACTACCCATTCGTCCGGTACCGGGTCTGCGAAGGCCTCGATGAAGGGGGTGCAGAATTCTGGGGCATCCCAGCATCCGAGCTGCCGGCTCTGGAGGGTCTCTGAATCCATGGACGAGCCCAACGGTATGATTCCCCGGACCACTTCTGGCGCTAGCAACGCCATGCGGGCGGCTATCCACCCTCCCTGTGATGTCCCCAGTACAAAGGCCTGGTTGATACCCAAAGCGGCAAGGGCCTGCAGGTTGGCAACTGCGCTGTCCCAGTACGTGAAGTGCTGGTAGGCCCCTCTTGTTCGGCCGTGACCGTACGGTTCTAGTGCCAGAAGGTTTACGGCCGATGTCAGGACGGTGTTGGCGAACTGGGGCCTATAGAGTTCAGCCGATGTGGTGTAGGAATTGATCAGCACCAATGTGGGGAGATCCGGGTTGTATTGACCGCTCAGCGTGTATCCAACCACTGATCCGCCAAGGTGCGGGATGCTTACGGTCTGTTCGATCGTGCTCATGTGCCTATTACTTTCTTTCCTATTGTCAGACCCGTTGGCCAGAGGCAGTTCCTCGAGCCTTACACGGGAGGTCATGCTGGTTCTTGGCTGGGTACTGATTTCGCATCCGTCAACACAGAAGCGCCCTCCAGCACTTCGGTACGGGCTCGGGCGGCACGAAAGAGACCGTCTACTCTGGCCAGCTCGGCGTCGCTGCTTTTACGGATGAAACTGACCAAGATGTAGACAATTAGATTGACGATCAACCCGAGCAAGCCGGCTCCAAACCCGCCGAGCCATGGAACTGCGCCTCCCGTGTCCATGTAGGGAATGGTCAGCACCAGGGCTATCACTGTGCCGATGAGAAGCCCGGCAATTGCTCCATCCTTGTTGCCTCGGCGCCAGATCAGTCCACCGAAGATCGGTACAGCCAGCTGGATGATCGCTTGGTAGGCAAGCTGGGCCACTCCGGCCAGGTTTGACCAACCGTAAATTTGATTTGCGATGACTGCTGCAATGATGGCTGCGCCAGCCATGGATCCTTTGGCCAGATAGAGTTCCTGCTTATCGCTCAGAGGCCGAATCACGCCGACTATGTCGTTAGCGACCTGCGTTCCAAGAGACTGTGTGACTCCGTCAACAAATCCCATGCTGGCCGCAAAAACGATGAGCAGGGCAAAGGCAAGGAGCCAGGTTCCGCCCGCGTCTTGCGTGAGAGCGAAGAATGCCGACAACGGATCCGCCGACGCAAGAGACATGGGCGCGGCGCAAAGCGCAACAGCCATAAGCAACACAAAGAAAACAAACCCGATGACCATGGCTTGGAGGGAGCCCTTCTTGACTTCCCGAACACTGCCGGCTGTATAGATCCGGGTGAAAATCATAGGCCAGCACAAGCTGCCGATGATCCCGGAAGCAACAATTCCGAAATAGAACCATTCGCCGCTTTCTGAACCGTAGCCCGGAAGGCTTAGCTGCGCGGTGGTGAGCTGTTCAAGATTGGAGAAGCCGCCGAAGTAGAAGATCAGCAGGCCCAAGCACAGAACGGCAGAACCGATGTATGCCACGATCCCCTGAACCATATCGGTGACGATCAGTCCACGCATGCCCATTTGCACAGTCCAGAACTGGCGAATCACGAGCACTGCGATGCCGATCAGAATCGAGACTTCGAAGGAGAGGTTTCCCAGAGAAGCCCATTGGATGACCGCACCCATGGCAATGAGTCCGAGGATGAGCCAGGGTAGTAGCGCGACAACGCTGATAGCGCTGCTAAGCAGTTTCAGGCCAGGGCTGTTATAGCGCAGCGACAGCAGGTCTGACTGGGTGCGCAGGTCGAACTGTTTGCCCCATTTCCACACTGGTCGAGCTATGAAGTACATGGCGAGAACGCCCAAGGTGGAGTAGACGAGGAAATAGAGTCCAATGACACCACTGATGACGGCAAAGCCGAAGACCGCAGTGAATGTGGAGCCGGGCCACCACGAATTGGTGTAAGCCATTGACACGAACCAGCTGGAGAACGATCTTTCGCCCACCGCGTAGCTGCTGAAGCTTGAGACGCTGCGGCCATGTTTGGTCTTATGGAGCACGAGGACGATAAGCACAAAGAACGCGGCGAGGACTCCGAAGGTGATAAGCATCAGTCCAACTCCCCCCGTCGTCCCTCAACGCGCCACAGGCCGTAAGCCACCAAGATGGGTGCGGCTGAAACCAAGAGGAGATACCAGATGGAGCCGGGGACACCGGCAACCAGCGCGTGTTCTTCAGAAAGTGCAATGTACAGCGGTGGCGCCAAGGCCAGCACGAAAATCAGCGTGAACAGCGTTCCGAAAAGAAGATTAGTAAGGGACCGCCGATGAATCTCTGCGCGTTCCATGATGCCTCACTTAGGACTATGTTTTGGGGGTGTCATCGTTGACAAATCCCAGCCTAAGCAAGCTTGATCCTAAGTGATATCGGTCACTTGACGTATCTTGTCCTCCTGAGGAGGAGTCACCGTCCTTGGCTAAGCTCTCTGAGACGGGACGGGCAAACGCCTGGGGGCTGCTTGAATGAGTCGCAGTCCCTCGCGGCTAACTAGAGCGGCCGCCTCAGCACGGGATGAAACCCGAAGCTTTGCAAGGATGTGTTCGACGTGAGTTGAGACCGTTCGCCGGCTAACTACCAGGTGATCGGCTATCGCAGGGTTGCTGATGCCATCAGCAAGAAGTGTGACGATCTGAAGCTCTCTGGGAGTTAGCCCATAGGGCGGTAACACTTCTCGTTCCGCCACAAGGGCGGCGTTCTGTATACATCGTGTGATGCTGATTCTGTGGTAACTCCCCTGATCTCCAATCCAGATGTAGCTGTTGTCTCCGCGGCGGGCAAGCGGCAGAAGTAGTGGCCACAAGGGTCCGTCCGATCGCAGGGTCATGCCTACTTCACGGCCAGCAATGGCTTGGTCAAGACCTGCAGCCATCACCGCTACGTTTGCGTCGCCATGCAATTCTTCGGCCAAGACCCGGCGCGGTTGCGATGGGTCACAGGCGGAGGCAAGCACCGGAAGGAACTGTTCGACGATTCTCTTGGTTTCTTCTGTAGCAGACCGCGCCGTCCCCCAGTTCATATGGATGGCTCCCACGTGGTGCCCTCCGGGCAACCAAAGGCTCGCAGATATGCCTTCGTTAAAGCCTGCCGGTCGAAGATATTCTTCGGCCAGGGATGTGAATGCAAAGTGGACGTCCCAGTCACGATCGAGGTCTGCCCAACGGAGAGCATGACGGACTCGGTTTCGCACGACTCCGAATCCTGGATTCTTGGTTTCCGGGATGAAGTTCTCAAGCAGTTGTGACACCGCGTCCTCCGAATAGCCGTCTGAGGCCAGCTGCTGGTGCTGGGGTCGTTCTCCGGAAGGACTCGACGCCGACAGCAAGACAGCATCGCACCTTACCAAGTCGCGAAGGAGCCTGGTAACTTGCTCTGCGCGCTCAAGGATGACCGGCGTTGCTGCCATAGGAGCTTCTAATGTGGGATAGGCGCGCATTTAACTATTCCTGACTAGAGGAAGTGTTGATTCCCGGATGACCAACTCCGGAGCTAAGCGCTCAGAAGACGGATTCTGTCCACGAAGAACTGACACGAGCAACTCCAGCGCCCGGGTCCCCATGGTGTGCAGTGGTGAGCGCACGCTGGTCAAGGGCAACGGCAACTCGGCTGCGAGCTGAGTGTCGTTGTAGCCCGCCACGGCGACGTCCCTGCCGGGACGCAGTCCAGCGTCGCGCACTGCGCCCAGAACACCGATAGCAGCGAAGTCATTGACAGCAAAAATGGCTGTCAAATTAGGGGCTTGTTTGATGAGGTATTCCGCTGCCTCATGGCCGCCTCTCGCATCGAAGGCGGAATTCACTGTTAACACTTCAATACCCGCTTTCCGGTACGTATCGACAAAGCCACTGCTCCGGTCCACGCCTGTACTGGCGAAAGGCTCGCCGGCGACTACGCCGACCTTCACGTGCCCAAGGTCCAGAAAGTGCTCGGCAACAAGGCGGCCTCCCAGATAGTCATCACATGTCACGGATGGATACTTGGACGCGTACCGGCTCACGAGAACGAAAGGCACCCCGCGGGCCGCCACTTCATCCAGCACCACTGCGTCCCGGTGCGCGTCGCCGAGTATGAGGCCATCGACGTGACGGGACAAAGCCAAATCAATCCTGGCGCGCTGTTCGGCGGGGCGGTCATAAGTGTTCATTACAAACGTGGCCAGTCCATTGCGGGCACCCGCGTCCTCCACTCCCTCGTAGATAGTGGCGAGCACCATGTCAGACAAGCGGGGAACCAGCACTCCGATCAGATTGCTTCGCGCCGTTCGCAGGCTCTTTGCGTGTGGGTTGGGTTGATAACCGAGCCGTTGAGCCCAATCACGCACTGCTGCTGCCGTAGCCGGTGATGCCGCACGCGAAACCTCATCAGGAGATCCGCTGAGAACCCTCGACACTGTCGAGACGTCGAGCCCCGCCGCCTGCGCAATCGTTTTCAGCGTGACCGAGCTGCTTTTATATCTACCTGGCATCGTTGAAAACTCCCTCTGAGGTTTGAGTACAAATCTTACCAAACGATTGTCCCAAACGTTTGGGTATGGTTACATGCAGTTCACCACCACAATCAACTGCGAAGAGGGATGTATGCGATCGCCCGAAGCACAACTGAAGAAACCCTCTGGAGCGGGGTTTTTCGCCAACGTTGGTGTTTCCGAGCTCGCCGCCATGATGCGGAGTGGGCTTATCGCGCCAGCGGACCTTGTAAGCATTGCATTGCAGGAGGCCTACCGGTGGCAGCCTTCGATCAACGCGTTCGTCTCGTTCGATGAAAACGGCGCCTACGCGGCGGCGGCGAAGGCTCGCACTGAACTGGCCTCGGGCATTGATCGGGGGCCGCTGCACGGCATTCCTGTTGCCGTTAAGGACGTCATCGATGTGCGAGGAATGCCAACAACTGCAGGTTCGCGTCACCGAAAAAACCACCTCGCCCGTGAAAACGCCGAATGCGTTGAACGGCTCGTCCAGGCAGGGGCGATCATTATTGGGAAGACCACGACCCACGAATTTGCGAACGGACCTACCGGAGATCGCTCGGCCACCGGCCCTACGCGCAACCCACACGATACGGACCACATGGCTGGTGGTTCGAGCAGCGGGTCTGCTGCCGCGGTTGCCGCTGGCATCATCCCGTTGGCGCTCGGTACCGACACCGGCGGCTCCGCTCGTATTCCGGCTGCTTGCTGCGGGGTTGTAGGGCTCAAACCAACCCACGGAGCTTTGCCCACCCGCGGGATGGTGCCATTGTCACCATCTCTGGACACCATAGGCTTGCTGGCCCGCACCGCGGCCGACTGTCTCCTGCTGTGGACCGCATTGAGGGGCACCAATACTGTAGCTCTCCCCCCTGGTATCGGATGGATCAAGCCGGATTCGATATATCCGACGCAGCCTTCAATCACTAGTGCGGCCCGAAGCAGGGTCGATCAACTTCTCACCGGGGACGCCGACGTCCCGGAAGCCAGTGACCTCAGAGAGGCATACGGGATCATCCAAGGCAGTGAGGCATACGCCCAACATTCTGAGTTGATATACAACTCGCCCGAACTTTACGACCCCGAAGTACTCGCTCGGTTGCTTGCCGGCGGCGAGATTCTCAGTTGGGAGTACGTCAAGGCGATGGAGCTTAGGCACAGTGCCCGCCAAAGAATCCAACCTTTGCTAAATCGGTACGGGGTTCTGGCACTTCCGACGATCCCCCTGGCCCCTCCCCGGCTGAACAGCCGTATGGAGCTCATCGACGGGAGCAGCCTAGAGACCCGGAAGGCTCTTCTCTCCCTTACAAGCCCATGGAGCGTTTTAGGACTCCCGGCCATCTCCATTCCAGCGGGCACGACCGAGGGGCTGCCGACTGGACTACAGCTGGTAGGTCCCCCCGGAGCCGAATCCCAACTTTTGAGGGTGGCTGCGCAAATTGAAGAGACCCAGCACCCGATGAAAGGAAACTGATGCGAACACTTACCTTCAACCGCGAGGGAACAATTTTGACTGCCGAGCTACGAGAAGGCAGCGGACCGCCCGTCGTGATAGTTCCAGGCGTTATGTCCGATGCGTATACCTGGCGCCCAGTCGCCGATGCATTGAATTTGAATAACCCGATAATGGTCATTAACCGCCGCGGGCGGCTCCCTAGCGGCCCGACAGGTCGTGGCTACTCGGTCCGGACTGAAATTGACGATTTGCACCACATCCTCGACACCCTCGAGGAGGACATCCACCTGTTCGGCTGGAGCTATGGCGGACTGATTGCTTTGGAAACGGCGACAGAGCGACGCAACCTGCGCTCTGTCATCGCGTATGAGCCCGTCTCAAGCCCGTTCGGATCGAACGCCCTTGAACCCCTACGTCTTGCTCTCGGGAGGGGCGACCTGGACAGCGCTGTCGAGGTGGTCAAGCGGGTCATGGCGGGTTACTCCGCCGAATACATGGCAGCGCTGCGCGCGGACCCTATTTGGCCTGTCCTCCGTCTTCTTGTTCACCCCTTGGCTGATGAGCTGACTGCTATAAATGACCATGTTGCAGCGCTTTCCCGATACAGCGAAATCACGGCTCCAGTCACCCTGATGCTTGGCGAACGCAACGAGGAGAAGCCGCCATACGGTGTCGCTTTCACCGCCTTCTCTCAAGTCCTCCCCCAAGCCGAGGTCGTTCGGCTGGCAAATCAGGGTCACCTGGCCCACAGCGAAGCACCCGGCCTTCTGGCTGAGCACCTTACGCAAGCAGTCTCGAAGCACAACGAGTACCAACATTCCAATTAGTGTGCCGATTTCAGAAGGACCAGAAGGCTCGTTCTCAAGCTCCCCGGGGTGTTCGGGTGAACTTCCTTTCCGCTTCGTCTGCGTGCCGGCCAGATGAATGCGGAGGAAAAGGTGAGGCCCTCACGTTCGGCATGGAACGTGAGGGCCTCACTGTCTGTCAGATTCAATAGGTACCGTTGAGCCCTGCAGCGACCGGTATGGCCGCTGCTATCAGCGCGGGATAAGGGTGTATTTGGTTGAGAGGAACTCGCTGATGCCCTCAAAACCGCCTTCCCGGCCGATACCGGACTGCTTAATACCGCCAAAGGGTGCTGCGGCGTTGGAGATGAGACCGGTGTTTAAGCCCATCATTCCCGTCTGCAGCTTTTCAATCATGCGCTGGCCGCAGTGAACGTTCTCCGTGAACACATAGCTGACCAGCCCATAGTCTGTGTCATTGGCGATTTTGACTGCTTCCTCCTCATTGGTGAATCGGATGATGCCAAGGACCGGTCCAAAGATCTCTTCGGACATCAGAGCCGAGTTGGAACTGAGCCGATCCAGAACTGTTGGCTCGAAGTAGCTGCCAGGACCTTCAATGGACTTACCTCCAGTGAGAACCGTTGCGCCGGTCGCTACGGCGTCAGCAACCAGACGCTCAGCCTTTGCGACCGCACGGCCGTCGACCAAAGCGCCGATGTCAGTACTTTCCTCAGCTCCCCTGCCGATCTTCATTTGGGCCACCCGGTCGCTCACGCGTTGAGCAAAAGTATCTGCGATTGATTCATGGACGATGATGCGGTTCGCCGCAGTGCATGCCTGGCCGATATTACGGAACTTCGCCAGCAGGACACCCTCCACGGCTCGATCCAAATCTGCATCCTCGAAGACGATAAACGGGGCGTTACCCCCCCAACTCCATAGAAGTTCGCAGGACATTCTGGGCTGCGGCTTCAAGGAGCTTTACACCGACAGGGGTCGAACCGGTGAAGCTGAGCTTTTTGAGGCGGGCGTCCTTTAACAGCACGCTGGACTGGTCGGCCGGCGAGGTGGTAGGAACCACATTTACAACTCCTGCCGGTAGGCCCGCTTCTTCGAGCAGTTGTACCAAGAAGATGGTCGTCAGCGGAGTCAGTTCGGCGGGCTTGATGACCACCGTGCAGCCGGCCGCCAAGGCTGGTGCTATCTTGCGGGTTGCCATAGCCAAGGGGAAATTCCACGGCGTGATGAAATAGGTGGGCCCGACCGGAAGGTGGGATACGACGATGTTGCCAGCACCCTCAGGAGTAGGACGATAGTCGCCGCGGACGCGTACAGCCTCCTCAGAGAACCAGCGCAGGAACTCGCCTCCATAGGTCACTTCGGCGCGGGCCTCGGAGATCGGCTTGCCCATTTCGATGCTAATGAGCAGTGCAAAGTCCTCGTGGCGATCCATTAGAAGGTCGAACGCTCGGCGCAGGATGTTTGAGCGTCCGCGTGTAGAGGTGTCAGCCCACGCCTCCTGCGCCGTTACGGCAGCTTCGAGCGCCCTAAGGGCATCGTCGACGGTCGCATCGGCGATCGTTTTGATGACTTCCCCGGTTGCCGGGTCTTGCACGTCGAATGTCGCACCGGCCGAAGAGGGCTGCCACGTCCCTCCGATGCCGAGACCGGTTTGCACCTGGTTGATCAGTTCTTGCTCGTGGGGTTTTAAAGTCATCGCTGTCCTTCTAAGTATGTGTAGTTGTTTTGCTGTGGTTCAGGCAGTTGCTTTGAAAGCTTCCGCCACGACCTGAAGGCCCTCGCGCAACAAGTCATCTGATATGGACAACGGCGGCAGGAACCGGAGCACGTTGCCGTATGTGCCGCATGTGAGTACCAGCACGCCGTTCTGGCCTGACTTCTTCGCGATGGCAGAAGTCAACGCAGCGGCTGGTCTCCGGCTGCCCGTTTCGACGAACTCGATGCCGATCATGGCACCGCGGCCGCGGATGTCGCCGACGCGGTCATCCTCTGCCGCTAGACCGGCGAAGAAATCGGTGATGATGGCACCGATTGCCCGTGCACGTTCCGTCAGGTTTTCCTTTTCATAGGTTTCGATCGTTGCCAGAGCGGCAGCACAGGCGATGGGGTTGCCTGCATAGGTACCCCCGAGTCCTCCGTCCACGGCGGAGTTCATGATGTCTTTACGGCCAGTTACTGCCGAAAGAGGAAGCCCACCGGCCAGTCCCTTGCCGAATGTCATCAGGTCCGGAACTATGCCCTCATGGTTGGCAGCGAACATGTCACCGGTACGGGCAAAGCCGGTCTGCACCTCGTCCAGGATGAGAATGACCCCGTTCTGGGATGTCCATTCCTGCAGGGCGGGTAGGAAACCGTTGGCAGGGGCGATGAAGCCGCCTTCACCCTGAATGGGTTCGATGATGACGGCAGCGACATTTTCGGCACCGATCTGCTTCTCCATTTGAAGTATCGATGGTGCAGCTGCCTCAGGGCCTGTGAGTCCGTCTCGGTAGCTATAGGAGGCAGGGACCCGGTAGATCTCGGGGGCGAAGGGTCCAAACCCGTTCTTATAGGGCATGTTCTTTGCGGTCATTCCCATCGTGAGGTTGGTTCGCCCATGGAACGCGTGGTCGAAGACAACCACGGCCTGCTTGCCGGTGTAGTGGCGAGCGATCTTGACCGCGTTCTCCAGGGCTTCAGCACCGGTGCTGAAGAGGGCCGAGCGTTTTTCGTGGTCCCCTGGAGTGATGGCGTTGAGCTTCTCGGCGACTTTGACGTAGCCCTCATAGGGGGCGATGGTGAAACAGCTGTGTGTGAACTGCTCGACCTGCTGCCGCACAGCCTGCACCACAGCGGGGGCTGAATTACCGACTCCGGTGACGGCGATGCCGGAACCGAGGTCAATAAGGGAGTTGCCATCGGCGTCGATCAGCACCCCGCCTCCGGCGGCTACTACTGAAATTGGGAGCACTCCGCCGGTGCCTGTGGCAACGGCTGCGTCCTTGCGGGCCAGCAGTTCCTGTGATTTCGGGCCAGGGATTGTGCTCACGAGCTTCCGCACCTGCGGGAGAGTGGGGCCGCCTGTTATTGGTGGAGCCGACATGGTGACCTCTTCTTTCAAGAGTTGTTGAGGAGATTTTTTGGTGATTAGTGCGTGGGGCATCTGCGGAATTTCCGGGAGGACGAGGCAGACCCGAATACCTGCACGTGTGGTCTTCCTGGGCAGAGGCGCCTTGGTTGGGCTTCTTCGGCAGTGCCAATTAGATCCAGCGGTGCGCCGTCGGCGCGGGGCCGATCTCACGTCCATCCGCGTTGATCACCACGACGCCATCGTGACCACGTCCGGTGGCCCAAGCCAGGAGGTTTGTAAGTGTGCCGGAGATTGACAGAATGTCGCCGGCTGCAGGTCCGGGTTCGCCTTCAGTGCCAGGCTGAAAGTCTGTGTGGGCGTCTGTTGGGACAGCGCGCACGTGATGGCCGTCCCGGCTCTCCCAAGTAGTTAACACGTCCTGCAGGATGCGGGCTGCGGCTGGCAGGGGTATGTCCTGGATGGTTGCTCCGGTGTTGAGGTCGATGGCATGCAGCCATAGTTCGCGGGCCCGCATCCAAATAGTCTCGGAAACGAGAATCATGCGTCCTTGCGCGTTCTTTACCTTGTAGGTCCAGCGATCGTCGGGAAGTTTTGTCCAAGCTTCGTCGAGCTGTGCGGCCTCCTGCGAGGAAAGCCGGGTCAGACTCGTGTGGGAGAGTGTCGACCCGAGGTCGATCTCATCCGCCCGTGACACAGGCGATTCGTACATCGGATTCTCAATCCCTGTCTGCGCCCACTGGACCAACCGGGCAAGTGCTCGAGCGTTGTAGCCGATGTGCGCGATGACGTGTGCCCGGGTCCATCCGGGTAGGAGCGATTCGCTCTGGAGGTCCTCGGGGTCCAGCTCGCGGATCAGCCGGTCAAAGCTTGCCTGTCCGTCGCGCGCGAGGGCGAGATCCAATGCGATCATTGTTGCCGGTTCGTCGGCTGGGTCTGCATCCGATAGCGAGCGTGTTGAACTTTTTACTTCGTGCACCGTTAGATCCTCTTTGTTGTGTGCGTTTGGGTTGGGATATTCGGTCGTCAGTTGGTGACCGACTGTAGCTGCAATTGAGGTGTCGGACTCTTAAGTGCTTTCCGGGCGTCATAGCTCAGCCGGCCGCCAAGAATCGTGGCCACGACGTCGATCTCGGCGATGTTGCGGGCCGTCAGTGGCGATTCAGAGAACACCGTGAAGTCGGCGAGTTTGCCGCGTTCCAGCGTGCCCTTGTCCCGGAATTGACCGGTGGCGCGAGCAGCCCACTCTGTGTGCGTTCTAAGTGCTTCCTCAGGTGTGATGGCCTCCCCTGTGGCGAAAGGCAGGCCTGTGTTCGTTCGCCGGTCAACGGCTGATTGCATGCCCCTGCGCAGGTTGTTATCTGCTACCGGCAGGTCGGAAGATCCTGCGAGAAGGGCTCCCGCGTCGATAACGGACCGGCCCCTGTATAGCCAGGATTCCCGGTCGGGCCCAACCAGAGTCACAATCTGATCGCCTAAGGGGCCAATGAATCCTGCCTGAGGGGCCACTGCGATGCCGAGGACACCGGCGCGAACGACTTGGTCCGGGCGGGCCATGCCGAAATGCTCGATTCGGCAAGGTGCTTCGCCGCGGCCGTATCTGTCCTGCGCCTCCTCGATGAGGTCCATCGCCAGGTCGATGGCTACATCGCCAATGGCGTGCAGCGCCAGAGGCCACCCAGCACGGTAGGCACTCAAGGCGCGCTCTCGGTAGGTGCCTGGTTCGTCCAAAAGGTAGCCGGTGTTGTGATCGTGTCCGCAGAAGGATTCGGTTACTGCAGCGGTTGCGCCCAGGAGGGAGCCGTCAAGGAAGACTTTGACGTGTCCGAACCGGACGTAATCGTCTCCGAAGCCGTAACGAAGTCCCAAGCCCAGTCCAAGACCTCCTCCTTGATGGTAGAAATCGGCAGGATGCCCCTTTATGGGTTGCAGCGCGTCCATGGAGGGCATCAGCTGGGCGCGTGCATGAAGATGACCGGTTTCGGTGGCGGTCTGGTACGCAGCCACCTCGACAGGGCTGTGGCCGATCCAGCCGCCGCCAATGCCGGCTTCGGTGAAGCTGGTTATCCCTTGTGCCGCGTATCGTTCGGTCGCAGCGTCCAATGCCCGGACGATTCTCTCGGTTGAGTAAGGCAGTAGGAGTGCCTGCACCAATCCCTGTGCGGCTTCTTCCAAGACGCCGGTAGGTCTTCCTTCGGCGTCCCGCATTACAATTCCTCCTGCCGGGTCCTGGAAATCGGGATGTGAAGCCCCGATCAGGTCCAGCGTGGCGCTGTTAGTGATTGATGAATGTCCGGAAGCGTGCCGAAGGTACAGCGGGCGATTACCAGTTATGTCATCAATACGCCCTATGTCAGGGAAAAGTCCCCCATGGTGGGCTTGGTTGAAACCTGTACCGTGAACCCAAACCTCGGCATCACCGGACAGACGTTCCACTTCAGCCTCGATCTTGGAGTAAACGTCCTCGAGCCCCCTGCACCCGCTCAGATCCACCGCATCCAGGCCCAAACCCCACCATGTTGTGTGGCAGTGGGCATCGATAAGGCCCGGGGTAATGCACGCATCACCGAAGTCAAGGCTGCACTCCGCCTCCATGCTTGCGATTTCGTCATCAAAACCGACGATACGTTCGCCGATGACTCCGACAGCCGTCGCAATGGGCCGGTCGGGGTCCATGGTGAGAATCTCGTTCGCCCGGACAAGAAGGTCGAGCTTCATGGTGAAGTTCCTTTCTGGGGACCACTCTCATCTTTACTGCGATGAGAGTGGTCCGTTCTTTAGACGCGTGCCGGCTCGGACTTGCCAGCACTTGGCGGCCCTATCGGCAGCTAGCCAAGTGGGTTCCTGCGCGACGACCGGGCCCGGTCTGAGGTGGCAATCGAGGCGACTGCCCAGGCCGCTTTTGTTAGTGCTTGAAGCCGGGAAGATTCACGCTGAAACGGGGTGCAATTGCACCAGCCGAAGCGGTAATGATCGAGATGAGTACAAGCATCGCGGCGGCGGGCCACCAGTGATTCCCGGCGGCTGCAACTACACCCGTGACAATCAAGGGGACGAAGCCCGCCACCATGGCTGAGGTGTTGTTTGCAACAGCCACACCCGTAAAGCGGGTCTTGGCTTCAAACAGGCCCGTCAGAACCGCGCCGGTGCCGGCGTAGGGGAAGGAGAGAGTCGAGACTGCAAGGACCATGGCGATGACGACAAAAACAGGATTACCTGAGGTGAGCAGCAGGAACGCAGGAACGGCTACCACTGCGGAGGCAATACCGCCCCACAGTATGACCCGGCTTGATCCATATTTAGCGCCGAGGCGTCCGCTCCAGACAATGACAAAGATCTCTACTACAGCGGCAGCGATAGTGCCAAGCAACATCAGGGTTGACGGGTACTTGAGGACGTTGACTCCGTACCAGACGCAGAACGTGGTGACCAGATAGAAGCCGCCCATGCCGAGGAGGCAGGAAGCCATACCGATCAAGAGCTGACGCCAAGAATGCCTAAAGGTGGAGCGGACAGGGGTCTGCTCAATTTCGCCGGCTTCTTCGATTTGGCGGAACACTGGCGACTCTTCGAGCTTGCTGCGGATGTAAATGGCAATGAGCAGCAGGGGCAGGGAAATGAGGAACGGGATACGCCAGCCCCACGCGTCAAAGTTTTCTTTGGTGAAGAGGATCGTGACTAGGAAGAAGCCTCCGGAAGAGAGTATCGTCCCGATGGGGGAACCAATCAGTGGAATCACGGCGTACCGGGCGCGAAGGTGCAACGGGGAGTTTTCCACCACCAAGGTCAGGGCCCCTGACCATTCTCCACCGACGAAGAGGCCCTGTACTACCCGCAACAACACGAGCAGAATTGGGGCGGCAATACCGATTGCGGCATAAGTCGGCAGCACCCCGATAAGACCAGTAATCATGCCAATGCCAATGATCGTGATCATCAGGGTCTTCCGGCGCCCGATCCGGTCGCCCATGCTACCGAAGATGATTCCGCCCAGGGGTCTGGCAGCGACGCCAACCCCAAAAGTGGCGAACGAGGCCAAAGCCGCCGCAGTCGGGTTGCCGCTTGTGAAGTACTGAACGTTGAACACCAGTGCCGCTGCGGCACTGAAAAGGAAAAAGTCGTAGTACTCAAGTGCGGAACCGATCAATGCGCCCAACGCGACCTTGTTCGCGTCTTTCCTACTCAGCTCTTTGACGGCATGTTGCTCAAAATTCGCCGCCTGTAGTGTCTCACTCATTGTCATCTCCGTTGATGCGTGATCCGGTTTACGTTTACGTGAATCTTCCGCAAACATCTTGTTCAACGAGGTTCTCAGGAGTTACAGCCATTTTCGCACAGCATTTGCTTCGATCTTCTTGGTAAAAACAGTGCATAAGCACATATTGTGGAAAGCATGGACATGAACCAACCCCGGCTTAGCGGCGGTCCGGAGCCCCACGATTCCATGCGCTGGCAAGAGCTGCTGGACCAGCTCGACGTTGAGGAGCTCACCGAGGCGTTTCTTTCTCGAATTACGGCGATCCCCGGTTACGACCCTGCCCCGATCCCCCTTTCCGAGATACGGCGGACGGGGCGCCTAGCCTTCGAGGCCATGGTTACCGGCCTACGTGAAGGTGGGCTTCGTGAAGCAGTTGCTGTAGCCGCTGATGTCGGTGTCTCCCGAGCACGAGCGGGAATCCCCATCACCTCATTGATGTCAGCTATACGCCTTGATTACAACATCCTTTGGGAGGCCCTTACCAGGGTGGCAACACCGGACGATGCAACGCTGGTGGTTCGCCACACCTGGATTGTGCTCGACACCGTCGACGAATACGCGGGACAGACTCAGCGAGCATTCATCGCAGAACGTGAGCGTATGCAGGACGAAGCATTTTCCGTACGGCAGGGACTGTTGGCGGAACTCTTCCAGACACCCGAACTGACGGACGAACAGTTGCGCACCATTGCCGGTGAACTTGAAATTTCCCCCGCCAGCCCCCTGATAGTGGTAGGCGCCGAGCCCGATGAAATGCCAGCCCTGAGGGTCTTCATCGCCGAAGCCGAACGCGCAGGCAGAAACGTGTTCTCCCATCACCGTGGTGACGCACTCATTGCGTTCACCACGCAACTCGAAGGGACAGATCCCAAGCGCGATGCGTTCCGACGCAATTTGCTTACCATCAGAGTCGGACTTACCGATGCTGATGCGGGCCTCCGGGGTCTTCGTCAAGCAGCAACTATCGCCCGCGATCTCGCTCGGGTGTTCAGAAGCGGTGAACATGGTGCAATGACTTGGAAGCGAGGCTGGGCCAGACTTGCCAACCGGAGCCTAATTCTGGCAGGGCACCCCCTACTGACAGACGTTACAGCAGCTCTTTCAGGCTGCACTAGAACGGAACGTAGCCGGTTGGAAGAATCAGTCCGCAGCTACCTCCGTACAGGCAGCGCGGGAGACTCGGCAGTGGAGCTTTTCTGTCATCGGAATACGCTGACAAACCGTCTCCGTCGTTTCGCTGAGCTCACAGGGATTGACCCTACCGTCCCCCAAGACGCGGCGCGCCTCGTCGTTGGATGGGCATAAGGACCTTCTACCTGCTGCCGCTTGTCGTTGCGTCTACCGTCAGGTCGGCAATCCTAGTTCTCGCGCTCTGATCCGACGCACCTAAGGAATTCGCGAGGTACTCCCTCATTTAGTCGTAGTTACGCGTCGACGACACTGAAGAGACCCCCCCCAAAGCACCCGGTCGCCCGTGGCGGCTGCACTCTCACGTCGCTGCGGCCCTGCAGAAGGTGCGCTTGCGAACGGGCGTCACGTCGCTCGGGCCCTCACACGCGATGAGTAGATGTAGGCCGAACAAGAGGGAGGAAATGGCTATGATCAGGCTCAATAAAGAAGATTTAAGTGTGGACAATGTCCACACCCCCTTTGGGCTGACAAAGCTCTCCTCAGTCAAGCCTCTTGACTCCATCAACGAGCCAAAACCAAGAATCTTGCCGCAGGATCTCGAAGTCATGTTGCGCTCAGTCCCTTTACGCATGAAGAGGTGTAGGTCAACCACGACCTACCGGACGCAACAAGAGAGGAAGGCATGGCCCCAGTTCAGAGCAAGCGTAGGGCCGACCAGCCGCGACCCTGAACCCGCTCCCCACAACTTCACAGGCGACCCGCGGCGCCAGGCAAGCCCCGCGGCCAGTGTCAGAGGGACCTGACCAACCAGAATGTACACACGTTAAAGCAAAAACCCCCTCTGACGAGGGGGTATGCCGTGCCCGAGGTGGGACTCGAAGGGGATTCCAAGCCCTGGAAACACTGCAAAGTAGCGGGAACATGCGGAAATCCGGGCCAGTCCGATGATTGTACGGGCCATTTCGAGGCGGAAAGTGTGGACAATGTCCACACTCTATTCTTTGCCCAAAACTGACGCCTTCCGACCCGTGATTGTCCTGCCTCAAAGCCACATGTTCGCTAGCCTGTCACTGAGTGACTTGGCCACGACGCCTTCATCGTGTTCCCTCCCTTCAGGTGTCCGTGGTGAGCAAGCAGGAGCTACATGACAATGGACCAAGACCTTTTTGCACGGCCACAAGAAGCCTGTCAGAGCACGCGCCGGCAGATGCTGCTTGGAGCATCCACCGACCGCCTGTGTCGCCCGAAGAGACGTATCGCGGGACCCAATCGTTAAGACTCGGAAACAATAACTGCAGTCTCGCGGCAAGCACTCCTCCCTGGCTTGTCAACGTGGTGTTGCCGTGCTGTTCCCTTGGAAGGCCGGTAAATGCCGCACGCGGGCGGCTGCTCATGTCTACATACCGACAGGTCCGCGTCGAGACATCCCGTGACGTTACTAGCTCACGATGCAGTTAGCGATGCGACCAGAAATCAGGCAGGGTCTTAAACACCGAGAGGCCCGTGGCCGATGGCCGGAGCTGGGCGGCGATGATCAAGGCTGTCGGCTAGCCCCCAAAGCTTGGTGCAATTGTGAGCTTTGTGAGCGACCCAACGGTTCCTCCTGCTTGTCAGGCATTCGAAATTCGATCAAGGGACACGTTGTACGCTTGCGCTTGCGCTCGGCCCGACGTCAGAGCCAATTCAAGGGGGTCAGAGGGGATGCCGGAAACAAGAACCTCAATCCGTTCATGTACTTCACCAGTGGAGGCGAGACCTGCCTTGTCCATGCCGTTCACCGCCGAAAGTTGCGCCGCCTTCCACTCCGTTAGTGAAAGGTTTTTCTTCCCGCCAGAAAGCTGTTCCGCGAGAGAGTTGTTGGCCGCGGCGAATTCTTTGCACCCCGCGGCCGCCTCGTTCGCACTGAGCGTCAGGTGGACCGCTTCCCCAGGAGGCACGGAGTCATTCCAAGCGATGCTTTGTTTAACTATGGTGATGTCCCAGCCAGGTGGGTAAGCGGCCGTATCGTATGATCTACCGTCCGCTCCCAGGACGACATAGGAAATACCGGCCCTGTCGAGTTCCGCAACACCTGTCTTGTACGACTTGTTCACCAATGCTGGCATTCGCTTCCCTGATGAGGTGCTCGCCACAGACGCTTCGCTGGCGGCTGCCGGCTGTCCCGGCCCATCAGCAGACGTTGTGGGTGCGCAAGCAGAAGCGCTGACTGTCACGACAACAGCGGCAATCAGAGCAAGTGGTTTCCTCAAAGGTTCCCCCGTAGGAAGGCTCGGCCTAGACGACTAGGTAGAAAAACCGTCGAGTGACGGCGTTCTGGGAGAATATCATTTCCAGCAGTTTGAGCTTCAACAGCGATTACTCCCCCGGATCACCAACAGCAGTAATGGTGCCAGCGCGAGCGTACCTCGCTTCTGAACGACGAAAAGAACGGCCCTAAGCCGTTCATCATTCGAACAATTCGAGATCAAGGATCTACTCACTGTTCTCTGTGATCATTTGCTCTGCGTTCGCGCGAACACCTAGTGAACGCGAGCAAGTTCGATGAATGGAGAATAGAAGAATGCAACCGGGATGGTACTGTCACATTCAGAATGCGAACTTAGCTGCTCATTTCAACGGGACATCCTGGAGTCCGACAGTTCACACGTCAGCACTGACTCCTGACAATCAGCGAAACGTCACCCCGCTGCAGCCGGGCCACAAGGGGCCTGCGGCGCCATTCGAGAAAACTCTTGCAAGTGGCGGCCAAGCCCGCAAAGCGGGCACCGCCTGGTGGTGGGGCATCGCCTCAGGCGCTCTCTTGATTCTCTGTGGCTTCATGACGGGATTTGCCGATGCAGGCTCCAACTGTGGGTCGCCGTTCAATAAAAGCAGTGTGGCGGAATACATGGACGCCTTGGCACCGGAGTACGGGTTAGGGCGCACAACCTATGCGGCCGAATGTCGCTCCAACCTGGCAGAGGCAACAGGCTGGGTTTGGACATTCATCTTGCTTGGAGTCATAGTTGCTCTCGCCAGCGCCATCATCATGGCAGTACTTCGAAGTGGGCAAAGTAGCAGAGCGTCAGCTATCACCGCTCCACCGACGGCGGCATCGCAGATCGAGCATCTAGCCAGACTTAGGGACCAAGGCCTTGTCACGCCCGAAGAGTTTGAATGGAAGAAGCAAGACATACTTCGAAGTTCCTAGACAACATCGACTTCCATTGACAGATTTATCCGTGCACGACCGGATCATCGGTGGGATATGAACACCAGGATATGCCGAACTCGAGCTCTCCTTGATCAATCCTTGACGTAATCTTGAGCCTAAAAAGACCAAATATACGGTCCGGTCTTTGAACTTTGTGGTAGGCCCGCAATTTGCGAGCCGAGAGTTAGCGATTGCTTAAATCACTTCTGCTAATGGCATTTGGATTGCCGCGAACCGGTGTAATATTCCATTCACGGGCACGGAAGCCCGCGATGCTTTTGGGGGAAGAAATAACTTATCCCAGCCTGCCAGCCTCCCGGGCAGTGTCTCCAGAATGTGGGACCAGAGCCAGTCCGGGTTCCCTCAACGAGCGTCTCTCATTTGCAAACACCCCACACCCTTCGCATCGCACGTCGGTAAGGTGTCCTCTGAAAGGCCTCTCATGAGCCAAAACCCCAATCTCTCCCCTTATCCACCCGCTCCGATGTACGGTCCGCCGCCGGTAAGCAATAAGTCCTTCCTGACGACGTGGTTGCTATCACTGCTTGTCGGCGTTTTCGGTGTGGACCGGTTCTACCTGGGCAAAGTCGGCACTGGCATTCTTAAACTGGTTACGTTCGGCGGCTTTGGCATCTGGGCACTCGTAGACTTAATCCTGGTCCTCGCCAACAAGACGAGGGACAAGCAGGGCCGACCGCTGGACGGTTACGACAGTTACAAGAAAGTCGCCTTGATCGTCACCGCCGCTGTCATTCTGCTGAGCATCATCCTGAACGCCACCCGGGCGGGCGGTACTCAAACTTCGGTCACCCCGGTTACGTCGACTCAGACTACGGCGCCTGCCCCCTCGCCACAGCCCACCGTCGATCCCGCTGCCGCCGCGAAATCATCCGCAGAAGCCTCGGCGAAATCTTCTGCCGACGCCGCTGCGAAGGCCCAAGCTGAGGCCGACGCAATTAAAGCCAAAGCGGACGCTGACGCAGCTGCCAAAGCGAAGGCCGATGCAGACGCAGCTGCCAAAGCTCAGGCGGAGGCAGCTGCCAAAGCTCAGGCGGAGGCAGCTGCCAAGGCCGCAACCGGCACGATCAGCCAACAAAACGCTCTGAGGAAGGCCGGCAGTTACCTCCAGTACACCGCATTCTCCTACACCGGACTGATCAAGCAGCTCGAGTTCGAGAAGTACTCCGCCGAAGATGCAACCTGGGCAGCCGACCGCGTCAAGGTTGACTGGAACGAACAAGCAGCCAAGAAGGCAAAGAGCTACCTCGAATACACTTCCTTCTCCCGCTCAGGCCTCGTCGACCAACTCCTCTTCGAGGGCTTCACCCCCGAACAGGCCGAATACGGCGCAAGCACTACCGGCCTATAGCCACCCGAACCCACAGAAGGCTTGGCGGCCTACGCCGTACGTGGTGAGAAGTTCCCACGAGCTCCCGTCGCTGTTCATGAAATACAAACCCAGCTGAGGCGAAAGCAGAGTAAATCAATGACTCACGGCATTCCAGTTCCTGACGCGCTGGCCGCCCGCCTCGATAGAGAATCAAAGCAACAACGGACCTTTCCCTGGCGGTCGGAGCCTTGGCTGGAACTCATGCATGATCTCCCACAAGTGACGGAGTTACTCCAGCGGATGCCCGGGCGAGTCGATCGAACATCCACGCGTGAGCTCGTCCTGGCGGAACTGGCGGCAGGGCGAACATTGCCCGCCTTTGTCGGCGCAATGGTCTGGGGATACGGTACAACGGGATACGGACCGGTGAGGACCCGATGGGTCCTCACCGGAACCAAGACAAACCCACGGGCGTCGCCTGTCCTTCCCTCCGTAACTGAGCGGCTCGAAGACGGCGTGATAGCCGTACGTCGACGCGGCCCAGTGGAAGCATTCCGAGGCATGAGCAACGAAGGCAGGATCAAGTATCTAGGCGCCGCGTTCTTCACCAAGTGGCTGTACTTCGCGTCAGCCGTACAAGCATCAGACGATGCCACGGCTGCACCCATCCTGGACAAGCAGCTCGCCGACTGGCTGTTCGCCCATGCTTCAATATCCTTACAGCTCGGCCGGACGAGCTCCTACGACCAATACGTTGGGCTCCTCACCGAGTGGGGAAGCCGGCACAACCGGTCCGCCGTCCAGGTCGAGAAAGCCATCTTCGGGCTCGCTACCGGCCGGGACTAGGACCACGTCCACAAAATCGTTTGCTCCCAGTCCTCAACTCAGCCGGGACTCTCCCACACAATTGAACTGTAGAACGGATAACCATGCGACAGCGCACCCTCGCTCTCTGGCTCGTATTGCCTGCCACCCTGTCCAGTTGCGCAGGGGGCGACGCTACTGCCCAACCAACAATTACGGTCACGCAGACCGTGACAGTGACCGCTTCACCGAAACCGACACCGACGCCCACCCCGACTCCTACACAAACGGGCCCGCTCCCTCTCGGTACTACGGCAAATTTAAGCAATGGTGGATCTGTGACCGTCTACGAACACCGCAAGGACGTCGAACCTCAGGATCCGAACCAAGAAGCTATCGACATCCAGGTGTGCGTGCCGTCGCAACCCGCGGGGTCCACCGCCACTATTGCTCAGAACAAATGGTCTCTGAGGGATGCATCAAACCGCACCTACACGCCGGCCAGCACGACATGGCGGCATGCAGCAGCCGTTCCTGGCTTTTGGCCACCAGAACAACAGCTGAAAGCCGGGGACTGCTACCGGGCATGGGTCATCATCCAAGGATCCAGCACAACGCCCATGACCACCGCCAGATACTCCGACGACAGAACCAAAACCATCTTGGAGTGGGCGCTTCCCAGCTAGCGACCTTCCGGGCCTACTAGCAAGCAGGTCGGTCCCTGAAGCAACCGAAGGAGAAAGTCCCAGCATCCCAGCCCTCGGGGTATCTCCCATGCGTATGAGGATGTTTCGGACTCGGGAAGATGAGCGACACCCTCTGGGAGAAACCCACGCCTCGAAGGAATTGAAGGCGATCAACGCGAACAGCCACGAGTCATCGACAATTACAGTGAAGCGGGTCGAGTATCCGGGCCTTCGCTTTACTACTTGTGGTCAGATAATAGGAGGAGCTCGTAATGGCGCGTGATATCGGCGCTCAGATGATGTTGGCCGAGTGGCTGTTCGTCGAGACAGTATCCGACCTGCGACGCCGGAGCAAGGATCCCGGCAGACGGAGCCGCTACGAGCTGCTCGGGATAGCACCTTTGCTCCGCAAGCTGCTCTTGGACGGATCTTCCTTGGTAGATACCGTGCGCGCCGCTAGGCTCGATGTCCCCATCCACTTCAGGATCAAGCCTTGGTCGGCACCCGACGAACCAGGTTATGACCTCCCATATGCCATCAGGCTGGCCGACTCCACCCTGGTCAGCAGCGCCGATTGCATGGCGTTGTCGACTGTCGAAGACTTCGCCAGCACTAGGGTCGGCATGGTCGACGGACTTGATCTAACCGTTCGCCGCGTGGTGCGCTACTACGCACACGTCGAGGGCGGCGTCCACTTCGGGATACCGAAGGAGGACGGACAGCAAACGATGAGCAGCATGGCGCCCTTGCTGCTCGGGAACACCACTGGCCAGATCGAGATCCTCGGCCATCTGGGCCAGGTGGTTGTCGAGGCCCTTACGCCGCTGTGCGATTCCATCCTCACCTCGCCCACGATTATCCCTGCGATACATCAGCCCACCGAAGGCGGCTTCTACGACCATCATTGGACGTCGGAGAACCACGCGAAACGCCGACCAAAGCTGCTTGCATGACGGGACTCGCGAAGAGAGCCGAGCAGATTGCTGCGCAGTTGGTCGGCACGCAACCGGTGCCGCGGTCGTCCCCCACGACACAGACGGGCGGCAAGCGGCCGTGGACGTTCTCCTCGAGTGGCCTAACGGACAGCGAGGCGTTCTGGAGGTCACACTCGTGACGGAGAAGGCGTCCATCGCCTGGCAAGGCATGGCAATGAAAGAGGGCTGGTGTTGGCCGGCGGAGAGCTCGTGGGAGTTCCGCTCCGCCGCTCCAAGCTTTTCGTACAAATCCGTCCGGCGAGTCGTGCTGCGTGCAGTGGAGCTCTGCGACGCCCACGGCGTAGACCGGCCCGAGCACCTGCCCTCGGAACTCCTGGACAGCGAGCAAGATCTAGCGCGTTTCATCGCCGATGAGATGGGCACTCTCAAACGCACTCCCTACAGTCCCGGTGTCGTGATCTTCCAGGCCACGCGCGCTGAGTTCGTCGACGGGGCGCCCGTCGACTTCGCTCGCATCGTCGAGACCTGGCATGGAGAACCCCATATGGCGTCGCACATCGATAAACTGGCGCGCGCAGCGGACGTCTCAGAGCGGCACCTATTTCTGGTCCCAACGGACGACGTGTTGCCCGTCCGGTTCTTCACCGATGACTTTCGAACTGCCGGCTTCCACCCCCGCAGGCTTTGACTCCGTCGACGCGCTCTGGATCTGGTCCAACTATTGGCACCGCTATCTTGCGTTACGAAACGGCCCTGGCCGTGGGTTAGCTTTCCGCCGCGTGATGATGTTGTCGTTTGCCTCGAACCCCAAAAATGAACCCGACCGACGATGCAGGGATGGAGAGTGCCCCAGAGAATGCTCAGCACATGTTCCGGAGCAACCCTTCCTATACCGGCAATGCTTCCGCCTCCGGTGTGCTGAGGCGGAATTCTTCGGCGGTGGGTTGTTCGGTGAATTCAACGAGTTCGACGTGGTGTTCTTTCAATACTTCTAGGACCTTATGCGGGGTGACCCGAAAGAATTCGCGGCGGAGATTGACCTTGTTAACGGGCTGCTCGGCGAACGTCCGGTGCAACATTGCCTCGGTGGCCAGGGCATCGTCTGAGTAAAAGAGCGCGTGTACGTCGAACCGGAACGGTACGGACGCATCTCCGAGTTCGTTGACCCGGTCCATAGGCTCCAACCGGCGGGTCATCCCGATCTTGACCATGTTCTCTCCGAATGCGCCGATGTTGGAGATGACGTACACGTAGCCGGGTGGATGTTCGCGGCGCGCCGTTCAATGTCGGCGAGGGCGAGTTCGTCTTCAACGATTTTGACGCGCATTCGTTCTGCGCCTTCGAGGTCTCCGTTGGCTATGAGTGCGTCCAGGTTTGCCTGGTGCATGGCCCGTTCCTTGGCGAGCTTTTGCGGGGCGGCGGCAAGTTCCGCTTCGGCCTGCTTTTGTTCGCGCAGCTCTTCGCGGCGGGCGCGCTCCAGTTCCTTCTCCGCGGCAAGAACTTGAAGGTGTTCAGCGGCGAGCACCATTTCCTGGATACGCAGGTGGCGGTAGGTCTCGTCGACTCGTAGGTTGATCATGGTGCCTTGGCGTTCGATCTGTTCCTTCGCCTTAGTCAGGCGAGCCGTCGCGGTTGCCAGGTCTCCAGCTTTGACCGTTTTCACGCAGTTCTCGGCTTCGGCGTTATAGGCACGCAACATTATGGTCGACATCTGGTTCACGAACTTCATGCCCTGCTTCGCGGAGTTATTGAACGTGAAGTTCGACGTCGCGTGGATGGCCTGCTTCGCCCGGGCCTCTCTTTGTATTGGGCACGGATCGAATCCAGCCTGGCCGCCAAGTGAGCGGAATGTTCTGCTGGGTGGTCAAAGTCGAAGACACCGACCTCCTGCACCAAAGCCGAGGCGCGAGCGGTCACCAGCTGGCCTTCTGTTTCGGCAAGTTCAGAACGCAGGGCGTGCAGCTGGGACTGAAGCTGCTGATTTTCTGATGCCCATTCCCGACGTTCGTTCTCGACCGTGCGGCGGAGCTCATCGCGGCTGGCTTCTATCTGGTCGAACTCGAGCAGGCCACGCTCATCCAGGATTCTTTGTAGCCGCTCCACGTCGGCGAGGGCGGTCTCGGCTGCCTTCTAGGTACCGAAGAATCTGACCTTGCGAGCACTGCCGGCGCGTCCCGGATTCAGCTCCTGCGGTTGCTGGAAAAGTTGCTGAGCCTGGACAGGCACCTGGGGAGTGCTCGGCACAGGTGCCGACTGCGCGGGCTGAACAGGTAGGGCGTGATCAGTCCCAACGAATGCCGTCCCAGTAGCGGACAAAGGCAGAGTCTTGAGGGTCGGTGTACCAGCCGGCGGGGACTCTCACTAAGGGACCTATCGTCGTCGAAACATGAACTGCTGGGTTTCATCACCCAGCAGTTCAGATCAACATGCCTAGCTCTCCCAGCATGATCTTGCCCTATCCCCATCGAAAAGCTGAAGAAGTCGCCGAACATCTCTTACCACAATGCGTAGTCCACGGACCCGTTGGGGCATCCGGGGTCAATGGAAGGCGGGCCTTTGACTCGCTTAAGATCGCCCTGCAGCGAGCCAAGCCTCGAGGTAGGCTGCGACACCATCATCGTGATGGCGAGAAGTTGTGATTGTCGCCGCGTCAAGTACAGCCGGCTTGCCGTTAGCGACCGCAATCGAGGTTCCCACGGCGGCGAAAGCCGGAATGTCGTTGTAGTTGTCGCCGAAGAAGTAGCAGTCGTCCCGGTGATAGCCAAGTTCTTCCGCGGCGGCCTCGACGCCAAGCCCCTTCGAGCAAGCCGAGTTGGCGATCTCAAGATAGGTGTCTTTTGAACGGTAGGTGACGACACCGGGCTCAGTGCTGAGAAGCGCTTCGATCCCGTCTACCAGCGACTGCTCACCCATGCACATGACCTTGTGGGGCGGGTGTACATCCACGCGACCGGACGAGATGTATTCCTCCGAAGGCATCAAGTTCGGCGTAACCCCGGTGTTGTTGATTTCACGTGCGGTCCACTTATCATCGCCCCAGACGTGCCAATCCTCACCGGCGAAGAAGCTCGCGTGCAAGCCGACACCGGAGCAGTATTCAGCGATCGTCCGAGCGTACTCGGGTGCGATCGCAACATCGTGCACAACCGCACCGGAACGGGAGAGCACGAGTCCGCCGTTGTAGGCAATCAGCGGTTCGTCGGCGCCGTCGTACAGCCGCTCTAGGATCCGCATTGATTCCGGCATGCGCGAAGAACAGAGCACGAAGGCATGCCCAGCGGCGCGGATGGCCCTGACAGCCTCGATCGTGCGCAGAGACAGTGTTCGTTCCGGGTTAAGTAACGTGCCATCGATGTCTGTGCAGAACATGGCCATGGTTTGGGTCTCCTCGCTGGTGTGAACTGTTAAGTCAGGTGCGGTGCAGAGACGGGCAGCCGCGTCCGGTCGTCGACGATGGGTTCCCGCAGCATGAGCCCTTCGACGTTGCAGTCACGCAAGTCGGCGCCGCGTAAGTCCGGACACTCGAACGAGGCGTTTCTCAGGTCCGCGGCGCGCAGGTCAGCATCGCGCAGGTCAGCATTCACTAGCTGGCCTCCACGCAAGCTGGCGGCCCGCATATCCGTCCCTCGAAGAACGACCGCTGTGCCTCGACAGTCCGAGAGGTCAGCACGTCGCATATCTGCTCGCTCCAAAACTGCATTGTCAAGCACCGCTCGTGGTAGCCGTACATCCGCAAAGCAGGAGTCAATGATTCGCGCAGCCGTGAAGTCCGCATCCGAGCCGGAGAGACGGGAGAGGTTCGCGCCCGTCCAATCCACGTTTCTCGCCCGGAGCGCGTCGACCGTCGCACCATGCAGATTCAGACCGACGGCAGCGGAATCGCTCAGATCTGCCCTCGAAAGATTCGACTTGCGGAGGTCAGCGCGTGTGAGGTCTGTTGAAGAAAGATCCCCACCGCTAAGATCGCGCGCGGCCAGAATTATCCCGGTTAGGCTCCTCCCGGGGATGCGGATCTCGGTCAAGTCAGCAGCGGCGATGAGTGTCTGAACGAACCGCTGCTCCTCAGCAAGTCGGCGTTCACGTTCCGCCTCGGCCCGGCCGACCACCGCCTCAACATATAAGACGGCCACACCGAGCACCGCGCCGACACCGAGGTTGATCCCTAGATCGGAGTACTTATTGCCTTCGCTTGGGCCGAGGGCCCACATGGTAATTCCGACGGCAAAGATGACTGCGATAAGGATAAGCGAGGGAAGGCTCGTCGATTGGAGCCTCGACCAGAGGCGTCTCATACAGTTGCTGCCTCGGCCTCGATAGATTCGCGGATCAGAGCTGCGCGATCTTCTTCTCCGTTTGCGTCGAGCTCGATTGCGATGACCTCCAGCAGTTCGTTGCTCTCAAGGTCCCGCGCGTCAGCTGCCGACGTGAACCATTCGATCGCGCGCGGGAGGTCACCGGTCCTTAGTGCGATCTCACCTAACACTATTTCAGTCTCGCGAATACCTTGCGCGTAGCCTATAGATTGATGCGCATGGAGAGCGCGCTCGGCTGTCGAATTCGCTTGAGAAAAGGATTCGTCGTCCTTAGCGAGAGTCATGAGGAAGGTCGCCTTGTACTGCCAGCCGATCGCCTGGGACCGAGCCGAACCGACTTGCGTACTCCACGAGATCACACGCTCGATGTGGTCGAGGGCTTCCTGCGCTTTGCCCGCCCTACGCAGGGTCTTCGCGTAGGGTACGAGGAAGCGGTGGCTCGCTACGCGGCCGTCCACAGTGTCGATAGCTTGTCGATAGAGGTTCTCCGCTGCGGAGAGGTCGCCGGATACGCGCGACAGCTTCGCCTTATTCCGCAGCGCACGAGCCCGAAGAGGGCCAGGCGCGAGGTCGGCGCGCATAGCAAAGGCTTCATCTACGTGTGCGACGTATTGGACCCGATGTCTTTCAGCGATCTCTGGTGCGATTCCCGCCTGTCGTTCGTACTGGCGGCCGTGTAATTCGGCCAGATCGCAGAGCACTTCGCAGAGGGCTTCGGTGTCGTCGAGAGCCTCTGCGAGTCGGCGGCTCTCTTGGTATGCGTCGAGGGCCCGGTCAATTTCGCCCTCGAACATGAGCACATCACCCATCAAATCAAGTGCCACGGTCCTGATCGACGAAGGATTCGCTGCACCTGTCAGCTGGGCGAGTAGACGTCCGGCGTTAGTGACTTCGCTCGCGGCAATGTAGGCGTTGACGAGCTCGAGCTGAATCGAGGCCCGTGAGTCATCGCCGTTGAATACGACTCCATCCGATGACTCCAGCGCCTTTCGATATAGCACCGCAGCCTCAGCCGAGGCTCCCATAGCCAGCGCGTTGCGGGCCGCCCTAAGGAGGTACGGGAACGCTTCCGCGTGCTTGGCGGCCAGATACAAGTGTTCTCCGATCAGAGCGTCCCAGTCCTCGTTTGAGCTGGCGCGTAGATTGGAGATGACGCCGGCAACCTGAGCGTGAAGCCTTCGCTTCCGTAGTCCACTCAGCTGCGCGTAGAGCACGTCACGGATCTTGCCGTGTGAGAATTCGAAGGACTCGTCACTCGTCTGGAGCTCACGAATTAGATCCACGTCGAGGAACTTCTCCATGTCCCGTAGGAGCTCGTCTTCGCCTGCCTCCATCAGGCCGTGAAGCACGGCAAACGCAAACCTTCGGCCGACGACAGCGGCTAGTTCGAGTTCGTGCCTCTCTTGGACGTCGAGCAGGTTTAACCGAGACGCAATAACCTCTTCCACGGAATCGGGGATGTCCCAGGATCCAATGTCGCCATCGAACAACCAGACATCGTCCACTTGGCTCAGGGAAACTCGACCGGACCTCGGGTCAGGAGAGCAAAGCATGCGGATCAGCTCACGGGTGAAGAGCGGATTTCCTTCGGTCTCTTCGTAAAGCTTCCTTGTAACTGTATCCGGCAATTTAGCGGAACCGCCGAGCAAGGATTCTACGAGAGATCCGAATCCCGCGACATCGAACCCTCGGATCTCGTGATTCTGATAAATGCCTTCCATACGCCGTGCCGAAACGATGACAGGACGGACGGGGTGCGTGGGCTCCGCCACCCGGTCGGAGCGAAAAGCCCCGAGGATGACGACGGGACCTTCACTGAGGCGCGAAACCAAACAGATCAGCGCATCAGCACTGCCGGCGTCCAAGTGTTCGAGGTCGTCGATGAATAGTAGCTGCGGCGAGGATCCAGCTTTACGATACTCACCCATGATCACATTGGTGAAAGTGGCCACGATGGCCTCTCTCCGGCTGGCGGGATCAGCTGAAATGGATTCGCTCACGGCCGCCATCTCGACCTCGGACGAACCGGATCCGAACTGCTCGGCGACTAGTTCACCCACAGGGCGGCCGTTCGCCATCTGGCGTACGAGTTCTCGCACCGGGAAGTAGCTCATCCCTTCGTGGAAAGGTTCGCATGCCGTGCGGACACAGTCATAGCCCATCTGCTCCGCGGTCTCCAACACCGCTTCAGCGAGCGCCGACTTTCCAGCTCCGCTCACACCGCTGAGCATGATCATTGCTCCGGCGGGGCTAGTTTCTCGTCTTCCCACGCGCTCGAGTGTTCTAGTGATCAGCGCTAACTCCGAGTCTCGGCCGTACAGCCCGCCGACATTATTGCGATTCACTGACACCCCAAATATGCCCACATCGCACCGGATGGGCGATAGTGGGTTCATGCTATGGGCGGCTCCGGCGGAGGTCAAGGACTCCCGTCGACTGTTCAAAGAGCTGCCTCACGGCACCGTCCGCCGACGATGATTTCCGGCGCTTCGGCAGTGAGAACCATGGGACATTGCGAGACCAAGGGCCCGCCCGTCCTATCCACGCTATCTACCGCCAGGGTAGATGGTCACTTCCCGCAGTTTGGACCAGCCCACTCGAGCAAATTAATCGGCCCGGGTCAGCTATGACTTCGGAGGATCGACGCGGGCGCGGCAGAAGCTTTGGGGCAGCTCGTTCTATGCGACCGCCGTGCTTGGTCGCTCACACTGCAAGTACCGCAGCGTCAGGCTGGTCAAAACCGTGCGACAACGTCCTCGCTCTGTCCGGTAACAGAGCGGTTGGTGATGTGGACGCTACGACCGCGGAGGAGAAATTTGAGTATTCTTGGGCGGCTCAGCGTCCGGCTCCCGGAGTGGCTGGCCGGCTGACGCTTAGCGAGCTGAAAATGGGCACGGTTTGAATGCTTTGCACCCCGTCGGCGACCAGTTCGAGCCCCGCCGAACAGGTGCCTGCGCCACACATGACACCGGCCGGTAATTTGGTACTCCTCCCGATAATGCTGGGATATGCTGCCCGGAGTTGTGGCAAGTGAAACGTTGGGGAGCTTAAGTGGATGCAAAGACGCCGTTGATCTTCGGGAAAACCCTGGTCGAGCTCATTCGGGCCCGGCATCCGATTCTTCTCGTGGAAACCCATGAGGGCAATCGGGTTATGGCGGCCGCGGAGGCCGTCGCTGTCAGCCCTGATCTGCGTCGTCCGCGCAAGGTCGTCGCCTACACGGTATCGAAGGGCCTGCACGCGCCGGGCCAGTCGGGAAAGCCGACGTCGCCGGACACTGCGCTCAACGAGGCCATCAGGGCCACCGAGCCGACGATCTTCGTTTTCTTTGACCTCCACCATTTCCTCGGATCTCAGGGCCGGCCCGCTGAGCCGACGATGGTCCGCGCCGTCCAGGATGCAGCGATGGCGTTCCGTACCGGCGAAGTGCCCCACACGCTGATCATCGTCTCCCCCGGCATGACACTACCGACCGACCTCGAGAAGGAAGTCACCGTCGTTGACCTGCCGTTGCCGACGGCCGGGGAAATTGAAGGTGTCCTTGAAGAAATTGTGGGCGCAAACGCGGCTTCGATCGTCGTTGACCTGTCACCGGATGACCGAATGCGTCTCATTCAGGCTGCCCAGGGCCTGACCTTGGGTGAAGCGGAGAACGCCTTCGCGCGCGCCATCGCTTCGGACCGTCGTCTGGACGCCTCCGACATCGCGCTCGTCCTGGACGAGAAGCGCCAGACGATCCGGAAGTCAGGCCTGTTGGAGTTCATTTCCGCTGAAGGGACGATGAACGACGTCGGTGGCTTGGAGAACCTGAAGAAGTGGCTGAATAAGCGCAACGGTTCTTGGTTGCCTGAGGCACAGCGCTGGTCCATCCCGGCACCCAAGGGAGTGCTCATCACCGGTGTTCCCGGCTGCGGCAAGAGCCTCACTGCCACCTGCATGGCCACGTTGTGGGGTCTTCCGTTGCTCCGTCTGGACGTTGGCCGGGTCTTCTCTGGACTGGTGGGCTCCAGCGAACAAAACATGCGCGGCGCCCTGAAACTCGCCGAAGCCGTCTCGCCGTCCATTTTGTGGATCGATGAGATCGAGAAGGGCTTCGGGTCCAGCGGCAGCGGCGATTCCGGCACCAGCCAACGAGTGTTCGGCACCTTCCTGACGTGGATGCAGGAGAAGAAGAACCCCGTCTTCGTGATTGCCACGGCCAACAAGATTGACTCACTGCCGCCGGAGTTCCTCCGGAAAGGCCGCTTCGATGAGATCTTCTTTGTAGACCTTCCCACCAAGGAAGAACGGGTGCACATCTGGCGGATCCAGTTGGAGAAACGGCTCACCCCGGATTCTGCGGCCACCGGTGACTTCGAAACCTCTGAGGACTCGCTGGAGTTTCTCGCCGAACTCACCGAAGGCTTCTCCGGAGCGGAGATTGCCGAGGCCGCCGTCAGCGCCTGCTTCGAGGCCTTCTCGGAACGGCGCATGCTGAACGAGAAAGACCTTCGCCGTGCCATCGCCAACACGGTACCGCTATCGGTCACCCAGGCAGAGCAGATCAACGGGATCCGCGAGTGGGCTTCTACCCGCGCGGTGGCCGCTACCTCCATCAGCGCCCGGGAGGAATACTCAACGTCCAGCACCGAGGCCAGTACCGACGTCAACTCCTGGCGCGGCGGCCGTCAGATCGATTTCTAGGCGGAGACGATGAGTCTCGAAGTTCTCCTCATCCCGCTCGGTATCGCGGCCATCGCCGCCATCCGGGAAGCCAAAAGCACTGACCTGTGCGAGAAGTGCAAGACGACACGCATCACCGACCAGCAGCTCCTCCAGGATGCGCTGGTGGCCATGGGAGCGACCGAACTGAGCGTGGCCGAAGGCCGGGTCACCGGCAACAGCCCCTACGGGCGGATCACGTTCCAGCGCATTGGTGAGACGTTTCTTGGCCGGGTCGACAACGACGAAAGCCAGACCGGCAACTTGCTGGCAGCCCTGGACATGAGCGTCGGTGCCCTACTGCAGCAACGAACAGTCGAGTCCCTCCACGCCCGCGCCGCGGAAATGGGGATGGTCCTCGTCTCCCAAACGGCCGCCAACGGCGAAGTCCAACTCGTCTTCGAAGAGGCAACATGACGCAGAAGAAAACCATCACCGTGACAGTCTCCGCGACCGGGTCCATCACCGCCGAAGCGCACGGCCCCGGGCCCAGCTGCGCGGACGAGCTCGCCGCCATCCAGGCACTGCTGCCAAACGCGGTCATCGCCGACTCACGGCTGACGCCGGCGTTTTACCAGCAGACCACCACCGACCAGACGACCTACCAGTACGAGAATGAGGCTGACCGATGACACCCGAAGAAAAGCTCTGCTCGCGTTCCTGGCGCCTGCGGAACAGCGCGGGCGTCCTCTGGAGCATCCTCTCATTCGGCCTCCTCACCGGCGTCGGATTCCTCATCCGCGGCGCGAAGGCGAAGAACAAACTCTGGCTCGGCCTCGGCATCGGCTTCCTCATCGTGGGAATCGGACTGTTCATCACCGCGGGCATGTTCAACGGCGGCACCAAGGAAGCACCGATCCGTTCGACGGCAAGCACCATTTGGGGCTGGGTATGGTTCGTATCATTCGTAGGTGGCATCGTGGCGGCGGTAATCACCAACAAAAAGTGGCTGCTCTGGAAAGCCCACTCCGACGACAGGAAGTGGTACGCCCAAGCCGGCGCTTCGCAGTCCACCAACAACCCTGCCCCTGCCTACGGCTACAACCCCAACGCTGCAGCAGCGGCCTTCGCGACACCAACGGCACCAGCGCCCGACAAACAGCAGCCCACAAATGTGGCGCCCGCACAGTACACAGCTCCAGAGGCCGCACCCCCTGGCAGCATCGACGTGAACACAGCGACTCCACAGGACCTTGTCACAGCGCTTGGAGTCGACAACGAGACAGCCAACCGGATTGTCGGCACCCGCCAGCAACTTGGCTCCTTCACCTCATTCGAGCAGCTCATGTCCAAGGCACAGGTGCCGCCGCACCTGCTGATCCCGCACCGGAACAAGCTCACGTTCGGGTCAGTGCAGGCCTCCCCCGCTCCACAGGCGCAGCAGCCGGCACCCCAAAACAGCCACAGCGCCCGAAGGCTCGACATTTGATCCACGAGCCGATGCTCCGCGTCGGACGCGTCCTGCACGGCACTACCGCTGAAGGACCGGGTCTGCGAACCGCCATCTGGTTTCAAGGCTGCAGCATCCGCTGCACAGGCTGCATCAACCCGCACCTGTTCAACCCCCGCGGTGGAACACAGCTGCCCGTGGCGGGGATCATCGAGGACGCCGTCGCTGCCGGTGTGGAAGGCCTAACCTTGATCGGCGGCGAGCCGTTCGACCAACCCGACGCCGGCCACTCCCTGGCCACAGCGGCCCGCGCCGCCGGCCTGGGCGTCATCGCCTTCTCCGGGTACGAGTACGAAACCCTCCGGGACAGGGACGACACCACCCGGGCTTTCCTCGCCACGGTGGACTTGCTTGTCGACGGTCCCTACCAGGAATGGAACCCCGAAACGGAGCGCGCTCTCGTTGGCTCAGGGAACCAGCGCTTCATTCACCTGACCGACCGGTACCAGAACTACCGTCCGGAACTCGTGCGCAACAGGGTCGACATCCGGGTCCGGCCCGACGGGACCATCGAGGTTGCGGGCTTCCTTGATTCGTCGGGCCTCATGGACCTCGGCGGGCTGATCACCTCCACCCGGACGCTTCGCAAGTCCTGATTTTAGGCCGCTGCTGATGGTCCTTCTGCACACCCTTCGTGCTGTTATCAGGTGACGGGCGCGAGGCTCCGAAGTTCACCGAGAAGAGCCATCGGAGCCGCCGCTCTTTCAGGTGTCGCAGGTCGACAGGCCAAGGGGTGTACAAGTCCCGATGACGTGGTCGCCTCGTATCGCATTAGCCACGACGTTCTAGTTGGCGCCCCGTTGGTATTGATCCACAATTCTCGGCCGATTGCCCAAGGCTGGTCATGCATTCGACCCCTCGTCGTGTCGGCGCCTTCAGTGGAAACTACCAAGGTCATGAGTAGGTCGCCCAGACGAACCGAGTCGCTCAACGTAAGGTTTAAAAGGCCACGTTCGGGTTTTTACTTGCCAGCGTTCAGCTTGAAAGCCCAATGCGCCATCGGGTCATAGGACCCGTCCGGGTTCGGTATCAATGAGTCATCTCTGCTTAGCTCCACTTTGACACTTACCGAACGGTCTACTCCACTTACTGGAAAGGATGCAGAAAACGCCACGATTTGCTGGTCAAGAGCCTGCTTAAACTGAGGCCATTCAACGTTACGGGCGTAGAACTTGACATCGACCACGCCCGGAAACCTCACACGGAAGCCATCCTCTGTTTCCGTAACTCCGGATGCGCCGTTGTCTTTATTACCGGCAGCCCAGTTAGGAGAGCTAAGTGTTAACCGTCCAGGAGCAAAATCGGCGTAGGCCCGCATCAGATGCCGAGCTAAAGTGATTGGTCTCTCGTCATTAGTTTGGACATAGATCTTGAGCTTACCTTCAAGCACGATTTCACCAGGATCGTCTTGATCAGAGGGGTCTGCATAAGGAAAACGCTCAATCATTGTCAGGCTGGCCGAAAGCACTTCCATATCAGGGATGCGAACCGTGGTGTTGAGCATCCTCAATATCTCATCCCGATGTGCTGAACGGGTTCTTGCTCCTTCTCGAATTGGGATTTCCCGAAGAATGGGATCCTGACCTGTCTTCACCACGTATGGTGCTCTGCTGCTCGATATCGCTAGTGCACGCACTATCTCGCCTTCGCCCACCACTACGTTGACGTCGCGAGCTAGCTCTGGCGGCGTCTGATCGAAGCCGCTCTGCACTTTTGGCCACCATTGTGCGACGTCAGGAGACGTGTAGCTCGTATAACTCCCCAGCTTGTCATCGATGCCGATAACCAACACTACGGTCTCGCCTCCAGCCCTGTTAAGGCTTCCGGCGAGCTGCCGCACAAACTTGTTCTTGTCCGCATCCGGCCATGTTGACTTGAACTCGATGAAGTCATCCTCTCCTTCAAGTCCCCGCCTAAGGGCACTCACGCCCCTAAGTACCTTCGCCTCCAATTGACTTTCAAGCATGACCTGAGCCTACCTGTGTTGAGACGCGCCTGCGGAAGTATCAACCACCCGCAATCCAGCCAAATCCGAACCAGATCCTCAGTTCCATAGTGGGTCCTGGCACAAACTATGCAGAGGCAGTACATGTAGGCAAGCCTGCTTGTTACTTTCCTTGGCACCTCCGGCCTTCACCGGCGAGACCGGCAGGTCCACTAGGCGCGAGGTGACGGTAACGGTCAGGCGTGGATGTTGATGCGTTACCTGGGCCATAGAGTTTCCAACCAACTAGGATCGAACTATGACCGAACGCTCCGGCACCGCTTCATTTCTTCTTCCCCGTCACACCGACAGATATGACTTGGAATCTAGATGACAATCGCAGCGTCAACAGCTTTTCCCGATGCCGCCCGTGAGCCGAAGCGCAAGGTTGAACGAGCGAGCAAACTATTCGCGGAGGCTCAGGCAGAACTTAGCGATTGGTCCTCCAAGTATCCCTTGACTGCACGTCTTGAGGCGCACCCTAGCCGCCGCCGAGTCGACATAGTCTTAAACGCCCAGAAGGAACCTCCTCTCGAGAGCGTCGCGCTAATTATCGGAGACGCCGTCCACAACCTGCGTTCCGCGCTGGACAATTTGGCGTGGACGCTGGCAAACGGGTCCGGGCCTCCACCAAACCCAAAGGCCATTCAGTTTCCGGTTAGTGAAAAAACAAGTGGATGGCAGAAGGCCCGGAAGGACCTCGAAACGTTGCCTGTGGCCGCGCTAGACCGGATGGAGGCGGCCCAGCCTTTTGTATTCGACCGGAAAGAACAATCCTTCCTGTGGCACCTCCACCAATTGGACATCGCCGACAAACACCGTGGTTATCTGGTGGCCCACCCGACATGGACTCAGTCCACGCTAAAGAACCTCGTCCTTGGGCTGGATGCTGGCACCACGATAGAAACGCATTCAGTTGATTCACAGATGATCACTATGTCAGGTGAAGTCATTGGATGGCTGGAGTTCTCCAAACCGTTCTGGGATCTCGGCCCGGTCGAAGGAACAGTGGATGTAGATACATCGTTCTTAGTGATGAATGAGCCCAAAGGTATAGGCTCACCGTTCCATGAGATGTGTCACAAATTTCCAGTGGAGACATCTGGCATTATCGACTTCGTTTGCGGAATTTCGAGCCAGTGAGTACTTTCCCACGGAGCGCCGGGATGAGGACAGACACCTGCCAAGGCTGAGCTTCCCGATGCTCCCGTCTGGAAGGGCATGACCTTAGCGGGCGTCTTCGTCGACGAAACCGAAGTCTGCGTGGACCTCACCTGGCGACCTGGGGCGACGTCGACAACAACGGCGGAAATGCAGGATACGTCATAGTTCGCTTCCCTAATGAAACCGTGGGCGAGCCTCGAACCGGGATGTGCGCTGCTCATGCCGCCTCTAAGCCCAAACAAGCAAGTTTGTTGATGTTCCACCGTCGGCGGCTAATGATCCCAGACTGCGGGTCAGGACGAGATTCGGGGACCGAGTGGCCTCTGACAGTGCCGCACGTCATCGTAAGACGTGAACGGATCAAAGCGTCGGGGCGTTCGCAACAGGTTGCGACGCTGGAAGCCCCGGTGGAAAGAAGTATGCAGCTAACGGCAGCGCAAAAGACCAGAGTGACTATTACGGAGCAGATCCGATCTGGCACCAAATGCCACGTTGCTGGACTCAAAATGAACCTCTCGCCCGTCATTGATGCAGCCCTCAAACTTTACGACTGACCCCAGTGACTAGTCGGCAAAGCCCTGCAAACAGTAACCGTACGACACCCTTGCTCGACATGGACTCTTCGATATTGGCTGCCAACTATTAGTCGTTGGTCCACTGGCTGACGCCAGGATGCTTATCGGCAGACTGGTCCGCGCAGACATGCTAAGCCGACGTCCGCGTGCGGTGCAGTGTTCCGGAGGCACCACTGGGAGCGGTCATCTGCGTCGGGCCCGCGTCCCGCTTGATTTCGCAGGGCGCCTGCGTTGACACGGCCAAGACCCATTTGATGGCACTCGGCCCGACCGTGGCAGCCGAACTCTCACTTCGGAAGGAACCTGCGCATGTAGAGCGCTTCCGGATCCGCGTCATGTCGCTACTGCCACTCACATGCATGAGCAGATGTAGGCCCAAGGAGGGAAGAGCCAATGGCCGCAAGTAGTCACGATAAAGAAGATTTAAGTGTGGACAATGTCCACACCCCCTTTGGCCTGACAAAGCAGCCACCATCAACATCTTCTCGCTCGAGGAATGAACCAAAGTCAGGATCTTTAGTGCAAGTTCCCGAAGTCATGTCGTGCTCAGCATCTCTACCCATGAAGGGGTGTAGGACAACAACGTCCTACCGAACGAACCAGGAGAGGAACCCATAACCCCAGCTCACAGCCAGCGGAGGGCCTATCAGCCACGACCCTGAACCCGCTCCCCCACAACCAAACAGGCGATCCGCGGCGCCAGGCACACCCCGCGGCCGGTGTCAGAGGGACCTGACCAACCAGAATGTACACACGTTAAAGCAAAAACCCCCTCTGACGAGGGGGTATGCCGTGCCCGAGGTGGGACTCGAAGGGGATTCCAAGCCCTGGAAACACCGGGAAGTGGCGGAAACATGCGGAATCCGAGGCAGTCCGGCGGCTGTACGAAGTAGTCCGAGGTGCAAAGTGTGGACATTGTCCACACTTCCTTTTTGTTCAATCGACCACCGGACACCGGGGATTCGATGCGTCCCTGCGAATTCATAGCCTGCGCCGGGAATGGGCGCTGCCGCCCCTGCCGCCATTGCCTGCCGGGTGGCATCTCTCAGTCCGCGCGAAGCCTCCGGTCAGGATGAGGCCCCGACCTCCAAGGCCAGACTCGCGCCGGCCGTTATGACAACCCAAAACGCTACCGCATGCCGCCCGCCAGAACGCTGAATAACCTGACACAGTGGGTGCACCTCCTTCATCAAGTACATAACGGAGACGGCACCGTAGAACATGACCGAGCCCTTCCGGCCAGCGCGAAGACAGAATCGGTTGTCGGCGTTCAAAGTTACGGGAGTTGAGCTACCTACGGGAACTCCCGTCTCGTCCCCGCCGAATCCGGGATTTCCCCTCGGATCGCTTGCGGCGATAGGTTTCCTGTACCTCGTGCATGTTTCCATGGCGTAGGGGTCGTTGTGAGTGATGCCGTTCCAAGTTTCGTCCGGCGGATGCTGGTGGATCCAGATTGGGAGTTGGTGTGCATGATCCCGACGAATATCGGGTCACTCCTTCGCAAGCTTTCATGACGCTTACCACTGCCCCTCAGCCAGAGTGAGATCATCGGCTCGGTTATAGGTCGTGATGCCGCCCAGGTCGCTGGTCGCGTTCTGCGCGGCCAGCGACCTGCTCCAGCAGCGTGTCTCCCAAATCGCCGAGGATGCGGGTGAGACTGGTCTGGGCTATGCCCCGATGTTTTCCGATGTCAGGGTGAACTCTTTAAGACGATCCTCCAGGGGGCTTACCCCCAGACCCGGGCCATTCGGAACGGTTAGACCACCATTCTCGAGTATGAAAGGCTCAGTCACATCTTCGATGTAGAAGCGATCTGAAGCGGATACATCACCGGGAAGTGTAAAGCCGGGCAGAGCTGCAAGAGCCACGTTGGCGGCTCGACCCAAGCCGGTTTCCAGCATGCCACCGCACCACACCGGGACGCCAAGGGCAACGCACACGTCATGGATGCGCCTAGCCTCAAGGTATCCGCCCACTCGTCCCGGTTTGATGTTGACGATCTCGCATGCACCGAGCTTGATGGCTGCCGCCGCGGTGCTGGCGGACACGATTGATTCGTCCAGGCATATAGGTGTCCGGATTTTTCGGGCCAGCTCGGCGTGCCCGACCACATCTTCTTCGTCGAGCGGCTGTTCGATCAGCAACAAATCGAAGGCGTCCAGCTTTGCCAGATGGTGAGCGTCACGCAGCGTGTACGCCGTGTTTGCATCCACTTGAAGCAAGATGTCATCTCCGAACTTCTCTCGAACAGCACGGACGGGTGCGGTGTCCCAGCCTGGTTCGATTTTGAGTTTGATTCGCGCGTAGCCGTCACTCAGGTACTTGCCTACGACTTCAAGCAGTTCCGGGATCGAATCCATGATGCCAATTGAAACGCCGCTCGGGACGTGCGTGCGGAGTGCGCCGAGACTACTCGCGAACGACATGTTCTGGTTCCGGAGCTCGGCGTCCATAACGGCCATTTCCAGCGCTGCTTTGGCCATGCGGTGGCCCTTGTATTTGTGCAGCCTGGGTCCGACGGCGTTGGCTGTCACGTCCCCCATGGCAAGGAGGTCCGGGATGAGGAATCGTCGCAGGACGTCCTCGACTCCGTCGACGTATTCAGATGAGTACAGGGGATCGGACATGGCGACGCATTCGCCCCAACCATCCGCACCGGGGGTTCGCACGCGCAGGAGCAGCATCTCTCTCTCGTGCTGTGTTCCGAACGACGTGCGAAACGGTGCCACCAAGGGCATCTTGATACGCCGGATTTCTATGGCCTCGATTTTCATGAATTACTTTCCTCTCGTCACGATGTAGCTGCCTGTTTGTGGCTCAAACCCTTCGACACGTCCGCCACGGGACAGGGCACCAGCCAGAACTTCTCGTACTGCAGTGCGCCACTCCCGTCCAAGTCCTGGGTCCACGTGTCGAAGGTTTTCGATGTCTTCGGGAACCCCGACCAACAACGTAGGTGCGCTGGTATCAGCCACCACGGGTTGGCCAGCGCGGCCTACGGTTAGTGCGGCGACGCCGTTGTGGTGCGCCGTGTGCGGCGTACTTGTTCCCGGCGTTGCATCGCAGCGCCGGATCACGCCCGGGCTCGCAAGATTCCATTCAAGGAGGAGCCGGTCTGACTCGTCGGTTCCGTTGATATCGTCGAGCATGGAGCCGTAGTAGTTGACCAGATACTGGGAAGACATACCGCCAAGTTTGTGGAAGTTGAAGAACGCGTTCCGGCGAACCAGAGGATCAAATGTCCACGTGATGGTGTCCACTTCGCTCTCCAGGGCATGGGCTCGCTGGTCCAGCTTCAACGCATAACCGACGCCGCGCGCTTTGCCGCTGACTCCGGCGATGTGGCTGTGCATGCTCCGTGATTCCGGTGGCCCCCAGAACCCGACGCAGGCTCCAACAAGTTGCCCTGTTTGGAATGCACCCGATACGTAGCTGTTGGCGGAGCTGATGCCTCGTAGCAATTCTTTGGCCATTAGTGAGGATCCGGGCTCCGGATGCCAAATGGAGTCGAAGAGGGCTTCGCAAGCGATGAAGTCATCCAGATGCCTCAACGGGCGTATCGCAACATTGGCGAGCGAGGCGGCGCGCAATGCAGATTGACGGGCGGTCGACGTGTGGCCCAAGGAATGATTTGAAGGGTCAGAAATGATTTGCGACATGTCTCGAGCTTGGTTGAACATGAGTTGTCAGTCACCGTCCAATCGCACTAGTTATTGGCTCGTCGTTGGTCTCAGCGACCGGCAAAAGAGTGTGCTTAATCAGGCCGGCCACGAGGGCAGTTCTCCGTGGAATTTCGGCTACGACTGAGTGTTCGTTGTCTGCATGGGCCCCGCCACCAACTGCACCGAGCCCATCGAGAGTGGGTATTCCGAGTCCGGCGGTAAAGTTGCCGTCCGAGCCGCCTCCCACTCTCGCGCCTCCGAGCTCTCCCATTCCAAGGTTCAAAGCCACAGCGCTGGCACTCTCGAATAGCGAGGACGACATAGTTTCTTCCATCGGAGGGCGGTTTACCCCGCCGGAGATACTAAGAACTGCCCCGGGCAAGACGGCCGTCAAGGACCGCATTCCGATGTCCACCCTGTCTTGCTCTTCCTGAGTCCAAGTCCGGACGTCCACCGATATGTCTGCGGTTGCAGGTACGGTATTTGTCGTGGTCCCCGCCGAAAGCACTGTGGGGACCACACTCGTCCCTTGCAGTTCCGAAGCCAGGGCCGCAATTCGCAGTACCTGATGGGACATCTCGACGGCCGCGTTGATTCCTTTCTCGGGTTCGAGCCCCGCGTGGGCAGCCCGACCCGAGACGCTCACGCGATAACCAGACATTCCCTTGCGACCGATTTTGAGGGCCCCACCATCGGCCGAGGCCTCAAGTACAAAGACAGCGGCACATTCGGACGCGGCGGACTCAATCAGATGTCTCGAAGTATGTGAACCAATTTCTTCGTCGCCGGTTATCAGGATCGTCACTGAGGATCCCGGGTCCAGGGATGCTACGGCATAGAAGGACATGACAACTCCAACCTTCATGTCGAAGTTTCCTGGGCCACGGAGGATGCCTCCCTCCTGGGCATAGGGGTGCTTCGCCAACGTTCCGTGTGGCCAGACGGTGTCGTGATGCCCGAGGATCAGGACTCGGCGCTCCCCCTCACCCAGCCTCCACCTAAGGTGTGTGCAGCCATCCATGACGATTCGCTCCCCTTTAACGCCCAGGACACGTTCGCCAAGAGTCAACACTTTGTCTGCACTGTGTGCGACGGCGTTCAGATCAGCGGACGGCGACTCGGTTTCAACGAGAATGCGAATGTCTTGGAGCATGGGGTCAGTGAGAGCGTGGAAGTGGTCAAGGCGTTCTGTTGTCATACCGGAGATCTTTCATTCGTTGGATGGAGTGGACGTGATTCCCGAACCATTCGACAAGCTCGGTGTTGACGGCATCATGTTGAGAAGGAGCCCTTGCCAGATCAGATCACTTCGACGATGAGCTCCATTTCGACGGGATAGCTCGTAGGTAGCGGAGCCACTAGTCCGGAATGATCGATAGATCCTCGATCCACAAGCAGTTTGCCCGGATGTGTCCACCAGATTGCCGGTCCGCACTGCATGGGACGGTGTCGTGGACATACGATCCTCCTGTAGAAATGGATGGGTTTACGGCGTGCCGACGACCCCAAGGCGCTAATGCCAAGGATCGAACGGGGAAAATCGTCTGCGATTCTTAATGCCGCTCATGGATCCAGTCTGGTGGAGTCGCCTGCCGAAATCACCGTCAATAATCACTAATCTCTTCGATAATCATGTGCGAAAGTACGAAGATGGTGCATGTAGAGTTGAGAATCGGAAGTAGGGAGCGAACGAATGGTCGATGATGATTAGTCACGGAACCCGACTTGATAGTGTCGTGAGCAACCTGGCAGGCACATTGTTGGAGATGGTTGCCGGCAACATAGACCGGACTACTCTGGTCACTGACGTGGCCGTCGACGATCCGCGCGAACAAGCGGAGCTGCGCCCCGGCACCATGCTCCTGTGCATCTTGGCTGACGTCGAACACCTGCCGGGATTGATCGATCGCGCCGTCGCGAACCAGATCCCCGCCTTGGTGCTTCGTGCTCCACTTAACATTCCAGCCGAGTTGCGCGCCACCATTGACCGAAGTGGCGTCGTCCTGCTCGGACTCTCAGCTGGTGCGACATGGACCCAACTCCTCGTTCTTCTGCGATCGCTGCTGGCCTCCAGCGCCGGCGCGGAGGAAATCCTGGCCGGACTGCCTGCGGAGGACACATTCGCTCTGGCCAACGCGATCGGGGCACTCCTCGACGCGCCAATTACTATCGAAGACCGCTCCTCCCAGATCCTGGCATTCTCTGGCCGCCAGAATGAAGCCGACCAATCACGAATTGAGACGATTCTGGGGCGTGTCGTTCCCCAATACGCCAGGCAAGCCCAAGAGCGGGCCGGCGTTTTCAAGCGACTGTACTCCAGTGAGAAACCAGTGTTTTTCGACACCCCCCAAATCTTGGGAGAGGCCGGACTCCCCCGCGTTGCGATGGCGATACGAGCCGGAAATCAAGTACTCGGTTCCATTTGGGTTGCTGTTCGGGAGCCTTTGAGTCCCGAAAAGGAACAGATTCTGGTTGATGCCGCGAAGGTCGTTGCACTTCAACTGCTGCGTCACAGGGTGAGCTCGGATGTTGACCGCCAGGTTCGGTCAGATCTCATCGCATCCGCTTTGGCGTCCGGACAAGCCGCGATAGGGGCAATTGAGCGTCTGCGCCTCGTGCAACGCACAGTCGTGGTGCTTGGCCTGTCCCTGCCTGGCGATACGGCCGGTGAGTCGCCATCTGATCAAACACGCCAACAGATCCTGGAACGAACCGCTCATGCATATGCATTTCATCTTTCGGTGGCTGCTCCGGGGGCAGTAGCCGCGCTTGTCGGCGACGTGTGTTATGCGATCATGCCTGCGATTGCACGACAGGGCGCCACAAACCTCATATCTATGGCACAGCGAGTTTCGAAAGACTTCCTCGACCGGACACCGAACAGAGCCGGCGGCGCCGTCATCGGGATTGGTCGCGTTGCGGACTCTGCTGATCCGACGGAGCTTGCCCGCTCCCGCAATGATGTAGACAGAAGCCTGCGCGTTCTGAAATGGGGCCCTGGGAGCCGTGTCGCGCTATTCACAGATCTCCAAATGGACGCGCTTCTCCTGGACATTGGTGACCAATTGCGAGCCGAGGGCGGCCTCGTTGATGGCCCTGTCGCCCGAATCCGTCACTACGATAAACAACACGGTACGTCTCTGGAAGAAGCACTCGAGCTGTGGTTGGACAGTTTCGGGAACGCCCTGGGCGCGTCAGCGGCGCTGGACTTACACCGTAATACCTTCCGATACCGTCTTCGTCGCGCCGCGGAGATTGCGCAGGTGAACCTTGACGACCCTGACGAGCGGTTCGCGGCCATGCTCGAATTTCGACTTAGTCGGCTGCGCCGTGATGTTGACTGACTGCGGCTAGCGTTCGCAAAAAGCCTGCATCCCGGCGCGTTACCTCGAAGGCCTCAAGAAACGCTTTGCTTGCGGACGGGAAATCGTGGGATGGCTGATGAGAACGGCCCCCTTTTGCAGGTGCCCGCAACTCTCTCTTGTTCGAACGAGTTCCGGGCCGACTTGCACCAACCGGGGACAAAACCGGCGACCACCTACTGCGTCGATGAAACCGATTCAACGCTCGTAGCGTCGAGAACGCGCAGCAGGTTATCGCCCATCAATTTTGCGAGTTCGGCTGAGGTCCAACCACGCTCAGCAAGCCGGTCAATTAGCAGTGTGAAACCCGAAGTGTCGTGCAAGCCGTCAGGGAAATCACCGAAACCGTCGTAGTCGCTTCCCAGTCCTATGTGGTCGATGCCGGCGATGTCTCGGGCATGCTCAATATGCTTGACCACATGCTCGACCGTCACTGGCGGGCGGGGACCATTGCGCCCCCTGTCAAACCAGCTCCTATATTCCTCATCGAGGAACATCGGCACGAAGGCGACCATAATGACGCCGCCGTTGTCAGCCAATGAACGGAGAACGTCATCCGGCACGTTGCGCGGGTGATCACAGAGAGCCCTGCATGAGGAGTGACTGAAAATGACCGGCGCAGAAGATGTCCTTATCGCATCGCGCATCGTGTCAGGCGAGACATGGGCAAGATCGACCAGCACTCCCAGGGCATTCATCTCCCTAACGACCTCCCGGCCAAAGTCAGTGAGTCCACCATGGACCGTGCTATCCGTCGCGGAATCAGCCCACGAAGTATTTGAATTGTGTGTCAGGGTCATGTACCTAAGTCCGAGCCGTGCCATCATTCTTAGAACGCCCAGGGAACTGCCGATGCTATGTCCGCCTTCAGCTCCGAGCAAAGACGCAATACCTCCCTTCTGCCAGATACGTCGAACATCGCCTCCTGTGCGGGCAAGCTCAAAGGTCTGCGGATACCGGCGGATCATCCGGTAGATGAAGTCGATTTGTTCAAACGTGTATTGCACGGCATCTGCTTCAGGCATTTCCCCTGGCGCGTAAACGGACCAGAACTGCGCCCCGACTCCGCCACCACGCAGCTTTCCGATGTCGGTTTGGAAATTGGAGTCCTTCTCGAGCCCGTCGACTGAGTAGTTTGCCGCGCCGCGTGCTGCGTGCGCGAGATCGTTATGACCGTCGATAAGTGGGGCGAGGTCGAATGCCCTTATGGCCTCAGGATGGCGTAGCGCGGGGGGCCGAGTGTTGGAGGTTTGCATGATGTTCCAGTTTCGTTGAGGTTCGATTGTTGTGTGAAGCAGTGAAAAGCTGGCCCGTGCGATTTTGAGACCGCCGCGCCCGGCCAGCTGCGCTGAACACAAGGTGCCCGCACAACCGAGTGCTTCCGATTCGATAAGCCGCCGCGCCGTAGGCGTGCAGCTCCGCTTATCTCCCGTGATGAGCAGCGCACGCCGTTCAACGTCTCGGCACTCAGAATGGAAGAGGAAGCCAGGTCCGCATCGGACAGCAGCTCGCGTACGACAAAGGCGAGCGAGTCTCCAATCAGCTGTGACCGGCGAACGTTAGCGGTATCAAGAAGATACGGTTGTGCCATGGATGTGGCTCCTGGGATGTGTGCTGGGCAGGGCGTCTGATGTGGTCCTGCCCAGCACAATGTCTAGTCGCTCGTGAGTTTGTACAAGCGGGTGCTGAAGAGGTAAGGGTCTCCGTCGATCACGAGATGGGTGAATTCGTGTGACTTACCATCCACTTCAATGAGGAACCTGGTGTTCGACAAAGGAACGACAGGAAATGGTGGAGCTTGCGGCTCACCGTTGACATTCTCTTTGGCGATGACGGTGAGGTAGTACCGTCCATCTTCTTCGAGAGCCAGCTCATAGCGGTTGGATGTCGACTCATACGCCCCCAGAATCGGTGTCAGGTCGCATGATTCGGCAGGCAACTCGGCCACAGGCTTGGGGCTGGCGAACCCCAGTTCGACACCGATTGCCGTCTCAATCTCCTCCGCCAGTCCCGAGCCTCCGCGCGAGTTCGTCAGCACACCGATCGCCATTTGCAGTTCAGGGAACGTCTGAAGCCGGGCGATCTGCCCGATCGTCGCTCCGCCATGATAGGCCGACCTCACAGTTCCCCAATCCGATAGAACCCAGCCCAGCCCCCAGGCTTGGTCCACTGTCGAGTCCGCAGTCAGATCAAATTGTGGTGTCCGCATGAGCTTCGCGGACTCCGCGGACAATATGCGTTCATCACTCAGCGCCAAGCCGTCCCGTAGATGCGCCGCCGCGAATGTCAGTAGCGACGACATGGAGCCTGTGACGTTACCGGCAGGTCCAAGGGATCGTGGCAGCATCCATCGAGTCGTGGGAATAACCTTGTCTGCTGATGCAGTGTCTGGATTGGCGAGGTGGCCGACGGCGGTACTGAACAGCGGCGCCTCCTTCGTCCGTGTAATGACGTGGGTTAGCCCGAGCGGCCGGAGAAGCCTCTCCACGACGACGTCATCCCATGGCTTGCCACGCAGGACTTCGATGATCCGGCCAGCGACTCCAAATGCCGAATTGCTGTAGCTTAGATGACCGCCGGGCGGAGTGACGCTGATGGCGGTGGCCAGTTCATCGACATATTTCTCCAGGTAGTCGTCGTTTTCGCCCGTATCGGTGAATAGATCTCCATCAATGCCGCTGGTATGCGTGAGGAGTTGGCGGATTGTGATCTCTTTTGTGTTCGCGATATCGGCGATGGAGAACTCCGGCAGGATCTCCACCACAGGGGTCTCCAGCGTCAGTTCGCCTTCATCGACGAGCTGCATGATCAGCGTAGTTGTCCAGACTTTGCTGATGGACCCGTATTGGAAGAGTGTGTCGGGAGTTACCTCAATTCCGGTGGCGAGACTCGTCACACCTGTGGTCATGACACGCATGTCTGCGCGGCCTTCCCCGTCCAATGCAATCACCCCCACCTGCACCCCAGGTACGGAGTACTTTTTTGCCAGAGCATCGATCCGGTTCTGCCATGCCTGCGAGGCAAGAAAATCGTTTGGGAGTTGAAACGTCATTGCTGATCCTTACGTGGGTAGGTTCCATGAAACGTTGCCCGGATCGTGCCGGGTCTGAGTGCCGCCGCGATTAGCCCGACTGCCGAATCGACCAAGGTTCGACCTGGAGTGACCGATTCGCGGTGAAGCCACGTGTATATGTAGTGTTCTTGATCCATCCGATGCCCAGGATGTCGGCGTTCGATACCAGTGCGCGCTCGGCAATCTGCCAATCCGGGCACCCTTGTGTGCCGAGTTTGTTGCTGGCCAGAGCGACGTGCTCGTTGTAGGTGGAGTTGTTGATCTTCGAGAAATTGCTCGATGTGGACCCGCTGAAGAACGGGACGAGCGTCGTCGGGAACGGCGCCCCCACGTACCAGTCAATGACATCCCAGTCGCCGGTGCCTGAGGACTTCAGGTCGTTGAGCACAGCCGTGTCGCCGCCCCTGAGAGTTACATCCACGCCGAGTTTCTTCCACTCATCGGCCAAGAACTCGAACGCTGTGGCCTTTTCGGTGCTGTTTCGGTATAGGAGCTTGATGGACAGCGCCTGTCCGTCCTTGCTTCGAACGCCGCCTGCTCCGACCTTCCACCCTGCATCGTCCAGTGTTTTCGCAGCTGCGGCGGTATCAAACGCTGGAGCGGACTTGTGCACGTCCTCGATGGCGCAGGTCGTCGGCTTCCCGCTCAGGAGCGACTGGAATGGTTCGCCCTTGCCGCCGGCCATGATATCGGCCATCACCTTGGTGTTGGTGCTCTGCACAAGGGCCTTGCGGACAGCTGGGTCAGAGGCTGGCCTGGAAGCAGCCTGGTTGAAAAACAGCTCCGTTGAGCCGGACTTCAATGGCAACCCTGGGATCCCCTGGGCATCGAGACGGGCAGCATCTGGTCCCACGACTGTTCCGGTGTTGATGCTGCCTGCCAACAACAGGTTGGCCCGCGTGGTGTCATCACTCACCACGGAGACCGTGACGGTTTTGGGTAGACCGGCAGTCTTGGACGTGGTCCCGTCCGGGCCCCAGGTGTAGTCGTCACGACGGGTCAGCGTGTAACTCTCGCCTGGCTTTACGGCGGACAGGGTGTAGAGCCCTGTTCCGTCAAACGCGGATGAGTACTTGTCCGGGCTGGCGATCGCTTTGCCGCATGCGATGAACACTTGACCAAGCAATTCGAGGAAGAATGAATTCGGTGTCGGGGATGTCACTGTGACTGTCCTTGCCGAGTTGTCCGCTTTGGCCGTCATTCCGACCGGCACAAATGTACCCGACACGGGTGAAGAATTCTTGGTATCTGTGATCCAGTTGAAGTTGTCTGCCACAGTCTGCGCAGTCAGTGGCGAACCGTCGCCGCACGTTACGTCGTCTTTGAGGGTAAACGTCACTTCCGTTGATGACGCAGTCCATTTCTCAGCCAACCACGGCTTGGGTGTGCCATTGTCATCGACTGTGATGAGGCTGTCGTATCCGAAGGCCATAAGCTGGCGAGAGTCGGCAAAGGTCGAACCCTGCGGAAACAGGTTTCCAGGATCTGTCGACAGTGCCCAATTAAGGGTGCCATCCGTCACAGCGGCCGCTGACTGGCCCGTTCCTGGGCTGCTGCTGGGGCTGCAGGCCGTCAGAACAAGAGCTCCGGCCGCCGCAACGGCGAGAACGGGTAGGTATCGAACCTTCATGGTGCTATTTCCTTTGTTTGTGCGGGACGTTCGAGTGGGGTGTGGGGTATGTGCGGCGCGGGTGACACTTCAGCGGGGCGCTCACCGATGAGCGGGTACGAACAACGGTTTGCCCATCTCGGGGACTGCTTCGATCAGCGCACGAGTCGATGGGTGCTTTGGTGCAGTGAGAATTTCATCGACGGGCCCGAACTCAACCAGATCGCCCTTGTCCATCACGGCGACGTAGTCACAGGCATATCTGACGACAGCAAGGTTGTGCGAAATGAACAACGCCGTGAAGCCAAGCTCGGACTGGAGTTTGCGAAAGAGGTTGAGGACCGTTCCTTGTACTGACACATCCAGAGCAGAGGTAATCTCGTCGGCAAGCAACACGGACGGTTTTGCGCCAAGTGCACGAGCCAGTGCAACCCGCTGCCGCTGCCCCCCCGACAAACGCCGAGGGTAGTGTCCGGCGTAGGAAGAATCCAGACCCACTAGACCAAGCAATTTCTGCGTTTCTGCCGCTATCTGACGACGCGAGGGCAGTGGTTGCTTGGATCTGCGGTAGCTGGCATGCAGCCCCTCGGCGATCGAATCTCCGATGGTCATCCTAGGGTTTAGGGACGAGTATGGATCCTGAAAAACCATTTGAACCTGGCTTCGACGCATCCGTCCTGCCCGGTTTGACTGCAACAGAGACCGTCCATCAAGCAGGATGTCACCGGAGGTTGCGTGCTCCAGCCCTACTGCCACACGGGCTATTGTGGACTTCCCGGATCCTGACTCGCCCAGAACACCGACTGTACTTCCCTGGGGAACCATGAAGCTGACGTCCTTGACGGCATGGACGGTTTTGGGTCCGCGTCCGAAATCGACCACCAGGTTGCGAAACTCGAGCGAGGTCATGACTTGTCCTCCTTCATGAAGTCGGCCACGGTAGCCATCGGGCGCGAACGGTCGGTCGTCAGTGTGGGAATCGAGGCCATCAAAGCCTTCGTGTAGGGGTGAACGGCGCTCCCTGCGACCAGGTCAGCGCTTGATATGTCTTCCACAATTTCACCGTGATACATCACCAGAACCCGTTCACAGAATCCGGTCACGAGTGCAATGTCGTGCGAGATGAACATGACCGCTGACCCGTGTTCGACGGCAACTCGGTCCAGGACCTGCATCACCGTTCGCTGCACCGTCGCGTCCAATGCTGTCGTGGGTTCATCGGCGATGATGAGCTTCGGTGTTCCCATCAAACCCATGGCAATCATGGCGCGCTGCCGCATACCACCCGAGAATTGGAACGGATATTGGCGGGCCCGCATCTTGGGGTTCTGTATACCAACTTCTGCCAGCCTGTCTGTGGCCCGATCGCTGGCCTGTGTTCGAATGGCTCCACCGTGGAGGAGGGCAGTCTCAGCGACCTGCGGGCCTACGCGGAGCGAGGGGTTAAGCGAGGACATTGGGTCTTGGAACACCATCGACATCTTCAGACCCAGATCAGCGGCATGGGACGTGACTTCGCGTTCACTCATTCCGGCGTAGTCGACCCCATCAAATGCGATGGCGGATGCCTCGACCCTTCCTGGGTATTCGATGAGCTGAGCAACAGCCAAGGCTGTGAGGCTCTTGCCTGAACCCGACTCCCCGACGATTCCCACACGTTCTCCGCGTGCAATATCGAAACTCACCCCGCGAACCGGCGTTACCCACTTGCCCAAAGCCGGGAACGACACGTGGAGGTCGCGAACCGACAGGACGGTTTCGGGCTGCGGCGTCTCCCCCCTGTCCGACCCAGGCTTGGCCGAGCGGGTGGGCAGACCGGCCAACTTGCGCATCGAGATAACCGGTGTCACACCTAAAGCGCGGCCGATGGTGTCACCGAGCATGGTCAGCACGATCCCGGCCAGGGTGACAGCAATTGCCGGCGTCAACGCAGCCGCAGGAGACACGTACATACGGGCCAGCCCCTCCGACAAAAGACGGCCCCAATCGTACGCAGGAGCCTGCAGACCTATGCCGAGGAACGACAGTCCTGCCATCGCGGTCAGGCTGCTGGCGGCCGCCATCGTCGCGTTGACGACAATAACGTCAGTAACACTGGGGATGATGTGCCGGAACAGGATCGCTGTCCGAGGCACGCCGAGGACTTTCGCAGCGCTAACGAAATCCCGTCCAACGACGCTCGCAGTCATCGTCTGGCACAGTCTTGCGATGTCCGGCACTATAGCCAATCCCAGTGCAAAGACCGCCCCCATAGCCCCCTGCCCAAAAAACACCGCAAGAAACAGAACCAGAAGCAGGGCCGGAAACGCCACGAGCATGTTGACGACCGCGGTCACGAGTCGGCCGATCCACGGCGGCAGGATGCTCGGAAGGCAGCCCACAATCACGCCGAGCGTCACGCCGATAAGGGTCGCCAGCATGCCGTAGATCAATGATGTACGCGCGGCTACCAGGGTACGGAGCAGGATGTCGCGGCCAGCAGAATCGGTCCCCAGAAGGTGCTCGGGACTTGGCCCTTGAGCAATCAGATCGACGTTGACCTTAGTTGCTTCGGCACCCCAAAGCGCGGGAGCGAAGATCGCCAGCCCAACCAAAAGGACCGTGCCGATAACGGCGATGGCTCCTGTCGGTGTCCGCATCTGGTGAACAAATGATCGTATCCGTCGGGTCGCCGGCGCGACGGTAGTAAGTGTAGTCATCGGGTCCTCTAAAGTTTTGTGATTCGGGAGCGCGGGTCAATCGCCGCAATCAGGAGATCGACCACCAGATTGATCAGCAGTATGAGGACGCCATAGACCATGACGATGCCCTGTACCAGGGGATAGTCCCGATTCGTGATGGAACCAACCACCACCGGGCCCATACCGGGCCAGGCAAACACCGTTTCGACAAAGACGCTGCCCGCAATCAGCCCGCCAAACAGCAAGCCCGCGAAAGTCAGAGTCGGAGTCACCAGATTCGGCAGAACATGGCGAAAGAACAGTCGGGACTTCGGCATTCGTTTTGCCCTCCCAGTCCTGACGTAGTCAGCCTCAAGCACGTTAAAAGTTTCGGCACGAACAATTCGGGCAAGGGCACAGGTAGAGCTAAGTGATAGCGCCAGGACGGGAAGTACGTATGACGAAGGACCTGAACGTCCTGCCACGGGGAAGACCGGGGAGGTGATCGCGAACATGTATATCGAGATGGCCGCAACAACAAACACCGGTGCGACCGTCAGGAGGCCGGTGACACTGGAGAACATCGTGTCCAGCCACCTGTTGCGGCCGCCGCGTGTCGCTTCACCCATGGCCATGCCCAACGGAATGCCGACCAAGAGAATCACGATGATCGACAGAACCGAGATCTCCAGCGTTGCCGGCATCCGCTGGGTTATGACATCAAACACGGGAAGACGCGTGCTGTAAGACTTTCCGAGATCACCGTGGAACAGGTTTTCCCAGAAGTGGAAATACTGCGTGAGTACTGACGTGTCCAGACCAAGTTCAGAGCGCCGGACGGCGATCTGCTCGTCTGTGGCCTCGGGACCAAGCGAAAGCCGTGCGGGATCTCCCGGCAGCAAGCGCACCATGAGATACGCTGCCGTGACCAGTACAACCACTGAGATCACTAGCCGAATCAAGCGTCTTGTCAGATAGCTCACCCAAGGATTGGTACTGGCGGCCTTCGTCGCCGGCTTTGCAACCACATCCACCACCAAAGGCCCCTCAGAAACCGCCACGGCGTCTGGGCTATCGGGCGGCGCCGATGAAATCATGTTCTTCATAGATCCATCGTGGCAGTGTGGCACGGCTCACGTCGTGGGTAATTAGCATCAATTTCGGAAGTAGCTTTGGTGTTTCTGACCAAGATGGATCCGAGTGCACAGATACGTCGAACACCGAAGGCTCGGACCGCGGCATGAATTCCCTGCCACAACAGGGGTCGCTCCAGAAAACGGATTTGCTGTGTCCCAAGGCATTGCCGGGACCTGGTCCAATGCGGCTAGGCCGGCCGCCGGTCATCTGGCGCATCGTCAAAGGAGGCGGCCGGGTCCCGTGTGCTGGACTCGGACTGCTCACGAGCGAACTGGCAGAGACATCCCGCCGGCTGAAGGCGGAGGGGCAGGACTGGAAGAACCTGATGGACCGCACGCCATCTTAATGGCGGAGGGAACTCAGCAGCACCTGGTTGAAAAGAGCCCGGGCCCTGCCAAACCCCTCAACCTTGCGGACGATGGCTTAGCCCGGTAGAGCAGTAGATCGTCCCCACCCGGCTTCACTGGTCAAGTGATCCAATAGAGGCTGTACACGGTAAGGCATGGGAGTGCTGATTGACATTGTCGTGTTGGAATGCCGAACTCCCCGGATCGCGATCATCCGCCCCACGGCTTGCTGCAGCTGCGTGAGTGTTGCGGCTGCTACTTTGACCAAGAGATCCTCCCTGCCGGCCTGCGTTGTCACCTCGAGAACTTCTGGGATTTCGCCTAGAGCGGTGATTACCTGTGCGAGTTGGCGTTGATCCAGCTCCAGCCCTACGAAAGCCTGGACGGGAAGTCCGGCGGCTTCGAGATCGATGACAGGTTGGTAGCCCTTCAGTATCCCTAAGTCCTCGAGTCTCTGAAGACGGGCAACTACGGTATTCCGGGATATTCCGAGCTGCCCGGCCAGCTCGGCAACCCCCGCCCGCGCGTTGATGTTAAGACGCTTCAGCAGCTCTGAATCGAGGCGATCAATTCTGCTCATAATGTTCAAGCAGCCTTCCTGGTTGGATCAATCACATTGGCGAAATGCTCAGTTGTTGACAATTGAGTTGACCATATCAAGACGTAGATCGACAGTTAGTCCAACATATCCGTTTGTTTCCCTTGGACTACCCGACAGAGGAGCCAGCATGTCTTCCACTTTGACAACAGATCTCGGAGGCGGTGTAATAACCGACCTGTCATGTGAGCTGTCAGGAACCCACGAAAGCGTCAAAGTCTTCAGGGACAAGGCAACGGGCCTGCATGCCATCGTCGCCCTTCACAACACGGTCCGCGGTCCAGCTCTCGGAGGAACGAGGTTCTTCGCCTTCGAAAGCGATGCCGCCGCCCTGAACGATGTACTCCGGCTTTCCGAAGGCATGACCTACAAAGCAGCAGCAGCGGGTTTGCCGCTGGGCGGCGGAAAAGCTGTGATCGTCGGAGAGCCGGCCACCATTAAAACGCCCGAATTGCTGAGGGCCTATGGGCGTTTTGTCGACTCCTTCGCTGGGTCCTACATAACCGCTGGCGACGTGGGCACCACGTCCTCAGACATGGACCACATCGGTGAATCGACCAATTGGGTGGTCGGGCGAAATGCAACAAAAGGAGGGTCTGGCGACAGCGGGTACTCAACCGCGCTCGGTGTTTTCACCGCGATGGCCGCCGCTGCGAGGACCATCTGGGGCAGCGAAGGCCTCACGGGCCGCTCAGTTGGCGTCGAAGGAGCCGGAAAAGTCGGCAAGCAGCTAATCAACATGCTTCTGGAAACCGGCGCTGACGTAGTCCTCGCTGAATCCCATCCGGCGTCGATGCAACGTGCGCTGACAGAGCACCCGGACATCCGCATCGCACCGTCAGTGATCGACGCTGAAGTCGACGTGTACGCGCCGTGCGCCATGGGCGCCACCCTAAACCCAAAAACTGTCCCATCGATTCAAGCACGTCTGGTGTGCGGGGCAGCCAATAACCAGTTGCTGAACGCAGAGGTGGAGAATCAGCTCGCAGCCCAGGAGATTCTGTGGGTGCCTGACTATGTCGCCAATGCGGGGGGACTGATTCAGGTCGCATCCGAGATTGACGTGATCCAGCCCGACGAAGTCGGGATGCGCATCGGTCACATCGGATTGACCGTCACGGAGATCCTCCGAATTGCCGAAGAACGCTCGACCACGCCCGGCAATGCTGCCGACACTCTAGTCCGGACCCGTCTCGGTGCCGGGAGTAAAAAATAACCATGAACGGCGAACCTATCTCGTTGTTGAACGCCGGAGGAAGCTTCACCTCCAGCCCGGAACTGCCGTTCGAGACGGACTCGACCGATGTGCTGGCGCTGTACAACGACATGCTCATGGCCCGAACAGTCGACACGGAGGCTATCGCCCTTCAACGACAGGGTGAACTGGGCCTCTGGCCCTCAATGCTCGGACAGGAAGCCGCACAAATAGGGGCAGCTCACGCCCTCCTCCCCCGAGATATCGTCTTTCCCACATACCGGGAACACGGTGTTGCCTGGTGCAGAGGCGTTGATCCGGTGGATCTTTTGGGGCTCTTCCGCGGAACTACCCTCGGCGGGTGGAACCCCACCGAAAACAACTTCAACCTCTACACGCTGGTAATCGGCGCCCAAACTCTTCACGCCGTCGGATATGCCATGGGCATCCTAAGAGATGGCGACGTCGGCACCGGAGACCCCGCTCGCGATCGGGCCGTCCTGGTATTCCTGGGCGACGGCGCCCTCAGTGAAGGCGAGACCAATGAAGCCTTTGTCTGGGCGGCAGCTCAGAACCTCCCTGTGGTCTTCTTTTGCCAAAACAATCAATGGGCTATATCTGCGCCCTACTCAGTACAAAGCAGGGTATCTGTCGCGCAACGAGCCCAAGGCTATGGATTCAAAGGCGTTCGCGTCGACGGCAACGACGTCTTCGCCTGCCTGGCAGCAACACGCGAAGCGCTGGCAGCCGCGCGTGCCGGCCAAGGGCCAACATTGATCGAAGCCCTCACGTACCGCAGGAACCCGCACACCACTTCAGACGACGATGGCCGCTACCGGACCCTGGCCGAAAATGATGCGTGGGCAGCTTTGGATCCCATCGATCGTCTCCGGACCTACTTGCAGTCCACAGGGCTGCTCAACGACGCAAATGTCGAAGACATTTCCCGTCGGGGAAAAGCCCTCGCCGAACACCTTCGGTCAGGATGCCGTGCACTTCCCGTCCCAGGGCACTCGTCACCATTTCAAAACACCTACGCCGAATTGCCGGATGAACTCGAGCGGCAGATGAATGAACACCTGGAATTTGTGGAGGCAGCTGAATGACCGCAGTGACAAGCCGGATGCCTATTGCCCACGCTCTGAACCTCGGGCTGCGGCACGCCATGGAGGCAGACGAGAAAGTGATGCTTATCGGGGAAGACATCGGTCAACTCGGCGGAGTTTTCCGTGTGACCGACGGCCTCCAAAAGACCTTCGGGGACCACCGCGTTGTTGACTCGCCGCTCGGTGAGGCTGGCATTGTGGGAAGCGCCATCGGGCTTGCCATGGCTGGCTACCGCCCCGTCTGTGAAATCCAGTTCGACGGATTCGTGTTCCCGGCGATGAACCAGATCATCACGCAACTGGCAAAATACAGGCACCGCTCGGAAGGCGCAGTTACCCTACCTGTGGTCATTCGGATCCCAGTCGGCGGTGGTATCGGGGCCATTGAACACCATTCCGAGTCCCCCGAGGCCTACTTCGCACACACTGCCGGCCTCAAAGTCGTGAGCCCGTCCAACCCCCAGGATGCCTACGACATGATGAAGCTCGCCATTGGCAGCAACGACCCGGTCATCTTCCTGGAACCCAAACGCAACTATTGGCTCAAGGGCGACGTAAGCACCAACACCACCACCCCGGCAGACCTCGACAGAGCTGTGACGGTCCGGAAGGGCACCGACCTGACTCTCGTGACCTACGGCGCACTCGTGCCGGTAGCAATGAAAGCCGCCGACGTCTGTCAGGAAGAGGGCCGGAACATTGACGTGATTGACCTTCGATCCCTGTCACCCATCGACGACAAGGCAGTCGTTGCCTCCGTCCAGAGGACAGGCCGTCTCGTCGTGGCCCACGAAGCTTCACGATCCGTCGGTCTGGGAGCAGAACTGGCCGCACGGGTACAGGACGAAGCATTTTATTCGCTGATTTCGCCGGTTATCCGCGTAACAGGATACGACACTCCGTATCCTGCCAGCCGTCTCGAGGAGGAATGGCTCCCCGGGCTGGACCGCATTCTCGACGGTATCGACCGAAGCTTCACCTACTAGAAGACAAGACGCAAACATGAGCATCAAACAGTTCTCCCTGCCGGATGTCGGCGAAGGCCTTACCGAGGCCGAAATTGTCACCTGGCTCGTCAAACGCGGCGATATTGTCGAGGTTAACCAGGCCATCGTCGAGATCGAGACCGCTAAGTCATTGGTGGAGCTTCCATCTCCGTTTGCCGGAGAAGTCCACGAACTTCATGCCGTAGCCGGCGAGACCGTAGACGTTGGGAACCCCATCATCAGCATCCAAACGGGCGAAACCGGGTCAACGGAAACCCCACCAACACCGGCAGAGGAAGCCCTAACGGCCAACGAAACAGGAGAAGACCCCAAGCTCCTGGTCGGGTACGGTGCCCGGGAAATCGGCACGCACCGGAGGCGAAGGAGAGTGAAAGGTGAGGTGCCCGCGGAGCGACGCTCTGTTGCACCCGTGACACCCGTGGGGGGTCCGCCAAAATCGTCCCCACCGGTCCGCAAGCTGGCCAAAGATCTTGGCCTGGATTTGGCCTCTATCGCCCCTACAGGGGAAGGCGGAGTCAGGACGCGCGAAGACGTCCTCAAAGCATCCGCAGCTGCAGCGGTCATTGCGGCTGGGCAGGACTCCCCGGGAGCTGGGACGGATGTTACAGACAATGATGAACTGCGGATCCCCATCAAGGGAGTCCGCAAGCACACCGCGGCGGCCATGGTTATGTCCGCATTCACTGCGCCGCACGTTACTGAGTTCGTCAGTGTCGACGTGACGAAGTCTCTTGAGCTTATTCGGCAGGTGGGCCAACGCCGGGAATTCAGGGAAGTCAAGCTGACCCCGCTGACGTTCGTTGCCAAGGCATTCTTGAAGGCACTCCGCGAAACGCCGGAGGCCAACTCGCGCTGGGATGATGCGGCACAGGAAATTGTCCAAATGCGAAAGGTAAACCTCGGGATCGCAGCTGCTACGCCCAGAGGTCTGGTCGTGCCGAACATCAAGGGCGCAGAAACCCTGTCACTGAAGGAACTTGCCCTGGAAATCAATGCCCTCGGCTCCGCGGCACGAGAGGGAAAAACACCCCAGACTGCCATGGCCGGCGGGACGGTGACCATTACCAATATCGGTGTGTTCGGAATCGATACCGGCACTCCGATACTCAACCCTGGCGAAACAGCCATCCTCGCTGTGGGAACGGTCCGCCGGATGCCTTGGGTGATACAGGACGAGGAGGGTGAACGGCTCGGTATCCGGTCGGTTCTGCAGCTGGCTCTCTCGTTCGACCACCGTGTGATGGATGGACAGCAGGGGTCTCGGCTGCTGGCCGACACTGCCGCAATCATGACCGAGCCGGGGCTGTCACTTCTCTAGCGGGATAGAGCCACAATCTCGCGCCAACCATTTAACCCTGGCAACGGGCGGCGCCGCATCGACAGCAGTCGTGTGGCACGAAAGAAGAGGATGCAGCCGGCAAGAAACTACCCCGGCAGCCCAGGGACGCTCGTCCGTAACGGGTCGCAGCTAACGGGCTACCACGTGCACGTAACCCTGGACCACTTTCACCTCCGGTCCGGGAAAGTCGAGGAAGTAACGCGAGACGGATCTGCTCTACGGGTTGCGCCCGAAGGTGGGTTCGGTCGACAGCTCATCGATCAAGGATCAGGCTACCGGGTGCTTTTGGAGGCTGAGCAGTACGCCATCTTCCGCCGACGCCGGGCAGCCCTCGCCACCAAATCCGTTCTGTCCTAACAAGCCAAGAAGAGACATACGCCATGACACCGTTCAAAGAAGACGCCCTGCCCGCCGTCACAGACGCTAGCCACGGGGCACCCTATCCGGACGGGGACCTTTTGTTGCTGGAAGATCTCCTCACCGATGACGAGATCGAGCGATACAACGCAGCCCGCGAATTCCTTCAGCGTGAAGTAAGGCCCATTTCAACGGACTACTGGAACCGTGCCGAGTTCCCGTTTGAGCTCCTGCCCAAGCTTGCGGCTCAGAACCTCTCCGGCCTGAACACTTCCAGCCATCTCCTCAGCGGGCTTATCCAAATGGAGTTCGCACGGGCCGACACATCGATTTCCACCTTTTTTGGCGTCCACCACGAGCTCGTCGCAACCGCGATTCATGATCTGGGCTCTGACGAGCAGCGGCGGAACCTCCTTCCAGACTTCCTGGCGCTGAAGAAGATCGGCGCCTTTGCTCTGACCGAGCCCGAGAACGGGTCGGACATATCTCGATCCATCGGTACTACCGCTGAACGCGTTGGTGATGAGTGGGTCCTTAACGGTGCCAAGCGTTGGATCGGGAACGGCACGTTCGCCGATTATGTCCTCGTCTGGGCAAAAGACGTGTCAGATAACGAGATCAAGGGCTTCCTCGTAGAGAAGGACCGGGAAGGATTTCGGGCACAAGCCATTGAGAACAAGACCGCTGTGCGCATCGTGCAGAACGCTGACATCGTGCTCAAAGACGTCAGGATCCCGTTCACAAACTGGCTGCCCGGAACGACTTCTTTTAGGGACACCAATGTCCTGCTGCGCAACTCGAGGGTCTGGGTCAGTTGGCAGGCCGTCGGGCAACAGTTTGCTGCATTTGACGTCGCCAGAGAGTTCGCCCTTAAACGGCATCAGTTCGGAAAGCCAATCGCCTCGTTCCAGATCATTCAAAGCCAACTCTCCAAGATAACGGCTAACGCAACAATGTCACTGTCGCTGATGATTCAGATGGCCCGGCTTCAAGACAGCGGAAAACTCACCATGGACCAGGCAGCTCTTGCCAAAGCCAGCTGCACCGACAGAATGCGCGAATCTGTCGCTCTCGGCAGGGCGATGCTCGGTGGCAACGGCATCAGCACCGACTTCGAAATGGCGAAAATATTTGCAGATGCCGAGGCGATCTACTCGTACGAGGGAAGCCACGAAGTCAACAGCTTGCTCGTTGGTCGAGCCGTCACCGGTATTTCTGCATTCATCTAACCCGAAACCTGATTATCCCAAGTCTGGGCCAACCACCCCTTGGACCAAGACGTAGTCGAGAGGAAAAAGCTCATGGACATCGACAGCACAGCCGCCATCGTAACTGGCGGAGCTTCCGGGCTCGGGGCGGCTACCGCCCGCGCACTGGCAGCACGGAATGTTGAAGTATTTGCCGTTGATCTGGAACAGTCTCTGGAACACGCCCAGCCGGTCGAAGGCATTACCTATCTGGCGGCCGACGTGACAGACCCCGAAACTGTGCGGCAGGCCGTTCAGCGGGCCGCAGCAGAGCTCCCTCTGCGGGTGGTCATAAACTGCGCAGGGATTCTACCCATGGCGCGTGTTCTTGGCCGGAATGGCCCACACGACCCATCACTCTTCGCAAAAGTTCTCGAAGTCAACCTCATGGGCTCCTTCAATGTCTTGGCAATAGCCGCCGCCGAAATCCAGGAGACACAGCCGGACGCCCAGGGTCAACGGGGCGTCATCATCAACACCGCATCGATCGCCGCCTACGAAGGTCAAATAGGCCAGGTCGCCTACGCGACATCCAAAGCCGGCATCGTCGGGATGACCCTGCCCGCAGCCCGAGACCTGGCAACTCACGGTATTCGAGTCAACGCCATTGCCCCAGGGGTGGTCGAAACACCGATGATGGCCACTGTTACACCGGAAATCCGAGAAGGCCTCGCAGCCGGCGTCCCATTCCCGCAGCGCCTCGCACGCCCTGAAGAATTTGCCCAGCTTGCGCTATCCATCATCGACCACGACTACATCAACGGTGAAGTAATTCGCATGGATGGAGCCCTGCGGATGCAACCGCGTTGAGCCCCTCAGGCCGCAACCCCACGTTACCGGTCTTATAGCCCCTAAATGAGCAAGAATCGGGGTTGCCGGCCTGTCGGCCCCGGCATGTTTTAGTCCCGCAGTCGACCACAATCCGGAGGTGTTGAAACCGGAGTGTGATAGGCACCAAGGATCGCCAAAGGGGCCCAGACCAGCCGCAGACGTCACTGCGGGAAGCCGGCCGCACCGTGGATGCCGGGCTCGGGGTCGCAGGACATGCCAGCGGTCAGGTTATGGGCGATCAAGGACCACGAACCCGTTGATGCCTTCATTGGCGTGGACGTCGGCAAATCCAACCACACGCGGTGGCCTTGGACAGGAGCGGCAGGAAGCCGCTCTAGAACGGCCTTGGCCACACGTCAAATGCGGCACTCGCCAGCCTGCCTGGATTCGCCTCGTCCGAAAACATCTCGGCATTCCGACCGCTTCTACAGGCAGGACATCACCGATCCTTTCCGCCGAGGCGACCGGCAGCGACGCTGACGGTGGACCCAAGGTGAGCCCCGAGCGATGGAGCGGCCGCTCGCCGTCGGCTGAGTCGGCGCCATTGGATCATGACTGCGAAGCACGCTTCCGGGTCGTTCAGAGCGATCTCTCCAATGGCGGAGAGCCAGCGAAGGCGGGAGCGGAAGTGACCGCGTGGCCGTCATGCATCAGGGCCGCGTTGTTGAACAGGGCTCCCGGGCCCAGATGTTCGGCTCGCCGAGCAGTGACTACACGCAGCAACTGCTAAACGCGGCGCCAGTCCGGACCCCATCGTCCAGCGCACCCGTCGGGAAGCGCAGGCCCGCTGACCGCTCTGACCTCATGACAGTCGGTTGTCTCACCAACGATGCTCAACTGGGTCAGCGCTCTAAGGTCTTTTTGATTGGAAGCTCTCCCCGCCCGGCGAGGAGCAGTGGGTCAGGTTGACGAATTGACTCCGACCGAGGCGCCTACGAGCCGTTCTCCCTGAAAAGCGCCCGAGTGCCGATTTCAGGCGAGAGTCCCCTCTACTTTCTGGCAGGTCCTGCGTGCGCTGCTACATGAGCAATCCGGACTGGTGGAAGCGCTTATTGTCCAATGACGGGCTTGCGTGCGCGGCCAGTCAAACCCTGATGACCCGCACCACCGGGCAGACCGCCGTGGCAGGCGTTAGTATGTGCTGCCTGGGCGGTCAACCGGCTGGCGCCACCACGTCCTCCAGCGCTGACCTCTCGAAGAAACGGATCTCACCCGTTGCCTCGAAGAACACGGGAACAACGGATGTGCTCAGGTCCTTGGATGTTTCGTAGATCTCAGCCGCAGCCCCGTGCTTCCTGGCAATTGTTCCAACGAGCTCGGTACCGCGGACCCGGACAGTTCGATATTTATAGCTCATGGTGACCCCTTTGTCGGCTAGGGCAAACACTACCCGGGAGTCCACCTCTTGGGAGGATGGCTTGCATGGCGCCTACACCAAGCGGCGAACCTCGGCCATTTCGAGCGCACAACAACGACGAAAGCACGAGCTTGCAATGAAGCTGTGTGAGCAAGAAATCCGAAACATACCTGCCCAGTCAAAAAGCAGATTTAAGTGTGGACAATGTCCACACTCTCTTTGGCCTGACAAAGCATCCGCCTGGCTGGCTTCCTCACTTAAAGAACGAGCCAAAACCAAGAACTTTGACGCAGGATCTCGAAGTCATGTTGCACTCAGTGCTCCTACCCATGAAGAGGTGTAGGCCAACCACGACCTACCGGACGAACCAAGAGAGGAACCCATAGCCCCAGCTCACAGCGAGCGGAGGGCCCACAAGCCAAGTCCCTGAACCCGCTCCCCCACAACTGAACAGGCGACCCGCGGCGCCAGGCGCACCCCGCGGCCAGTGTCAGAGGGACCTGACCACCCAGAATGTACACACGTTAAAGCAAAAACCCCCTCTGACGAGGGGGTATGCCGTGCCCGAGGTGGGACTCGAACGGGATTCCCGGCCTTGCAAACACTGGGAAGTCGCGGAAACATGCGGAATCCCGGGCAGTCCGGTGCTTGTACGAGGCAGTTCGAGGCGGAAAGTGTGGACAGTGTCCACTTTGTTTCGTCGCGTTGTGACCAGGGCCAGGATGACCACTGAAAGTGACAGCACTTAGTTCCCGACTAGAAACGAAGCATGAAACATCGCCATCCACGCTGAACATTGGAGTTTGCGAACGCTGTCCGCTACCCGCAGTTCCAAGCGAAGACTCGACATTTGACGTACTCGAGGTTTCATCGTGTCAGCTCAGGCTGTGATGTTGAGCCACTCGCGGACCTCATTCTGGTTCTTTGGTGCTTTAGTACTCAAACCATTGAGTTCTCCCATCTCAAGGATTCGATCGAGTAGAACACGACGAACATCGTCCACGCTTGTCGATGGCGTTATCCCTCCAGCCCGATTCAGGGCTTGTAGGACATACGTTGCGTGCGGTCTAACCACTAACTGGCCCCGGTTTTGGGCATCGACACGAGCTTCACGAGCCAAGACATCAATCTCGGCGGCTGAGATATTGCCTCCTGTGGCGTAGTTCGTTTTAAGGCCACCCAATACGTTCGCAACTGCAACCATCACCTGATCGAGTCTTTCTGGACCGATAAGGGGCAGCGCCTTGTCGTAAGTGCGGAGTTCTCTCGTTATCTCTGGCACGACTCCGGTGCCCGTGTCTTCCGTGGTCCAACCGTCTGGGATTGGAGTGTTTAGCGGGTGTATGTATCCGGGGGATGGCCCTGACAGCAGTGCATTCGGAACCACAGACTCAAGGAAGCGTTTGAAACCCCCCAACTCTGCCCAAACGCTCGTGATCTCCGTGCCGAACACAAGAGTTAACTGTTGGGACAGGGCAGCGAGCGGAAGGGGTTTGTTGAGTTCATGCACTGCAGAAAGCGTCTCTTCAATGAGTGCTGCAGTGATCTCCGAGTCCCGACCTATCCGAGGGATTTCCTCGTCTAACTGCTGACCGGCCCCGCCTTCAGCCGGTGTCGGAATGACCACAGTGTCCGGACCGCTAGCGACAAACGCAATTGGGGCGTCGTCTGGCTGCGCGTCAACTTCGCGCACAGAACGTTGCGTTTCGACGTCCAGGCCTATGCGGAGGTCTTGTGCAATGTTATCTACGGCAGCCAGGAGCTCCGCCATGCGAAGCGACATGCCTACTATCCATTGGGGCACAGTGGAACCCGGCTTGTAGGTGTCCTCGTGGGTAAGTTCGCCCCATCCATCTTGGAGCAGCGTTCGCGTTTGAAGCTCAACTCGAACGCGCCGATATCCCGTCATGTGTGGGACCGGCACTACTAGATTCACGTGATAGGCGCGGTATCCTGATGGTTTTGGATTGGCGAAGTAGTCTCGGTGAGAATTCTGCTCCACGGTGACGGAATCAGCTGCCGTTCCACTTTCAATAGGCAACTCCCCAATAATTTCCTGGAAAGTATTTATATCAGAGAGATTGTTGCAGATAATTCGAATGCCCACGAGATCATCTATCACCTGTGGTACATCGTCAAGTGCCTCGATTTGGGTTAAGTATTTCTCACGGTTTAGCTTAGCGAAAGACCGCTGCGGCGACTTTACACGACTCGTAGAGATCCGAAAGCGCCCGCGATCTACGGAGTCGATTCGCTCGTCCAACAGCTCTTCAACAAGCCGCAGCGCCGTTGCCAGGGCAGGTTTTAAAAAACCCTTTTCGGCGCTTTTGTGCCAGTTTGAATACTCCTCGTACCGCAGTTCAAACATACTTCTCCCCGATCCGCTGAATGACACGCGCTCCTGGTTGCGGCCCTGTTCCCAAAAGATAACCCATAGCTAGGCACCAGCAGTAATCGCCCTCAACACCGCCCGTTAGGCCGCGACTAAAGGTAGGGCAGGCGTGCGAGGTCTGGGCGGCGCGGCTCAGGTTCGTAAAATCCGCCCATTGCAACACGACCAGTAGCCATCGTGTGGTTCGGCGAGCAGCACAGCGTGTACCGATATTTGACGCGCGTGTTTTTTCGCCTGGTTGGTAGACAGCTGACCAGCCCCACCCGGCCCCACAATCACTTACGTTCGCCATGGGCCCGTAGGCGGCAATCTACGAGTCCTGAGATGAGCGGGTGACCTGTTCACATCCAGATCCCACACATCTACGCACGACCATCCTCGTTTTCGATGAGACCGTAAGGCGGATCGTCAGGGCTTTGCGAGTAACGAACAACTATGTGCTGGTTGGCCACAGAGGGCGGTTGGTTATCGACGAAAATAATCTGCGCGCCGGGGTGCTTGGCGAGCCAACTATCGACGTGACGGTAGATGTTCTCCACAATGTTGCCGCGGCTGGCAGATATAAGCCGGCCAATTTCTGCTCCGTCGTCGATGTCACCAGCCGAGGAGCTTGGGACAGCAACCGTTCCGGGGACGAGGTTCTTTTGGGGGCTGTCAATGATGACGAATCCAGGATGACCTGAGCCCTGCTCGAAGGCTAGCTCAAAGAGCGCGAGTTCCCAGGCAAGTGCGATGAGCGTCATAGCCCCGGATGAACCGACCTTGTCATATCGGCGCCCCCGAACGAACGGTACGAGGTTCCTGTCAAGATGAACGAGATTGATCTTCGGATAGGCGAAGTCTTCAAGGATGCTGTAAATGCGTTCGCCGATCAGGGTGAGCGTCGCGTCCCGGGAGGTCGCTTTTTCCAGGTATCGTGCCTTGCGCGATCTGGCTTCCTTGAGGGCTGCTGATGTCTGCATAAGTTCGACCTCCTTTTGCCGCAATTGCAGCAGCATCTGCCGCGCTCGGAGCATCGTCTTCAGCTCGACGCGAGTGTCGCCGAGTGACATCTGAATTTCGTCCCGTTGCACCAAGAAGGGGGAGACAATTTCGCCGGAGATCCGGTCAAGCGCTGATTGCGCTTCTCGAACGTCTGCGTTGGCAGCGCTCAGTTGCCTTCGCAGCTTGTCGCCCTCTGCACGCACTTCCTGAGCGAAACCTAGGAGCTGGTTCAGCCGGCGCACGAGGCTGCGTCGTTCCGTACTTAGATCAGGAACGCTCTGCCCATTGGCGACGTCAACGGTTAGGTGAGAGTGACACAATGTGCACTCACTACCGACGATCTGGGGCGGTGTTTGGAGCTTGCTCTGACAGGCTGGGCACGCCACCACGGTGAGCGAGTCAAAGAGGTTCAACGATTCAGCGACTAGATCAAGTCGCCGTATTTCGTCGGCATACTGTGCCCGGAGGGGTTCGAGGCGCCGCGCAAGAGTTTCCCGGTCTCGCAGCTCAGCTTGGATGCGCTGTGCTCGTTTTTCGTTCCGGGCGTAGTTTGCACGTAGCTCTGAGGTGAAGTCACCTCGGGCGGAAATGTTGGCGTCCATAGCCCGCTTCCGTGCGTTAAGTTCCGCTGCGTGGATTTTGAGCCGGTCCGACTCTCGGTCGATCTCCTCGATGGTGGTGACTCCCGCGTCCGTCAGGAACATTCGAAGCGTCTGCACAGCCCGTGCGAGCTCCCGTTCCTCCGCACCAAGTTCTTCCACGGCACGCGACAGTGACGACTGCTCATTATCTGAGACGCCGAAAAGGATATTTACGACTTGATTGAGCTTGATGGAACGGTGAGGTTGTCTTTCGTAGGCAAGGTCGCCGTTGTCGAGTCTGCGATTTGTTAGAAACCAGAGCGGCTGCAAGTCGCGGAAACTAAGTACGTTAGTTTTTGAGTCGGTCTGAGTCGGTGACTGGTCGAGACGCAGCCCGCTAAGACCGCACAGCTGCAGGAGATAGTAGGACAGGGAATCTGCGTCGGCGGGTTCTGACGTGAAGGACCTAACTGGTGTGCTAGACATTGTGTCGAGGTCGCCGGTGTAAAGGTAGGCACTGGTTCTCTGCGTGCCCAGCGCTCGCTCTATGACGTAGTCACGGCTGGCATCGCTCGTTCCCGCCACATCGATGGCAAGTTGAGCGGATCGTACGTTCGCTAGCACCTCATCATGTTCGGGGTGCTCTTTCGCGCCGAGGCACCAATCGATGAACTCCAGCACGGTGGTCTTACCAGTGCTTATCTCACCGGCGATAATCGACAGTCGGCGGATCTGCTCCTTGTCATGCGAGTCTGTGAAGTCGACACGGTACGAATGCTTTGGTCCGACCAAACGGAGGGCTCGTATGTTGAATGCTGGAAGATTCGTCATGAGGTCGATTCCTAGAAAAGCATATCGCGCGATGCGAGCCCGAATGCTTCAGCCTCGAACTCATCGATTGTCGGACTATCAATAAGGTCAAAAAGTACCGGGTCCACCCGAAGCCACGCTTCGAGCTGCTCCCGCATTTTCGATGCAGATAGTTTCATCACAAGTGGAGCAACGGTCGCAACACTGAGCCGAAATGCGTCGGCGTACACAGAGTACAGACTGTCCGCTGCATTCTGCCCAAGCTCAGTGACGGTGAATACTCTTTGTCCCGCACTCACGGTGAGTCGCACGAGCCCAAAAGCGACTAGTTGGGCGAGGTCCGTCGTCACTCGTTCCCGACGAGATACGAAGCGCTGGCTCGGCGAGGCGTAGGTGATGGAATGGCGGCCGAATCCTTGGAGCCGTAGCTGAGTGGATGCGGGAGATTCCGTGTCCAGCACCAGGAAAGGGTTAGCTGACAGGAATTCGATGACCGAGAGCCGCTCAAGATCAAGCTTGAACTCTTGGGCTTGTGCACCGACCAGTACGAGCATGATCTGGGCCATGCGAAAGGCAGGAACGGACTCCGCACGCAGTGTCGATGCAGCGTTTTCCTCGGGATCTGCGTTCGCGTTCACGGTGCGCCATCCAGTCTTTCCTCATCATTTCGGTTGGAAGCGCCGACCCCGCCCTTTGCACGGTGGTCTTTCGCGACATCACGCCAGTCACGAACCCAGCCCGCGCGACCATTGTCCACGGCTTGATGGAGTAAGCCCACGCCGTGGAGGACGTGCGCTCGGAGACTCGCGGCCTCCTGCGCGTGACTCGTCTCAATGCCTCCTAGTACTTCACCATATAATTGCGGTAAACGCCGGTCCGTCGACATCTGACATGCTGTGTTAAAGGCCGTCGACCAAGTCGACGAGACCCGAACGCGCCACGTCGAGAGCGCTATAACTTCGGGGCGGATTCCCTTGTCGGTAACCTCTCGCTCCAAGATCTCAGCGTTGAAGAAGGCCTCTCTGGCAGCGAACGTCTCTGGCAAACCGGCTTCGCCCATCTGGCGAACGAAGAGTGCACCGTCGTACTGCGTGTCGTCAACGAGTTCCTCCAACCCCCGCGGCTCTTCGGGTTCAGACGTTGTCGACGGAACTGTGAAAATAGGCGAGAAGTAGTTGTTCCGGACATCCGCCGCTGCCGCTGACTGCAGCCGGCGCCTCAGTCGCCCTGCGGTCTCGAGGTCAACCACGAGGTTATCGTCCCTGGCAGTCTTCTTTTTCCACCGTTCCCACCAGGTGAGCATCGGACCATCCAGTTCGCAAGGGACGCAGAGCGTCCAAGTCACGATTTTGTAGCCGTTCTCCTCGGCAGCTTTTTGCGCTGACTTGTACGATTCTCGAACATCGCCCTGCTGCGTCTTAGCAAACCCGTCAATGAAGTACTTCGACTGCCAGACATGGACTTCACCGTCTTTTCCAAGGTCGCCGACATAGGCGTCAATGCCCCAATCGCCCGGGTTCGCTTGAACTTCCTGAACATCGGGATGAACGATACCGACAATGTCTGCTATAAGCCGTTCAAATGCGTCTCGGGCACCCGAAGGACCCGCGAACCGCGTCTGGAGAAATCGAAAGTCGATATCGCCGGAGCCCACCACAGCAATTTGTTCTGACAACCAACCTCCAAGTCCCGTTCCGTAGCAGCAGCATATCTAAAAGCCATGAACCCACACAGTCTGGGATGTGCGTATCCACCTTCGCACCTGATCCAACTAGTGCTACAGGCATCAGTCTTCCGAAACGGTATTGAGTGGAGTGTTTTCCCGCAACGCGATGAAGCTACCCCAACCATCGAACGGCTTGCCGGCGGAGAGACGGAGGCCGTCCTCAGGCCCAAAGGAAGCCCACCACCCTTAGGACACGTCGGCTTCGTCTAACGGATTTGACCGCGGCCGACGCCGTAATTTCCTCCGGCGGTTCTTACCCGTCGATTGAGTCGATGAAACCGCAGCTGCCCCGGAATTATGCACCTGACGCTTATTCCTCCGGTGGCACTGGTCCGATTTCGGTGCATTGCTGAAAAATGACTCCTTTAGCTCAATCGCCCTTGCTAGTTCGGGGAATGATGCAGCCAACCTCTTGATGTGAGGCAGAAGGCCGTCGTTCCCTCTCCGCTCTTCCTGTTTCCATGGGCTCGATCACTGCCCCCGTGGAGCAGTCTTGTCCCAACGGGGCCTTCCGCCTAGGCGCTTCGGAGCCCATTCGATCAAGAGTGGCCGATCCCGCTTTGATCGAATGGGCTGCAAGCCGCCGTGATGTTGGAGAGACGGTGGGGGCGCCGCCGCGTCTCAATGGGACAATGTGATCCAACTCCAGTTCGCTGGCATCGAGTTGTTCTCCACCGTAGGTACACCGATGATCCAGAAATTTCACGAGGTCGAGCCAGTCTTGGATACCGAAGTCTTTGTAACCAGGATTGCCGTACTTGGCTGCTTTTCTCTTGCTTTGGGACATGCGACGCCTCAGCCTTACAACGTCGATGTTTGCGTCGACCCAAGCTGCTGTCTGACACCTTGTGCTGCAATACATAGAATTTTGTCTGGCTCTTGACATGTCGTCCCCACACTGCGGGCAAAGACGGAAGCCCAGTGTTTTGACGCGTTTCTGGCCTCGCTTTTCTCGGAGGTAGTGCATGTTGCACATTCCTGCCGTAAATCGTCCCTACCGGTGCGAATTAGAAGTCAATCCGGAAACCAGCGTGGTGGCTGGCAACTGAAGTCAAGTCATGCAGGTGCCGATAACGGCGCATATGTCGGGACTGAAAGCAGTCCCCCGGCCCATCCGGCGCAGCGGCCCCGCCAAGCGATGCCACATGCCGAAGACTAGGGCCGCTCAGTCATGACGCTGCACATCGGGCTGCCCATGAATAGGCAGAAGCAACAACGCTGTTTGTCATTCTGATATCCCGATCATCGCTGGGTGGCCCTTCGCGCAGCCAGGGCGCTACCGCGCCGGACCCAAACCGGAAATTTCGCTCGGCGCACCTACGTCGCCAATCTCCTCTTGAAACTTCCGGCCCTGTCCCGGTACCCCAAGTTGCTCCGGCCTTCCCCAGCGCACAGGTCTCCTATCAGAACGACCCACAGGACCAACGACCACAGTCTCACCAATAAGGGCAAAGGAACAGGACAATGAATGCGCTCACCATCAAAGACCCGGCAGACCTGCTGAGCTTCATCGGGCACACCCTCGGCTTCTGGCCCAACGAGAGCTTAGTCTGCATCACCCTGGACAAAGGCAAGGTCGGGGCGACCCTCCGCATCGATCTCCCCCGACAACCCGGAACAGAACTCGCCTATGCCAGGACAGTCAGCAGCTACCTCACTAGCGACACCAGCGCGACGAGCATCGTCTTCGCCCTCTACACCTCACACTACTGCGAACCCGGCCAGCCCAAACCACACGCAGCAACCATCGCCGCACTCACCGGAGTCCTCGCCGAAAACGGCATCACCATCCGTGACGGAATCTTCGTCGACGACAACACCTACTCCCCCTACGACAGCGAACCCGGACAAGACATCAGCCTGCCCCTCAGCACCACCGAATACAGCCGCGTCAACGCCGAATTCATCTACCGCGGCAGCACCATCGAACCCACCAACCAAATCGTCCTCCCTGCGCCAGCCCAGGAAGCAGACCACGCCATCGCCGTCGAAAACCTCATGAACACCATCCGAGCCCAGGCGCCGCGACAAGCTGCGGAACAAGCCAGACAACTCTGGACGACGATGCTGGAATGCAACGACTTCCCCACAGACACCGAGTGCGCCACCCTCATCGCGAACTTCCAATTCCCCCACATCCGCGACCGGCTCATGGCCGACATCCCCGGCATCGACGAACCACCCCAACACATCCTCTTCGCCCAAACCCAGACCGCGCCAAAATGGTCACGTGTCGAATGGGCGCAACAACTCCTCCTCCACGCCTACACACGGACCAGCCCACAACACGCGGCACCCATCCTCACCACCATTGGCTACATCAGCTGGTGGGAAGGCAGGGGGTCCAAAGCACACCAATACATGCAACTCGCCCTAGACACGGACCCCGGCTACCGCTTCGCACGTCTCACCGATCAGATGCTCGGAGCCGGCATCATCGCCGGCTGGAACACCAACAAAAACACCGCCTACAAAACCCGGCTCGACATGCCCTGAAGGGAACAGCCGACCGATGATGCCCTGTTGGGGTATCGGGCTAGGGCTGGGCCTCTACACGGTGCCGTGTCCAAGCCCTGGCACCGTCCGGGAGATTGAGTTCATGGATCGGAGCGCGGAAGCGCAATCAGTCCACCCGCTACTGGCGCGAAAAGCCTGGCTAGTGATCGATGCCGATGTGATCCTCTGGCTCAAGTGCCCACGCAACGCGATGGAGAATCGTTGCAACGCGCCCGCGCAGGGCATCCAACCAAGGATGTGACGATCCTTCGTGGACAGGGACGACAGGGGCGTGTGGAAGAGCGCTGTTTGCCGTTTCCAGAGCGCTTTGCGCCGCTTCCTGTCGCGCGAGCAGAAGAGCGAGCGGGTAGTAGCTGTTCATTGGGATTCTCCTAACATTGGCAGCAGCGAGCGACCGTGGCGATTCGCTTGGGGAAAGAGAAGAAGGCGGAAAGGTCCCGATGCGGATCAGTCGACATTCTGCCGGCCCAGCCTCGCATAAACGTTGGGACGCTTGGATCGGAGGAAGAGCGCGTAAAAGATGCCGCCGAAGAACAGGGCGAAGGTAAAGCTCATGAAGATCACAGTGAGCAGGGCTGAACCGCCGATCAGTTCAGGGTAGTTGGTGATAGCCAGGTACGTAATGACGCCGAGGAAAATGACACTGACCAGTGGAGCTATGATGCTCTTCCAAATAGATTCAGGTGCAAAGCTGCGGCGCCGCAGGAAGTAAACGAGCACAGCAAAACTCGTAATGAACATCAGGAGCAGCACTGCAAAAGTACCGCTTCCGCTGGCAATTGGATAAAGGACATCAGGCGCTACGCCCAGAATTGTGAAGACGACCGTAGCGGCACCCCAGATAACTCCGACGGCCAGTGCTGAAACGAACGGTGACTTGTGCTTGGGATGCACCCGCCCAAGAACCGTTGGCAACGCGTGATCTCGCGCCAATGCAAAGCTGTACCGCGCCGCGATGTTCTGGATCGACAACATACACGCGAGTACCGACGTAATGAGCAGCACCACAGCAATATCCGCAAAGATCTTCCCAACCAGAGCTGCAACGGCGTCGTTGAAGAGGTTCACAGTATTGGACTCCGCCGCGGCCTGTACGTTGTCAGGGCCCAGGAAAGCAATGAACGCCCACGCCGCAAGGGCATAGAAGAGCCCAATGCCGACGACCGCGATGTAGGTCGCCCTGGGTATGGTCCGGTCAGGGTTCTTGACCTCATCGCGATAAATAACGGTCGCTTCAAATCCGAAGAAGTTCCCGACGGCGAAAAGCAGCGCCAGGCCCAGAGTTGCATCCCCCAGGGAGGGAAGGGCAAAGACCGCTCCCTGAACTGCCTCCATCCCGTTGGCTGAGAAGGACGCGATGTCAAACACCACCACCACGGCCACTTCCAAGAGCATGACGACAGTGAGCACCTTCGCCGAGAGATCGATGCGGTTATACGCAAGGAGTGTGGTCACAGCGATAATGCCTAGCGCGTACCAATACCAAGGGACATCCGGGCCATTCAGGGAATTCATGACGAAACCGTTAAGGGTCACACCGAAGAACGAAGGTGCAAAGAATCCGATGAAGATGTAGCCAAACAGCGCAAGAAAGGCGCCTCCAAGACCAGCAGGCTTTCCCAAGCCGGCCGTAACGAAGGAGTAGAAGCCGCCAGGTCCCTTGACGCTCCGGCTCATCTTCACAAAGCCCACAGAGAACATCAGCAACATCAGAGTTATAAGGACATAGATAGCTGGGGCGGTCTGGCCGCTGAACATCAGGAGAACGGGGAGAGTTCCCGCCACGGTGGCCAGAGGTGACGAGAATGCCAGCACGTTCATCACAAGTTCCCCCACCCCCATGTTGCCGCTGAGTCGGGTTTCCTGGGCATGGCGCGTCGCCTGAGGAGCGTCAATTGTCTTGTGTTGCATGTAGGCCTCGTCACTTGGTTATGAGTTCCGAATCACAGTATCGATGGCCGGCGTCGCGCCCTTGTGCCACCTTGGGACACCTTCCAGTGGATGCCCCAGCGAGACCGGGTAGGCCGTACTATTGCCGCATGTGGAGCTAGACGGCACTTCGGATTTCGGCGTTGATCTCGGCGATGGAAAGAGTCAGGGCCACAGCCCGGACAGTCAGCAGAGAAAGTTCCTGGTCCCCGCCGCTCCGATCGGCCCATCGACCAACACCGTCAAGCACGGTGAGTATCTGTTGGACGGTAGAGGCCGAGAGCTTGAGCCCCATCTCATCGGCTGCAGCAATGTACATGTCTTGGTGGAGGCTGGTCCAAAGGTCGGCCTCTGCGCGGACCTCGTCCTTTAGAAAGCGTGCCACCTTGTCCGTAGCGACCAGTAGGTCCCATATATTCGGTTCCGGTCTTTGCAGTTGCTGAGCCAGGTGGCCTTGGACAAGCGCAGCCCAGTACTCTTCGGCAGACGTCGCTTTCTCGGCTCCAGCCAGAAGGTCGTAAGCAAAGGCATGCGTAAACCACCGGAGCGACTCCGCCACGATCTCGTCTTTTCCCCCTGGGAAGCTCGAGTAGATGCTGGGTGCTTGCATACCCACCTCTCTGGCTAAGGTGCGCAGGCTGACTGACTCAAAACCGCGGGTCGCAGCGAGTTGCAGGAAGCCCGCCACGATTCGGCGCCGGGTCGGAGTCTGCATTGACCAATCACGCCCTGACAGGAATTTTCTGACAGCGGCATTAGCTTGCAGTCGCGGCGACTCGCTCACATCACCCACCCCGTTGATCGACAGTGATGACTCCACCTTAGCTAACGAACACTCGTTAGCAAAGAGGAATAATCCAACCGTCCTCTCAGCCACATATGATCGCCCATTCGCAGGAGCGCGGCAGTTCCGACCGATCTCTCGGTCACCCGCCCGATGATAAGTTCGTCTGAATAGGCTGCCCGGCTGGCAATGGTCAGTCCCGCCCCAGATAGGGTCAGCGACCCTGGAGGCACAGCCCGTTTGGATCTGCTCGCCTGAAGTGTTTGGAGGCCACTGTCCGACCACGGCAATTCGAGGAGCGCAGATGCCCCGGGCTCCGAGAACATTCTCACAGTGTGTCTACTTCGGCAGATCCGCCTGATCAGGGTGCTTTCCGACGTACCTAAAAGGACGCCTGCCACAGCCAGATCCGGTCCCGCCGGACCTCCAAACGTGATCGGCAAGATGTGCGTAGATGGACGATGCTCGCCATGGTCATAGGTGACCGTTGAATAGGCAGCCGCTAAGAAAGCCTCGAGGTCCTTCGCACCTATGGAACGCTCGTCGTAGTCGAGAAGGACGCCATCTTTCATCTTCTTGAAACCATTGATTGCGACTGATTCAAGAGACTGGACGGCCTCCATGAATGCTTCTACGTATGGACCAGGAGCAGCCGGCGCCAGTATCTCCACCAGCAGCTTTCCAGGTTCACAGGCAATGAAAGCCAAATCCTGGAGACTCACCACGCCCTCAGTTCTCCCGTGAGAGGAAAGAAAGCGGGCCGTAGCGCTTGAACACAGTGCCAGGTACAAGCGCTACGGACCGCAGCTTGGAGGGTCTAGATGCCCCGAATCGGCCACGGCCACGCATCACTCGTATCGCGGCCCTCCGACATTTCCTGCAGGAGTCGATGAACAGTTCTGCCAGACCGCTTTAGCGAATGGTCGCTACGCTCTCCGGGATCCGTCTCACTGGAGTGAGGTGAGGTTCGCAGCCACTCAACGTGCCGCCCTTGTGCGAGCTTTCTGTTCATCATCGGGATCAACCCTTAAGAATTAGTTGTGCCTTTTGGTCAATTCCAGTTTGGGTTCCTGCAGACCTTTCAATCCGTGTCAGTTTGAGACACCGCACAATAGAATTCGCGGACTCAACGCGAACTGATACTGACAACAAAGATGAAGATCCCGGACGCGGCAATCAGAAGCGCCGCTGCACGAGGCGGGACGCTGTGGACACCTCGCATTGTTGCTGTAGCCCGGGGCTGCGGGCCGGGCTTGGCCAAGTGGTCGCCAACCAAGCGCAACCCGGCAGCCACTAGAACCAGGAAGACCCCAAAGTACTCCATTCAGTCCGCCCATCGGGCGCTAAACGGATCCAGCGCCACGGCCAGATGCTTGCTGGTGTATTCAGGGTCCACCTGTGAGACCTGCATGGCACAACTGAACCCGTCCGTAAGAACCAGTGCACCAGCATCAGCCTGACCAATTGACGGAATGATCGAGTGCTCCGCAACTTTCATCGACATGTCAAAGTGCTCTGCCTCGAAACCGAAGTTGCCGGCCACGCCACAGCACGAGGATGATTCCACCAAGCTGGAAACTCCCCAGGCTTCCAGGACCCGTTTCTGGGCGCCCGAACCGAACACGGCATGCTCATGGCAGTGCGTTTGCAATACTGCTGATTCGGGCGGCAGGGCCTTCGGTTTCCATCCTCGAGTAACGGCCTCGTCCACGGCGACGGAGAAGGATCGAACTCTGGCCGCGACCCTCTCAGCAGCGTCGCCACCTACCAGTTTCGGACCTTCGTCCCGGATGGTGGCAGCGCAACTGGGTTCAAGGACAACAATGTCCCGGTCCGTGCCGTCGTCGAGCTTGCTGATCAACTGAGCCAACCGCCGTCGGGCCCCTTCGCGCTGCCCGGTGGAGATCCACGTCAGACCGCAGCAGGCGTCCGGCGTACAGCCTACAGATTTGCCCGTGTCACGGAGCACGCGGGCAGCAGCCGGAACCACCTCGGGCCTAAAGGCGCGGGTAAAGCTGTCGATGAACACCAAGATGTCGGCATTGTCCGCAAATTCGGCTTCCCGCACCCGCTTTCGGATCCGACCGTTCGCCGCAAAAGCCGGGAGCCGTCGTCGGGCACTGATGCCCAGCCACTCCCCCGCAAGCCTGAACGGCCGGAATGATGCTCCCAGGTTGGCCAGTGGCGCCACCCGCGTCAGCAGCGGAAGCCACCGCGGCAGCCACCCTATGGAGTAATGCGTGAACGGCCGGATCCGCCCACGATAGTACTCGTCGACCAATTCTGATTTTGCCTCGGCAATGTCTACACCTGTGGGGCAATCCGTGGAGCAGGCTTTGCAAGAGAGGCAAAGGTCCAGGGCCTCCCGGACTTCCGGGCTTGACCAGCCATCCTTGCTGTTGCCGTTTGCCCGGGTCAGTTCCTGCAGCACCCGCGCACGGCCGCGGGTCGAATCCTTTTCATCCTTCGTGGCCCGATAACTGGGGCACATAAACCCGCCGCTGGTGGAACGGCACCTGCCCACTCCGATACAGGCGTGGGAGTTACCCACAAATGGACTGGAGACCTTCAGCAGTTCGCGATTTCCAGAGGAAAGCACGACGGCGGCACCCGGGTCTGCGGTCAGCTCACCGTGGGTGGGTCCAGGCTTGACGACACCTTCCAAGGCCAGCGAGGCAGCGAAAGGAACTGGATGAACGATGATCCCGGGGTTGAGGATTTGTGCCGGATCCCAGAGGTGTTTGAAGGCCCTGAAGATGCCGATCATCTCCCGGGAATACATAACTTCCAGCAATTCGCTGCGTGCCCTGCCGTCGCCATGCTCGCCGGACAGCGAGCCACCATGGGTCACCACCAGGTCAGCCGCGTCACGGGTGAAGTCACTGAAGACCTTGCGTCCGGAGTCGCTGCGGAGGTCGTAGTCCAATCGCATGTGCACACACCCTGCTCCAAAGTGGCCGTACATGAGGGCGGTGTAGCCGTACCTTTGCACCAGTGGAAGAAGGTCCGCCAAGTAGTCGGCAAGCCGTTCAGGGGCCACAGCAGAATCTTCCCAACCCGGCCACGTTTGAACTCCGTCGATCCGCAGCGACGAGAGTCCGGCGCCGTCTTCACGCACACGCCACAACTTTGCCCGCTCAACAGGGTCAGTGACGATCCTGAAATCGACAACGCGCCCGTTCGCGCCGAGCTTGTCGGCCAATTCCTGACAGGAAGTGTCGGCCAGCTGCAAAGTATCAGCCGAAAACTCCACCATGAGGAAGGCACTCCCCCCCAGGCAACGACTCAACGCTGGCGGCTCCTCGCCGGTGCCTCATGATGTCCACGATCGAAACATCCAGCCCCTCGATGGCGCTCGGCTTGGCGGACAAAATGGAAGTGACATCACGTGCGGAGTCGATGGTGTCGCGGTAGCCCAGACACAGTAGGGCTGTGGTGAGGGGTTTGGCTACGAGGCCCACTTTTGCGCGAACAACGACAGCGCACGTACCTTCGCTGCCTGCCAATGCGGCGGCAACATCGAATCCGTGTTCCGGCAGCAGATGGCCCACGTGGTACCCGGAAACCTGCCTGGGAATGGCTTGAAGTTCAACACGTAGCCTGGCCATGTTTTTTGCGGCCAAAGCCTCCAGGCCCTCAGTGAGCTCCAGCGCGCGAGCAACGGAGTGGGTGTCGGATTCGTCAACAGCGCGGAGAAAGCCACGCCCGGCCCTCAGGTAAGCGCCGTCAGCAGTGACAAGATCCACTTCCCGCACATGATGCGTCATACGCCCATAGGCCACGGAGTGATTTCCGCAGGCGTCATTGCCGATGGAACCACCGATGGTGGCCCGGGTCAGGGAGGAAGGATCCGGTGCAAATGTCAGAGTACCCGTCGTGGCCTTTTCAACGTGGGCGCGCAGCTCACCGAGGACAACCCCAGCGTCGGCCCAAACTGTTCTATCTTCGGCGTCGAGAGCCCCTACTGCATTCATGCGGCGGGAGAGGTCCATCACCAAACCGTCGCCGATGGCGTTCCCTGCCATCGAGGTACCCCCGCCGCGCGTCGTCATCGGTACTGCCAACGCCGAACATAGGCGCACGATTGTTCGTACGTCATTGACACTTTTTGGGAAAGCCACGGCGGCGGGTCTTACCCGATAATTCGATGCATCGTAGGAGTATTCAGACAGCCTTCGCGAAGAGTCGTCCACCTCGACGCCGTGATGTTCCAACCGGGCGAGCAACTGCCTCAAAGCCGTGTCGCCGCTGTCACCATGGGGCATGGTTGCGTTCTCCATTCGTAGGTTTCAGGAAGAAGTGTAGGCAGCCGCGGTATGCCCTGGATTGTGCCAAAACAGAACGGGCACAGCGGATAAACCCGCTGTGCCCGCTTGACTGATCTTGCTGCTTACTTCAAGAACTCGGAAAGGTTGTCCTTAGTGATGAGCGTGAACGGCAGCGTGTAGCGGTTCTCCACGTTCCCGCCCTTGAGGAAGTCCGTGACAACCTCAACTGCCTTGACGCCCTGGCCAGCAGAGTCCTGACGGACGGTGGCAGTCATTGTCCCGGCTTTGATGTCTTGCATGGCTGGTTCAGTACCGTCAACGCCGACTACGGCCTTGAACTCGGCGGTTCGTCCCGCGTCAGCAATAGCGGAGGCTGCACCGATGGCCATTTCGTCATTGTTGGCCACGACGGCGTCGATCTGGCCGGCGCTAAAGCGCTGAAGCGTGTCTTCCATGTTGCGCTTGGCGTCGTCACGGCTTCCCTTCGCCTGGAATTCAGCCACGATCTTGAAGTTCTTGTTGATCTTGCTGTCGAAGCCGTTCTTGCGGCGATCGGTCCAGGAGGCACCGTAGATGCCCGCGGCGAAAACAATGTTGCCGCCCTCCGGAAGAGCCTTGTTCAGGTACTCAGCCTGCATTTCACCGGCCACGGTGTCATCCACACCGATGTAGCTCTTGTATCCAACGTCCGAACCTTCGGCGAACTCGGTGGACAGAATGAACAGCGGTATGTTGGCCGCGATGACACGCTTCGCTGCGTTCTGGCTGGCCTCGCCATCCAAAGGCTGCATGATGACGGCGTCTACCTGACGGGTGAGAAGATCCTCAACCTGGTTGAGCTCACTTCCTACGTCCTTCTTGGAGTCGGTGATGTTGAGCTTGACGCCCTTTTCATCGGCCGTCTTCTTCATGGCGTCCGTCATGTGCGCCAGGTCCGGGTCCTGAAGGTCAAGAACCACAACGCCAATGTTGTAGGACTTGCCGGCAGCCTCCGACGTGCCGGGGGTACTGCTCCCCCCGCAGCCGGTGAGTGTGAGGGCTCCAGCGGCCAGCATAGCGGTGGTTATGGCGAGCTTCTGTCGCATTCCCATGATGGTTCCTTTCAATGGTTCTGATTGCTGAGGAGATTGTTGGTTCTGTGGACCCCATTGGGTTCGGGGCATTTCAGTTATTGCAGTGGCTAGTCAGACTTCCACCGGTTCAGCAGCACGGCGAGCACCAGGATGACGCCTTGGACTCCTTGCTGGTAGTACGACGAGACCCCCATCAGGTTCATGCCATTCATGACCACGCCCAGCAGGAGGACACCGATGACCGTTCCGCGGATGGTGCCTACGCCACCGAAGAGACTCGTTCCTCCAATGACGACGGCGGCAATCACCTGAAGTTCGTAGCCGGTGCCAGCTACGGGCGCAGCCCCGTCGAGACGGGCGGTAAGAACCAGTCCGCCCAGCGCGGCTGTCACGCCACCGATGAGGTAAACGGTGAAGAGCACCCGGCTGGTGGAGATGCCCACTTTCTTGGCTGACTCTTCGTTGCCGCCTACGGCATATACATGCGAACCGAATTTGGTGCGGCTGAGAACAAACTCACAGATAACTGCGGCGATCAAGAAAATAATCACCGGGACCGGAACCGGGCCGATGAAACCGGACCCAAGCCATTCAGCAGGTCCGCTGAGACCGGAAACAACCTGCCCGTCCGTCATGACCAGGACTGCCGTGCGGGCAATGGCCATCGTCGCCAGTGTTGCCAGGAACGGCAGGATGGCTCCCCAAACCACTAACGCTGCACTCAGGAAGCCAACCAACAGGCCGACCGCAAGGCCTGCAATCAGCGGTAGCCAGAACGCGCCACCGCTTGCCGGGGCAAGCAATGCAAAGGTCATACCTGCCAAGGCCACTATTGAGCCGACGGAAAGATCAATGCCGGCGGTAATCATGATGAACGTCATCCCGAGGGCGATCAGTCCGATGATGGACGACTGCCGGACCACGTTGACGATGTTGTTCAGGGTCAGGAAGTTTGGCGCAACGGCTGCGAGGAAAATGAGGATTACCACGAAAAGAATGATGATCCCATAGTCACCAATGAAGCGCTTGATCTTGGTGGCGGTCATTCCTTCTTTAAGGTCAGCCGGCCCGAGTTTGGTCTTGATGTTTTCCATGGTGAGACTCATGAGTGGCTCGCATTCGTAGTGCCAGGAGCGGCCATCACATCAACGACATCCATCGATGAGGTGCTTCCGATCTTGCGGCGGTTGTCAGGGATGCCGGCGCCGTCGTCGATATAGTCATCCAACGTGCCGTGGGAGATAAGGTGCGCTACCTGCGCTTCAGTAACCTCACCAACCCGGAAGCGACCCACTACTTGGCCTTGGCGCATCACCGCGAAACGGTCTGCCACGGCAAATGCCTCATCCAGCCGGTGAGTGATGATGATGACGGCAATGCCGAGATCTTTGAGGCGCTGGGTCACTTCAATGAGCTTGTCCACCTTGGCTACCGACAGGTTTGCCGTGGGCTCATCCATGATGATCAAGCGGGCATCGAATGCCAACGCCCTGCCAATGGCGACTGCCTGACGCTGTCCGCCTGACAATCTCTTGACCTTGAGCCGTGGATTGATGGGGATGTCCAAGCGTTCGAGTACCCGTTTGGTTTCGAGTTCCATCTTTTTGCGGTCGATGATCCGCAATAGGGGGCCGAGGATGTTCTTCTGCGGCTCCCGGCCCAGGAAGATGTTGGAACGAACATCAAGGTTGTCCGCCAAGGCGAAGTCCTGGTAAACCATCTCCACGCCCTGATCGCGTGAAGCTGATGGGGTTGGGAACTCAGTGGCTTTGCCGTCCAGTTCGATGGACCCTCGGTCTGGTTGGTACACGCCCGTCAGTACCTTCATGAGCGTAGATTTGCCGGCGGCATTGTCGCCCAGCAGTGCGAAGGTCTCGCCAGGCTGGACATCGATGCTGACGCCGCGCAAGGCGGACACTGCTCCGAATGTCTTGTGTATGTCCTTGAGGGCGACCAGTGGAGGGGTCGCCGGTGGTGCTTCGGTCATCTCATCCTCGTTCGTTAGGGCCATGTGAATGATCCGGTGAAACACTTGAGGCGCGGTCCATCAAACTACGTTGTTTGACCTGCTGATTCGGGATGGTTCAAAAGCCCCGAACCGCGTGACCTTCGCCACACTGTTTCACTTACTAGAACTTTGACGGATGAGCGTTCCGTGGATGTGTGCCACTTTGGAACACGAGAATGATACGTTTCAATTGCTTAACCAAAAATAGCTTCCAGCGAGAATACTGGAAGCTAAAATCAGCTGCTTACGGCCACGCAACGAGGCTGTAGCCGTCGGCTACGTGAAATAGTCGACGCTCACCCACCGAGAGAACCCAGACGATATCACCGTCGGGAGTCGCGTCGTCCACGTATCCGTCATAGGGAGGCCAACCGGGCCTCTGCAAACGGACAGCGTCGCCAGGCTCCACCTTCTCCCAGAACCCGGCGGGCGGTGTCCAGCTGGCCTGCATTGAGTTCTCTGACTTATGGGCTGCGTTCATGTCCGGCTACCCATCCTTTCCTTGGCACCACATCTCCAGCGTTCTGACAATTAAAAATGCCCGGCCTGGGCCGCAGTTGTCGTTGCGGGAACATCTGCGGCCCAGGGCAGGCGGCCTTATTACCTGATTAGCTCAGGTCCACTTCAACGGCAGTGCCGGTTCGGGCGGATTTCTCCGCAGCATCCGCAAGAATCAATGCAGCACGGCCGTCCTCGAACCCGGGACTCCTGGAAGGCAGGCCTCGAACAGCACGGAGGAACTCTGCAACTTCCAGTCGATAGGCCTCTGCATAGCGCTCCAGGAAGAAGTCCTGGTATGGCCCAATGGATTCAACGGATCGAGGACCCCAGTGCCGGACGAGGTTATCGTTCTTATTCCCCACCTGCAGAAGCCCCTTTGACCCGAAGGCTTCGATCCGCTGGTCATAACCGTAGGCTGAGTGGCGCGAATTGATGATCGTCACGAGTTCATCGTTGGATCCCCGCAAGGTGACAACGGTGGAATCGAAATCGCCCGCGTGACGGATGGCGTCGCTGAATACGTTTGCACCTTGTGCTGAAACTTCAACGATATTTGGAATGAAGTATCGTGCCATATCAAGGTCATGGATGGTCATGTCCCGGAAGATTCCGCCGGACTGGGGAAGATAGGCTGCCGGGGGCTCCCCCGGGTCCCGGCTGGTGATCAGCAGCTGCTCCAGAACTCCTATTTCCTCAGCGGCCACGCGGCGTTTCAGCTCCACGAAATGGCGGTCAAAGCGCTTGTTGAAGCCAAGGGCAACAGGAACGTCTGACAAAGCCGCTATCTCCCGAAAAGCGTTCACGCGGGAAATTTCCAGGTCGATCGGTTTCTCACAGAGGACTGGCACGTCCGCCTCGATCGCCTTTGCGACGAGGTCCAAATGAGTCGCCGTGGGAGAGGCCACGATGACAGCATCGATCTCACCTGAAGCGAACACTTCATCAGGATCGTCGGTCACCCGACCACCGAATTCAGCTGCGGTTTGTTTAGCACCTTCGATGAAGGGATCACAAACCCAAGACAGCGTAGCCTCGTCCAGGGTAGCCAAGCTCATGGCGTGTACTTGACCTATGCGCCCGGTTCCGAACAGGCCGACTCTGATTTGATGCGTCATTGCAGATCTCCAGGTCTATATAGGAAGAGGAACCTTTTTTGTTAGTCGATCTTTTGCCGGCCCAAGCGCGCATAAACATCAGGCCGCTTGGAACGCAGGAGGTATGCGTAGACAATCCCGCCGAAGAACAAGGCAAAAGTGAAACTCATGAAGATGGCAGTCATCACTGCCGACCCACCGATAAGTTCCGGGTAATTTGTGATGGCCAAGTAGGTGATGAGCCCCAGGAAAAAGACGCTGATAATCGGAGCCACGATGGTCTTCCAGACCGAATCCGGGTCCACCCGCCGGCGGCGAACGAAATAAACAAGCACGGCAAAGCTGGTGATGAACATCAGAAGCAGGACTGCGAAAGTGCCGCTCCCGCTTGCAATCGGGTACAAGGCCTCTGGGGCTACCCCAATGACGGTGAAGACGACGGTTGCGACGGCCCACAACAGGCCAATGGCCAATGCCGACATGTAGGGCGACTTATGACGGGGATGCACGCGACCTAGAATCGTGGGCAACGCTCCATCGGCGGCCAGCGAGAAACTGTACCTGGCGGCGATGTTCTGGATCGAGAGCATTGACGCCAGGATCGAGGTGATGAGCAGGACAATTGCAATATCCGCAAAGATCTTTCCCACCAGCACCGTGGCACCATCGTTGAACAGGTTCACTGTGTTTGCTGCAGCTTCATCCTGGACTTTGTCAGGACCGATGAAGGAGGTGTAGGCCCACGCCGCCACAGCGTAAAACAATCCGATGCCCACCACTGCAATGTACGTGGCCCTGGGGATGGTGCGATCCGGGTTCCTGACTTCATCCCGGTAGATGACGGTCGCCTCGAACCCGAAAAAGTTTCCGACGGCGAACAACAACGCCAGCCCCAATCCGGCATCGGTGATCCATGGCATCGAGAAGCCGATCCCCTGAACCGCCTCTGCGGATCCTGTGGAGAAGGCCGCAACGTCGAAGATGATGACAACTGCAGATTCAAGCAGCATGACAACGGTCAGGACCTTTGCCGAGAGGTCAATGCGGTTATAGGCCAAGAGAGTGGTGATGGCGATGATGCCGAGCCCGTACCAATACCAGGGGATGTCGGGCCCGTTCAGTGTGTTGACCACGAAGCTCTGGAGCGTGAGAGCGAAAAGGGACGGTGCGAAGAACCCTATGAAGATGTAGCCAAAGAGCGCCAGCAGTGCTCCGCCGAGGCCCGCAGGTTTACCCAGGCCGGCTGTGACAAATGAATAGAAACCGCCGGGAGCTTCAACGCTGCGGCTCATCTTGACGAAGCCGACTGAGAAGATCAGCAGCATGAGCGTCACCAGAAGGTAGATGCCCGGTGCCGTATGGCCGCTGAAGAGAAGCATCACAGGCAGTGTGCCTGCAACGGTCGTCAGCGGTGATGAAAAAGCGAGAACGTTCATCACGAGCTCGCCTACGCCCATGTTGCCGCTGAGCTTGTGTTCCTGGGTTTGAGCCGGCGTTTTCGTCGTACCTCTTGGTGTGCTTGACATGTAATCCTCGTCGCGAAATTTTGAGTGCTGAATCACACTACCGACGGGGATCGTGGAAGCACTGTACCAGCTTGGGACACGGGATCCCATGGGATATTCCGGCCTGTTCAGCTCACGAAATATCCCATGGGAAAAGGCTTTATCAGGGCCTTTTGGGCGCCATGGCAGAAGCAGATGGATCAAGTTTTTTCAGGTCCACCACATCATTCAAGGGCTCATTGGCCTTCCAGAGACTGAGGTTCCGGGCAAAACAATCCACCACTTTTCCCCGCCACCCGATCAGGTCCCCGGAGGCATGAGGTGAGACCAGGATGTCCCGCCGGCTCCACAGCGGATGAGCGGCATCCAATGGCTCATGCTCGAAGACGTCCAAGGCTGCGCCGCCCAGGCGGCCGGAGTCAAGTGACTCCAGAAGGTCTTGCTCCACCACTACCGCCCCGCGGCCCACATTTACCAAGCGAGCTCCGGGCTGCATTTTCTTGAATCGCGACGAGTTGAACAGGCCGCGGGTTTCTTCTGTGAGCGGCAATGTCAGCACCACGTCATCAGCGATGCCCAGAAGCCGGTCAAGGTCATCAAAACCGGAGATGTGTCCCAGCTGTGCGTCATTCCTCGCAGATCGACCCACAATGTCGACGTCCATTCCGGCAGCACGGAGGAGAAGGACGGTTTCGCGGCCCACCGGTCCCGGCCCCACAACCAAGACCTTCCGGCCCAGCAGTGGCTCGGTTTCGCGGTGCTGCCATGTCCGGGCCTGCTGAAGCTCGATGGTGCGGCGCAAATCCTTGGTAAACATCAGCAACACCCCCAGGACCCACTCAGCGATGGGGCGCTCACACACGCCGCGGGAGTTGCTGACCACAATGTCGCTGTCAATGATCTCCCGGGTCATGAGGCTGTCAACACCGATGCTGGACGTGTGTATCCAGCGCAACTCGCCGGGTCCTACTTCCCGAAGGAGTTTGGTCCGGAAATCGTTCAGGAACAGCATCTCCGTCCCTGGCTGGGCGGCCCGAAACTCATCTGCAGTGCGCACCACCGCGACATCAGCTTCGGCTTCCAACCGTTCAAGCGGAGGCAGCGGCCGGCCCTCCTGAACAATCACCATCACTTTCGGCCGCGACACAGCTCCCCGGGCCTTCCCCTCATCGGCACTCCCCCGGTTGTTCTCGTGTTCGGACGCGTAGCTACTCACCAGCCGCCCTGCCAACCGCTCATGAGGCCATAGGGCAAACGCTGTGGTTCCTCATCGGGAAGGCCCTTGAGGAAGTCGAAGTCACAGCCTTCGTCGGCCTGGTTGACGTGATCGATGAAGAGCCGTCCGTAGCCACGCCGGTATTTCGGTTCGGGGAGCTTGAGTTCGGCAAGTCGGCCCTTGATCTCCTCAGCGGGGATATCCAGGTCCAGGCGCTGGTTCTCTACGTCCAGCACAATGGGATCCCCGTCCCGGACTATCGCCAGCGGTCCACCCACCGCCGCCTCAGGCGATACGTGCAACACTGTGGTTCCAAAGGCGGTGCCGCTCATCCTGGCATCGGAAATACGGACAATGTCACGGATGCCGCGCCGCAACAGCCTTTCGGGAATGGGCAGCATGCCCCATTCAGGCATCCCGGGAGCTCCCACGGGCCCGCTGTTTCGCAAGACCAAAACAGAGTCTTCGGTGATGTCCAGCTCGGGATCGTCAATCCTGCGCCCAAGATCATAAATGTCCTCGAACACCACCGCCGATCCCTTGTGCTGCAACAGATCCTTGGATGCCGCGCTTCGCTTGATGACCGCACCGTTGGGTGCCAAGGAGCCGCGGACGACGGCGATGCCTCCGGAGGCATCAAATGGGGCTTCGAGCGTGCTGACCACTACGCCATCGGGTTCGGGGGCCGAGTTGTAACCATTTTCGAGGGACTCACCTGTGACGGTAATGGCGTCCTTGTTCAGGAGCGGCGCCAATTCCTTGAGCACCGTGGAAATGCCGCCCACCTGGAACAGCTGCTGCACCAAGTACTCGCCCGAGGGGCGGACGTTGACAATGCGGGGCGTACGTTGCGAAATCTCATGGAAGCGATCCAGCGGCAACTCGTAACCGACGCGCCTCGCGAGCGCCAGAAGATGCACTACTGCGTTAGTGGAACCACCCACGGCCATCAAGAGGGTGATGGCGTTATCGAACGCCTCTTTCGTCAATATTTCGCTTGGCTTTGGTCCCTGTGACATGGCCATTTCAACTGCCCGGCGTCCTGTGGCTTCGGCAGCTTGGGCACGACGCGCGTCCACGGCCGGGATTGATGCAGAGCCCGGCAAACACATGCCGAGCGCCTCAACCAGCGACGTCATGGTAGAGGCGGTTCCCATTTCGCTGCAGTGTCCAGCAGAGGGCTTGGCAGCCGACTCAAGCTCGTCGAAGTCAGCCTCGGTGATCTTTCCTGCACGCAGCTCATCGGCATACTTCCACGTGTCCGTGCCGACACCAAGCTGCTTACCACGGAAGTGCGCCGGCTCTTGGGGCCCACCGGTGAGCATGATGGTCGGAACATCCGCACTCGCAGCACCCATGAGTTGGGCTGGAACGGTCTTGTCGCAGCCGCCCAGGAGCACGATGGCGTCCAACGGGTAGGCGCGGATGGATTCTTCAACGTCCATGGCCATGAGGTTTCGGAACTGCATGGCTGAAGGCTTCATGAGACTCTCGCCCAGGGAAATGGTGGGGAACTCCAGGGGCAGCCCACCCGCCATGAGGACACCGCGCTTGACAGCGTCGGCCAGCAGCTTGAAGTGAATATTGCAGTTGACAAGCTCCGACCACGAGTTCGCGATGCCGATGACCGGTTTGTCCTTGAGTGCGAAGCGGGAGAAGCCCTCAGCTTGAATCGCTGTTCGGTGAACGAATCCTGTGAGGTCGTGGGGTGCAAACCAGCGCGCACTGCGGAGGTCCTTATAGCTCGACTCTTCCATGTCTTTTAGCTCCTTGGGCTTGATCGGTCTTGACAGGTAATTGGTGACGATGCCTACGCGGCCGAGGTGCCGCCGTCGAACGCCATGCTGGTTCCGGTCGCAAAGGTTCCGTCGACCGCCAGGAAATAGATGGCTGCTGCCACTTCGTCGGGATCCGCGAGACGGTTCAGCGGCACAGTGCTCTCTTTCAATCTCCGGGCCTCTGTTGGGTCCGGCGCCGCGGCCAGCCCTTCACGCACCATGGGCGTGTCAATCGGTCCCGGGCAAACGGCGTTGACTCGGACCAGTGGCGCCAGTTCCAGTGCCATGGCGCGGGTGAGTCCCACAACGCCTGCTTTCGCCGCGCAGTAGTGAACAAGGCCTGGCACGCCCATGGCGGCGAGATCGGATGCGACGTTGACGATCGAGCCGCCACCGGACCGTCTCATATGGAGTGCAGCCTCCCGCGCCACGTAGAAGGTGCCGGACAAGTTTGTCTCCAGCACTTCGTGCCAGCGGTCTTCGGTAAGGTCTTCCAACGCAACATGTCCGGCTACACCCGCAGCGTTGACCACTACGTCCAAGCCACCTAGTGTGTGGATCGCGCCCCGCACGGCGTTCTTGACCTCGCTGGCAGCGGCGACGTCGGCAACCACCGTGTGGGCGCCGGCGTCGATATCGTCTGCCACACGCTGCAATTCTTCAGAACGCCGGGCCAGTAACGCGAGCCGGTGACCCCGCTTGGCGAAGAGTCTTGCGGTCGCTTCCCCAACGCCTGAGGTTGCACCAGTGATGAGAACCCGAAGGGGTTCCGTTCGAAGTTGTTGCTCGCGGTCCATCATCGGCGACGGGCTCCTCTTGCTTGGCAGTGGCGGACTAGTACGTCCCACTAAAACAGCGCGCAGCTACCCCCAGCTGTCTCACATTGAGACACAGAGCACACTGACAACGTTCCTAGGCTGATCAACAGATGCCGCCGTCAGTCTGCGGCACAGCACCGCGGGACAGCGGTAGAGACTAAGGAGCGCTCTTGGAACAGCAAAACCGCCTTGGGGTTGGCCTGATTTCGGTCGGATGGATGGGGAGGCTGCATTCTCGCGCGTATCTGGCGACCAAGCAGTTCTTTCCTGAACTGCCCCGCCATCCAGAGCTGGTGATCGCTGCCGACCCGGACGATGCCGGCCGCCATCACGCCGAAGACGCGCTCGGCTACAAGCAAACGGCCACGGATTACCGCAAAGTGCTGGAAAACCCGGACGTGGATGTCGTATCTATCTGCTCACCCAACTTCCTTCACCATGAAATAGCGCTTGCCACCATCGAGGCAGGTAAACACTTCTGGATTGAGAAGCCCATGGGCCGCAGCGCCCAAGAGTCCCGTGAGGTCGCCCAAGGGGCCGAGGCCGCTGGCCTCATCACCTCCGTTGGGTTCAACTACCGGCACGCCCCGGCAGTGGCAGAAGCGCGCAGGCTGATCAGGTCCGGAACTCTGGGCAAGATCACCAATGTGCAGATCCGTCTCCTCACCGGATACGCCTCTGATCCAAACCAAGTCTTCACCTGGCGCTATGAGCAGGCACGTGCAGGATCCGGCGTCCTGGGCGACGTACTGAGCCACGGTTTCGACCTCGCCCAGTTCCTGGTGGGTCGCATCACGTCGCTGAACGCCGTCACCGAGACATTCATCAAGGACCGGCCGCTCCCAGCTGGCAACTCCTCGAATTCCTTCGACATGGGTCAGGCTTCCGACGTCACCCGAGAGGTGGAGAACGAGGATTACACTGCCATGCTTGCCCGTTTTGAGGGTGGAGCAATCGGCATGTTCGAATCCACCCGTGTCGCCATCGGCCCACACGCCGAGTACATCATCGAGGTCTACGGCACCGAGGGATCATTGCGCTGGAATTTCGAACGAATGAACCAATTGGAACTCGCCACCGACCGCACTGGCTATCGCACCATCATGACTCCCCCGTCCTTCGGCGAGTTCGGCCGCTTCCAGCCCGGACCCGGCCCCGGCATCGGCTTCAATGACCTCAAGACCATTGAGGCGGCACTGTTCTTGCGTTCGGTGGCCGAAGGGAAACAACTGGGTCCGTCCGCCGCGGATGGCTGGTCAGCCTCCGAACTCGTTGATGCCTCGCTGCGTAGCGCCGGCTCCGGCGACTGGGTCCAGATTCCGGAGGTTTCCGGGAAAACCACCTACCAGGCCTAGGCACAACCTCACTCCACCCGCAATAAAAGGAGGCCGGATCGTCAATGATCCGGCCTCCTCTTGTTGCGTTGTTAATTACTTGGCGAAGCGGAACAACTTCTTGTTGGCGAACTCGAGCATGCCCACCTTGCCCAGTTCCCGTCCATAACCGGACTTCTTGACACCACCGAACGGTACATCGGCTCCGCTGAGGTCGTAGGCGCCAATGAACACCATTCCGACGTCGAGCTGGTTCCCTACCCGCTCGGCACGCTCGTGGTCATCACAAATGACCACGGAACCGAGGCCATACGGCGACGAATTCGCGAGTTTGATGGCTTCCTCATCGCTGCTGACCTTGTAAAGCTGGGCAACCGGTCCGAAGAGCTCTTCACTGTAGACGTCCATGGCAGGAGTGATGTTGGTAATGACTGTCGGGGTGAAGACGTTGCCCTGCGGTTCGTTATTGCCCACCAGGATTTCGGCACCTTGATCGATGGCTCCCTGTACCTGCCCCTTCAGGAACTTAGTGGCTGAATCTGAAGACATCGGGCCAAAGTCGCCGTTATCGTACGATTGGCCGGCAATGGCTGCCTTGAACTTTTCGGAGAACTCATCGAAGTGCTTATCCAGCACGACGATTCGCTTCGAGCCGTTGCACGACTGACCGGTGTTGCCCATCCGTCCCATGACAGCTTTTCGCACTGCTTGATCCAGGTCGTGCGTGTCGAGAACAATGAATACGTCGGCACCGCCGAGCTCCAGCACGCACTTTTTCAAGGCACGGCCTGCCTGCTCAGCCACGATTGCGCCCACCTGCTCGGAGCCAGTGAGAGAAACGCCTTGGATGCGGTCGTCCGCGATGATGTCTGAGATCTGCTGATGTGTGGCGAAGAGGTTGACGTAGGCGCCGTCCGGGAAGCCGGCGTCGCGGAACAGCTCTTCAAGTGCCAGAGCAGATTCCGGGCATTGGCTCGCGTGGCGGACTATCACGGTGTTGCCCAGGATGATGTTGGGAATCGCGAAGCGTGCCACCTGATAGTACGGGTAGTTCCACGGCATGATGCCCAGAACTACGCCCAGGCCTTGGTACCGGAAGAACGTCCGCAGACCATCGGCTACCTCAAGGTCCTCGTCGGCCAGCCATTCCTCTGCGTGCTCGGCGAAGGCTGCGGCGATGGAACCGGAGAACTCTGCTTCTCCGGCCGCCTGCGCGAGGGGCTTGCCCATCTCCCGGTTGATGATGGCTGCCAGCTTGTCCTTGCGTTCCACGAAGAGTTCGGCCAGGCGCTTGGCCAAAGCAGCCCGCTCAGCCACTGTGGTGGTGCGTGACCAGTCCTGGTAGGTAGCCTGGGCTGCGGTCAGACCGGCTTCTACCTCTGCATCTGTGGCCGCTGGGTATTGTGCGTGCTTGGTTCCCGTGGCTGGATCAATAACGGTAAATGCGCTCATGTTGGTACTCCTTTATCAGTATTTAGGCTGAGTTTGGTCCGGTAAATGGGTCAGGCGGGACCGTCGCATGACGGCCCCGCCTGTTGCGCTTAGCGCTGGTCAGGTGCAGTGGTGGCTGCGTAGAAGCGCTGGCGGGCGCGGCCCTCCAAGTGCTTTGCAGTACCCTCCTGGCTGCCCGGACGCTGCGAGGTCATAGGCACTCCCACGTCCCAGAAGGCTCCGCTGCCGGACAGGTAGCGCCAAGGCTCCACCCGAGCGACGATCACTGCGGGGCCGTCCCCTTCCTTGGCCTCCTTGAGCGCATTCTGGAACTCCTCAACGGTGGAGGTGGACCAAGCTGCACATCCCATGCTGGCGGCATTGGCGGCAATGTCGAAGTCCAGAACTGCCCCGTCAAGGCGACCGGACTCAGTGCTGCGTTCCCGATACTGTGTCCCGAACTCGCGCCCGGGGCCACCCTTGGAGACCTGTAGCGGCCAGATGCACTGGTGTCCGCGGTTGTCGATCACAATGGTGATGATCTTTTTGCGTTCCTGTACGGCTGTGACCAGCTCCGTTGGCTGCATGAAGTAGGTGCCGTCACCGATCAAGACGTAGACCTCTCCCGGCGCGTCCCCACGTGCGATCCGGTAGCCGAGGCCGGCCGGAATCTCATGGCCCATGCACGAGTTGGCGTACTCGAAGTGGATTTCGGCGCCGTTGGACGTATCCCAGGCCTTGTGGATGCCCTCAACCACACCACCGGAGCCCAGGATCAGTGCGTCCTGGTTGGTTGCGGTGCGGTTCAGAACGTCGATGACCTGGGCTTGGCTCATGTTTTCACCGGGGAATGCCTGAAGATCGTGCTTGCGCACCTCAAGGGTGGCCTTCCGAGCGTCCGCGATCTCGCTGCGGTAATCAGCGGAGGTACCGAAGGCAATGGCTGCCAGTCGTTCCCGCAGCGCCGCAAGCGAAAGTTTCGCATCGCCGATGACCGGGAATGAACCCATCTTGTGCGCGTCGAACGAGCCAACGTTGAGGTTGACGAACTTCACGTTGGGGTTCTGGAACAACGAGTGTGAAGCGGTGATGAAGTCCTGGAGGCGTGAACCAACAGTAATGACAACATCAGCGCCATCGGCGATTTCGTTGGCTCCCACCGTTCCGGTCACACCCAGCGCACCCAGATTGAGCTCACTGATGGGGCCGCTGCCCTTGCCTGAATAGGTTTCCGTGACCGGGATTCCGAAGTCGGCGCTGAAGCGTGCCAGTTCGTCCTGGGCCTTCGAGTATCGGACACCACCTCCTGAAATCAGCAGGGGACGCTCGGCGTTCGCGATGATGTCGGCAGCATCGCGGTATTCGTCCTCCACAGCCGGACGACGACGAATGTGCCACACCCGCGGTGTGAAGAAGGACTCCGGGAAGTCGAACTCCGCGCCCTGAATATCTTGCGGCAGACAGACCACGACGGCGCCGGTTTCCACGGGATCGGTAAGGACACGCATGGCCTCAGGAAGGGTGGACAGCAGTTGGGCCGGATGAGTGATGCGGTCGAAATAGCGGCTGACCGGACGGAAGCAGTCGTTGGCGGAGACGTCCCTCTCTACCGGATGCTCAATCTGCTGCAGCACCGGATCACCAAAACGGTTGTTGATGATGTCGGCAGGGAACAGAAGCACGGGGAGGCGGTTGGTGGTTGCCGTCGCGGCCCCGGAAACCATGTTGGTAGACCCCGGCCCTGCGGACGCCGTGCACGCAAGGGTGGCTGCGCGGTTGGAAGCCTTTGCGAAGCCAATGGCTGCATGGACCATGGACTGCTCATTCTTGCCCTGGTAATGGGGGAAATCTACGCCATACTCGTCGATTCCCTGCGCCAATCCAACGGAATTTCCGTGGCCAAAAATGCCGTACATGCCGGGAACGAGGCGACGACGCTCACCGTCCAATTCGCTGTATTGGACCTGAAGGTATTCAACGATTGCTTGTGCGACAGTGCGGCGGCGGACGGCCTTGTTGTCGACCACGGTGCCGATGTCAGCAGCGGCTGTGCTAGTCATGCGATCTCCTAAATTCGAAGGTGCGTCGGCATTTGCAAACCGATTCGCCCGAACTTCAGGTTTTCACCGTCGGGGGGCCGTGGTGTGTCCCACTTTGATACGCGGCGGGGTTCCCTCCGCGGTAAATCAGTAGAAAGCAGGAAACAGCAGCCGACGGCGGTACGCGTGTACCGCCGTCGGCTGCTGTTTTCTTGGTGACTTTTTAGTCGAAGCGGTAAGGCTCCTGCGGCCCCACAGAAGGCAGTGGACGTGGCCGCTGGCAGGTGCTTTCGATCTCGATGTGGCGGCCCTGCTCCGAGGAGGCCTCGAAGGCGAGCAGGACTTCGAGTACGTGGTAAGCGAAGTCCCCTCCTGTGCGAGGTTCCAAGCCCTTGCGGATGGCATAGCCGAATTCAGCCAAACCGATGCCCCGGTAGGCGTCGTCCCGATGTGTGATGGGCGTTTCGCGCCAGTCGCCTCCACCCGGAGGAGTCATGTCCAGGGCCAGGTCACCGGGTTCACCGCGTCGCAGCACGGGGGCGCCGGAAAAGTGGTCCGGGTTCGGTGCAGCCAAGGAGCCCCCTGTTCCGTAGACCTCCAAATGCGGCAGATTGTGATTCCAAATGTCCCAACTCACCATGACGGTGGCGGTCGCACCGGACTCGAAGTCGAGAGTGCCGGTGACGTGTGTCGGAGTCTTGATGTGGATGACTTCGCCGTCTTTGCCCGGACGCGGCCGGGTCTCAGATGAACGCGGTGTTGTGGCAGAAACGCGTTTCACGGGACCGAAGAAGTTCACCAGGTTGGTGATCAAGTACGGCCCAATGTCCAGCATGGGGCCGGCCCCGGGGCTGTAGAAGGGGTCAACGTTGGGGTGCCAGTGCTCGTAGCCGCGGCATGCGAAGGATGCGAAAGCGGCTACAGGCTCTCCGATCCAACCGTCATCGATGAGCTTGCGGCTCGTCTGCATGCCGGAGCCAAGGAAGGTGGTGGGGGCGGATCCCACTTTGACGCCTGCCTCCCGGGCGGCATCCAGAATCTGCTGTGCTTCCTCGAGGGAAGTAGCGAACGGCTTTTCCGAGAGGACGTGCTTGCCGGCAGCGATCGCTTGGAGTGTCACAGGTGCGTGGAGCTTGGGTGGAGTGAGGTTCAGGACCAGCTCAACCTCGTCATCGGCCAGAAGCTCATCCGGTGAGAGCGCCTTGGCAACCGAATACTCCGCTGCCCGGGCTTTCACAGCGTCCGGGTTCACGTCGGCGAGTGCCACGACGTTCACGTCCGGGTGAACACCGATCTTGTCCAGGTATTGGTTGAGAACGTTTCCGACGCCGATAATGCCGACTCGAATGGGTTCCATGTGATTCTCCGTCAGTAGTTGGTGAAACCTTCCGGGGCGAGGACTATACCCCGCCCCGGAATCAGTTGCTATGGCTGGTACTTCTAGCTGGCCAGGCGCGATTCGCGCGTCTTGGCCGTTGCTGCTTCGTCAATGCCGCCGTCGGTAATAACGACTCCGTATTGTGCAGCGGCCGCTTCCAGGGAAATCCGTGATTCGCGGTAGTCGTCCAGGACTGCGAGGACGTCGCGTTCCAGCGGGTCACCGTATCCACCGCCTCCCGGGGTGATGGATACGACCTTTTCGCCGGACTGGAGATCGTAGCGACCCACCACGGGGATCTCGCGACGTTCACCAGTAGTGAGATCCTCAACCCAGGTTGACGGCTTGGTACCATCGTGGCCGCCGCGCACCCCCTTCGGCGGGTTGATTTTGCCCTCGATTCCGTAGGTGAGCGTGACGCTTTCACCACGAGGTTCCATGGTCACGCGGGTCGCGAGGCCACCTCGTTGCCTTCCTGCTCCCCCGGTATCAGCAACCAGGGTGCGCTCGTGAACCAAGATGGGGTAGCGCTGCTCATCTACCTCGACGCTGTCGTGGTAAAGCAGTGCGCCGCAGACGGGTCGCTGATACGTAGGCCAGCCGTCAACGTAGGGTGTAGCTGGTCCACCGACGCCGCCAACAAGGATCTGGTTGACATAGGCGTTGCCGTTACGTTCGTCAATACCTGAGATGACAGATTTTGCCGGTGCCTGTCCCGCCGCTCCCTCGGCCGTGCCGTAGCCGTCCTCTATTTGGGAGAACGCGGCTTGAACGATGTTGACAACCCGGTCGGCGAGGTTGGTGGTGCCCGATGAGCAGGAGTACGGGTGTTTGGGAACTCCGACGGCGCAGCCGTCCCGGAGCAGAACTTCCACTCGACGGAAGGTGCCCGCGTTGCTCGGAAGGTTCTCCGGGATGCCGGAGAGGATGCCGGCCAAGGCAGCACCCGTAGCCGTGGCCTTTGTGAGGTTCAGGCCATTGGGGAGATTGTCCGGGTTGTCACGCAGGTCAATGACGATCTTGCCCTGTTTGGGCTTCACTTCAACGGTTGCCTGCAGGTGCACGCCGTCCGCGCTGGTTCCGGGGAAGGGATCGTGGACCGAGGAGCCATGGAGGACGTACTCGGGCAGCGTTTCGATCGCAGTCGCGGTGAGGCGTTCCGAGTAGTCGAACCAGGCATCCACGAAGTCCACCAGGTCATCTACACCAAATTTTTCGGCGAGTTCGTGAATGCGGCGTTCGGCGATGCGCGACGCACCGACCGAGGCCAGGTAGTCCCCGTACCACTGGTCAGGTACACGGATGCGGGACCGGCACATACGGATGATGTCGTCGATGTCCTTATGGTCACGCTGAACACGGACACACGGGAAGATCAGTGCACCTTCTTCATACACATCCCGTGCTGTGGCGAAGAAGGTGGTAGGCAGCGAGTTGCCGCAGTCGGCCTGGTGGGCCTTGGTGACTGCCGTGAAGAGGTGACGTCCATGGACGAAGATCGGAACGAGGATCACATGGTCGGCAGCATGCGAGTTGCCCATGTAGGGATCGTTGTGCAGGAATGCGTCACCTTCACGGATGTCGTCGTGCAGCTGCACCATGTCCTCGCCGAGCGGTCCGGCACCGAAGACGTGCACCGGTACGCCCTCTGCTGCTGCCAGCAGCTGGTTATCAGCGGTCAGAACAGCACACGAAAAGTCGCGGGCAGTGTTGATGACAGAGGAACGGGCGGAACGCAGCAGGCCGTTGGTCATCTCGCGGACAATGCCGTCGAATGCATTAGCGAGGACCGAGAGCTTTACGGGATCGAATTCGCGCGTCATGGTTACGCCTCCTTACGGGTGAGGTAGATATTGGATCGTTCGTCGAGCGTGGCGTTCCACTCCGGTGGCACCACGATGGTGGTTGTGGGCTGGTCGATGACAGCAGGGCCAACGATCTTGTCCCGGGGAGCAAGGGTGACTCCGCGGTATCGCTGGGTGCTGAAACTTTCGCCCCCGAACACAATGGAGTCCGTGCGGTGGACTTCAGTCCCACGGCCCACTTCGGCTTGATCTTTTGTCAGCTCAGGCCGCGGGATTTCGACCCTGACACCCCACGTGATGATCTCCACGCGGCTGTCCGGATCGTGCGTGCCGTTGCGGCGATCGTGCTCTTCGTGGAAGGCACGCTCAACGATGCCCGCTGCATCACTGGCGGTATCGGGCGCAGCGTCCAAGTACACACGCAAGTCCCAGGCCTGGCCCGGGTAGCGGGCGTCAACAAAATAGGTGACTCTGGGAGCAGCACCCACACCATCGAACCTTTTGGCGAATACCTCTGCCTTGCCCGTTAGCTCCTCAACGGCCCGCGAAGCGGAGCCAGCGTCGAAGCTACGGGTGTCGTTGTGCAAGGGCGAGAGGAATTCCGTAGCAATCGGAGCGCGATGCGCGCCGTAGGCCGCGAGCACACCCGCGGTCGCGGGAATCAGGACCGTATCAGCTTCCAGGAGCACGCCGATGGCGGCCGCCACCATGGCACCTGCACCGCCGCCCGCCACAATCAGGGCACCTCGAGGGTCAACACCCTGTTCCAAGGAAGCTTGGCGGATTGCTGTTGCCATGTGGTTGGCGGATACATCCAAAATGGCCTGTGCAGCCTGCAAAGTATCCATGTTCAAGGGGCCAGCGATGCGGGTATCGATGGCGCGGATGGCAGCCTCACGGTTCAGCGTGAATCCGCCTTCAAATCCGTCAGCGTCGAGGTAACCCAAAGCTACGCAAGCGTCCGTGACGGTGGGTTCCTCGCCACCGCGACCATACGCGGCCGGTCCGGGAGTACTCCGGGCACTTTGCGGACCCACCCGAAGCAGACCGCCGCCGTCGATCCAGGCGATGCTGCCGCCGCCGGCGCCAATGCTGGAAACAGCCACCGAAGACAGACCGGTCAGGTGGCCTACAAAGGGCTCTCCCAGCCAGGCTTCCCTCGTGTGGCGAACGACGCCCTGTTCAACCAAGGACACGTCGAACGTGGTGCCACCCATATCGCAGACCACCACAGTGTCGCGATCGGGAGCGGCGGCCGCACCAACCAGGGGTGCCATGGAAGGGCCGGAGTTCAGCAGCAGTACCGGGCGGTCCAGGACATCAGCGACGTCGAGCACGGCGCCTTCGGAGGTCACTACCAAGAGGTCACCGCCAAACCCATACTCCTGGAGGTCGGAACGCAATTTTCCAAGGTGGTCCGCCATCAGCGGTTTCAGGGAGGCATCAATCGACGCTGCCGAGGAACGGCGGTATTCGCGAATTGTTGGGTTGGCCTCGTTGGACAACGTGTACGGCACATCGGGAAGGATCTCTTGGATGAGTTCCGCCACGCGCTTCTCGTGGGCGTCGTTGATGATCGACCACAGGAAAGAAACGGCCACTGCCTCGATTCCCTGTTCTTTGAAGGAGCCGAGCACTTCGCGCACCTTCGCTTCATCCAGCGGCACCAGGACATCACCCTCGGCGGAAATCCGCTCCGTGATTTCGAAGGTCAAGTGACGCGGGATGTACGGCGGAGGGTAGGCAGCTTTGGAGTCAAAGGCATCCCGGCGTCCGCCTTCGCGAAGCAGGAGGGTGTCGGCGAATCCGCCAGTGGTCAAGAGAGCAGTCTTGGCCACCTTGCCGGTGAGAACTGCGTTGGTAGCGTGCGTTGTGCCGTAAACAATCACGTCTGCATTGCGCAGGACGTCATCACCGCTCCAGCCAACCGACTCGGCAGCCCTGCGGACTGAGGCTTCAAAGCCAGTGAAAACGCGGTCATAGGTGGTTAGGGCCTTGCCGACCGCCATGTCGCCTGTGTTCGAGCCGACCACCACGTCCGTAAACGTGCCACCGGTATCGACGGCGATGCGGTACCTCGCTTCACCAGGTTGTGTCTGTACTTCACTCATGGTCATCTAACTTTCTTAGAGTTGGAGGGGTTAAAGTTGGGGCTTGCCGACGCAGTTACGCAGCACGCCCACCTTGTCGATCTCGATTTCCACCGTGTCGCCCGGTTCAAGCCAGACAGGAGGATTCCGCTTGGCACCAATGCCTTGGGGTGTGCCTGTGGCGATCACGTCTCCTGGTTCGAGAGTGAGGAAACTCGAAAGGTAGGAGACGATGCGGGCTATGGAAAAGATCTGATGCTGCGTGTTGGAACGCTGCACTTCGATGCCGTTGACCCGTGTCGCGATGTCCAGCTTTTGCGGGTCTCCCACTTCATCCAGCGTGACAATGGCGGGACCCCACGGGGTTGAACCGTCCACGGCTTTACCAGCCAGCCACTGGGTCCCGCGGTACTGGAGATCGCGTGCCGTGACATCGTTGAGAGGCGCAAGGGCTGCGACATAATCCAAGGCTTCGTCCTCGGAGACCTCAGCCGCCCGCCGTCCTATGATGACGGCGACTTCTCCTTCGAAATCGAGGTTATTGCTGATCTGGGCGCCGCCGATTTCGTCCTCGGGGCCAATCATGGTGGAGGCGAATTTGGCGAAGACGTCCGGATACTCGGGGAAAGCACGCCCGGTTTCGGCAACGTGGTCTTTGTAATTGAGTCCAATGCACAGAACCTTGGCCGGATCGGTGATGGGTGTGGTCAACCGGACCTCGTTCAATGCGCCGACGCGGGCCACGGGGTCCTCGGAGGCAAGTGCTGTAATGCCGGAGGAAATGGCAGGGATCCGGTCACCGTAGAGTGACAGGAACTCACGGACGGAAGTCGTGGCTCCGTGGATGGCTTCTGTGGAGCCTTGAAGGAGCAGCTCCAGGTCATAGACGGCATCGTCGATGAGGACTCCCCCGCGGACGCCCGATTCGTGGTGGTAGGAAACGATCTTCATGGTTACTTCGCGCCTCCCGTTGCCGGGTTCTGGTTTGCCACGGCCAGCACGGCGTCGGCCAGGCGGTCAGCGATGTCTCCCGCAACCTTTTCGTCCATAGGGGTGGACAAGGACAGCAGGTTTGCTGGTGAACCGAGCAAGCCGCGCTCGTAAGATGCCCACCACAGCTCGTGCTGAGTCTGCTCGTCAACTTTTTCCGCACCCGCCGGAACCGCGCGCAGCAGAGAGCCGCGGCCGCGCACTTCCCAGCCGGCGTCGGCGATCTTCGCGTTCACTGTGTCCCGGGTCGTGTCGCCCAGGTGATTCAGCCTTTTTACTTCCTCTTGAGTGAAGAGGCGCAAGGCGACCGACCCCGCGGCCATACTGACCGGGTTGCCGGAGAAAGTTCCACCATGGGGCAAGCTACCGGGACGGGTCGGATCCACCTCGGCCATCAGCTCAGCCTTGCCGGCAACAGCGCCAACAGGGAAGCCGCCACCGATCAATTTGCCCGTGGTGAGCAAGTCAGGGGAAACACCATATTCACCGCTGAAGCCGTTGAATCCCAGGCGCAGGCTGATGACCTCGTCGATGATCAGGACGATCCCGTACCGGGTCGCGAGGTCCCTGGCGGTGTGCACGAACTCCTCGGAGATCCGGAGGAGGCCGGCTCTGTTGGGCAGCAGGTCCAGAATGATGGCTGCGTAGGAGTCCGGTGCTGCTTCAACTTCCTGGCGCAGGACATCGACGTCGTTGAGGGGAACCGCGGTGACATCGTTGATCACGCCACGGGTTACTCCACGCTGGTAGGCAGGGCCACCCGGGACCAATGCCACGTCGGATGTTCCGTGGTAGCCGCCCTTGGTGACGATGACTCGTTCGCGTCCGGTGCTCGCCCGGGCGATGCGGATTGCGGACATCACGGCCTCGGTGCCGGAGTTGGCGAACCGCACCTGGTCGAGCTCAGGCAAGCGGGAAAGCAGGAGGTCTGCCAGTTCCCACTCGTAGAGGTTGGGGATTCCCCAGCTGGCGCCGGCGGTGAGCGCTTTGGTCGCTGCCTCCGTGATTTCGGGGTGCGCGTTCCCGTGAATCAAGGACGTGAAGTTGTTGTTCGCGTCGATCAGTTCATGACCACGGTCATCCCAGACCCGGTAGCCCTCGCCCCGGATGGCGTACGGGCTCGGAGCTCCCGTGTAGTAGGTCGAGCGGCCGTAACCGCCAGGCAACAGGGGGAATCCGCGAGGCCCCCTGCGCAGATGTGGATCCTCCAAAGGGTGGCTTTGTGTGATGGTTTTCTGGTGTTCTGTTCCCACTTGGTTCTCTCCAGTCTTTTCAGTTCACGAGGTCGATGAGCGGCTGCCCGGTCAGGGCCAAGCGGACACGTTCAACGGCGCCCTCCTGAAGTGCACCTGTGGAGCGGTTGGAACGCCAGGCAATATGGGGCGTCAGGATGGTGTTGGGTGCTGTGCGGAGCGGGTGCTCAGCCCCAAGCGGCTCTTCGGCAAAGGTGTCGATGCCAGCACCTGCAATGTGGCCCGAGGTGAGTGCCTCGGCAAGGGCTGATTCCTCAATGAGACCGCCGCGGGATACGTTGACCACTACTGCGCCCCTACGCATGCGCGCCAGAACGTCCTTGGAGATCAGGTTTGCGGTATCCGCGGACAGCGGCAGGTGGAGCGAGACGACGTCGGAGTTTTCCAGGATGTCGTCCAGGGAGGTCAGCTCCACAAAGCTCTCAGTCACGAACGGGTCGTAGGCCCGGACCCGTGCCCCGACGGCTTGATACATGCGGGCAACATGTTGACCAATGCGGCCCATCCCCAGGACCCCGACCTCGAGTTCGGACAGAACCGGGGTGTCGTAGCCGATGGTCCCGGCCCAACCGAGGTTCTGGATCGATGCGTCACCTGCCGGCAGACGGCGGGCCAACGCCAACCCCATCGCGAACGCGTGCGAGGCCACTTCCTCCGAAGCGGTGCCCGGGACAATGGACACGGGAATGTCCGCTGCAGTGGCTGCGTCAACATCGATGTTGTCGTAGCCAATGCCGTACCTGATGACAGCCTTGCATTTCGACATCACCGGGAAGTCCGCGGCTGTGAGTTTCGCGTAGGGGGTGATCATGACGATGTCGGCTTCGGGAAGGCCTTGACGGAAGGCTTCGACGTCGGCCGCCGGGTTGAGTGTGTAACCGAACTCCTTTGCGAGTGCGTGCTCGCGGTCAAGGTTCGGAAAGTGATGGGGGGCCACAAGAATGGTTCCCTGGGCATCGCGGGTCATAGTCGTCGTCCTGTTCGTTGAGTACCCTTTTCATCTGCCGAGCACCCGTTGGAAGGGTGCCGGTGTCCGGGTGATTTCAAGTACAACGCGATATGTGCAGGTTCATCCGTGCCAATTCGAGACACTGAGGTGGGACAGTGTCCCACCGGTTGCCGTCAGGGTGGGCACAGCCCAAAAGCAGCCGGCCACTAGCGGCGGCCGGCTGCTTCACTACACGGTTTCGGGGTTAGAGGTCGAAGCCTCTACTGCGGAAGTAGTCCATGCGGCGGTAGAGGGTGGAGCGGCCAATCTGCAAGGTCTCTGCCGCGAGGCTCCTGTTACCCGATGCCTCCTGCAGTGCAGTTCGCAGCTCGCTGAGTTCGGCGTCCTCCAGACGGGACAGCCGCCCCTTGGTCAGAACCCGATGAAACCCCTGCGGGAGGTCGTCTACGGTTACTTCTGCTCCACTGGCGCGTTCAACGGCGTTGGACACTACGGCTCGGAGCTGGTCGATGTTTCGCGGCCAGTCAGCATGCGTCAGCGTTGTAAGAAGCCGTCGGGATAACCTCCGGTCTCCCATCTCTTCAGCAATAGCTACCGCAAGCTGCGGAATGTCCTCACGCCTGTTGCGTAGCGGCTCAACCGAAATCTCCAAGACGTTGAACGCCTCCGAGAGTATCAAGGTGGCATCGGTTGGATGTGTGATGGTGAAAGCAAGCTTGGTGGTGGCATTGCCCCTAAGGTTCCGGGCGAGCTCTGCTGCCTCGTTCTGTGAAAGTTCGTCGGCATGTTCGACGATCAATGTTGATGGCAGTTCGGTGGATACTCGATGGATCACATCCCGGAGTTGGTTATTCCGTAGCGAGCCACCCCTGGCATCGACCACTACATGCTGCCCACGAGTGTCGGCAATTGCGCCGGCAAGCCGGCGTTTACCGCTACCCAACTCACCAATGATGACAACAGAACGCTCCTGCTCCACAGCCTTCCGGGCAAGGCTCAATGTCCGTTTGAAGCCCATGCTCGTCCCGTCAAGATGCTTCACGATTCTGTCCGCTGCATCCGGCAAGGCAGCCTGCGGCTTTACCTCGTTGGTATTGGTTGGCGTTGGACGCTCCTTGGTAGGTGAGTGTGGGCGGACCACCACGATTGCCCCTACGTTGGCTGCAGATAAGGTCACGGGCGAAACTTCCAGGGTGGAGATCCCAGGCCCCTGGAGCGAGACCTCACAGTTGAGTTCGCGGCCGGAGGACATGACCGCTTTCGCATACCCGGAGATGACGGAGACGTCGCCGTCCTCCAAGGTCGCCGTTGCTGTTGCGTTGAGGAGGGAGTTCTTGCCGTCCAGGGCAATCACTGCCCGGTTGCCGCGGCGTCGGGAGATCCTCAGGTATTCGCTGAGCAGAGCGCGTTCCCTGGATGAGGTCCGCACCTCAATGTCACGCTCGATCCGGGAGGCTACCCCTTCAAGCATCAGCAAAGTGGACGATGGCTCCAAGGAAGTGACCCGGTTACCGGGTAGAGTCAGTCCGATGACGGCCCGAACCCTGTTGTGGAAAGGGTCGCGGACGAGGGAAGCGAAACACCAGTTTCCGCGCATGTCCTCACGGAAGTGCTCCTCCGGTGCGAGCCACACCCCCCGCCCTTCCTCAAGGGCCAGGCCCTCCCCGTTGCTTCCGCAGCTCTCCTCAAGGAGCGAATATCCGGCGGGGAAGCCGTCATCCCGCAGGTAGTCCGCTTTTACCAGTACGCCATTGGGCGCTGTCAGGTTGACGTAACCGCCAAGGTCCGCGGCAACCTCGTCCAGTTTCTGCAGGTGTGGCCCTGCCGCCTGGATGGTGTGTTCGTCCACGCGACCCTCGTCAAAGAATCCTCGGTCTGCCACAGCATCAACGCCGGCAGCCCTGCTCCTGTACCAGGAGCGTGCCACGATGGGTCGGATTCCGCTGAGGTCGGCATGGGGCTGCATGAGGAAGAGTTCGCGTAGCCGGTTGATTTGCAGCAGCGGCTCGCGCGGCACCCAAGGGGAAAGTACTTCGGCAGAGGACATGTCAGTTGGTTCTTTCTGCTGGAGCCAGGTATTTAAGAAACGACGGCGGTACCACCGCGGCGGCGGGAGCCAAGCCACGTCCGTCCCCGGCCTTGACCCTTGGGGTGGAAGGCTTGCTGCGCTTGCCAGTTGTCGTTGTGAGCCGCATCGTCTTCCAGCGCGCGGGCGCTGATGTAGGCGGCGACCATGCCAGAAAGCCCACTGCCAAAGGTCATGTTGCTTCCTTTGGCCCCCCGGTTCGAATCTTCGACCAACATGATCCGTTCCTCTCTGTTAAGGCGCTGATAGCGGCGAAACCAGCCGTGCTGGTCTTGCCTCTTTCAGGGTAGCTAACTAATGGTCGTTAGCCAAGAGTTTGCGTAAAGTTGGACCATGTTTAATGTGCCACGGCGGTGGACCGCTTCCGAAGGGTCATCCCCCACGACTGTTAGGGTCAAAGCATGAGCAGTTCCTCCTACAAGGCCGCCCGCGACACCTTCGCCCACCGCTTGGAAGAATGGGATTGGGCCGGCCAAGGGGCTTCAAGACGCCACATACTCGAGGCATTTCTGGAACTGGCCATCGCCAACGGGTTCAGTTCAGTCTCCATGCGGACCATCGCCAACGCCGTCAACATCAAACCGCCGAGCCTCTACTCGCATTTCCCCAACGGTAGGGACGAAATCGTCGCGGAATCACTGCGCTGGCACTTTCACCGCTTCGGCACGGCTCTTCTCGAGGCCGTTGATCACGCTGAATCAGCAGATGACTTCTGGGACGCCATGGTGAGGCTGCATTTCACCAGACAGGTCAGGCTTCCCGAAAGCAATCTGTGGGACCTGCTCGTGGCAACCGACAGGATGGCCTCGATCCTTCCCGCAGACCTGCGGACCCAAGTGGATGACTGGGTTGCACTCCACGAAAACATGTACGCCGCCGCCGCCCGGGACATGGGCCACCCACATCCCGAAGAAAAGGTCCGGATTGTGGTGACCCTCCTGGAAGGAGCCACACGCTGGGCGCCGGACGAGTATGACGACGAGGAACTCGATTCAATGGCCGACAAAGCCGTGCAAGTGTCCCGCATCATTCTTGGGGCCGAACTGCCCGGCGAACCGTAGCGTCCTCTTCCCCCCTGGGCAGGAGTATGGATTCCCTTGATCTGAAAGGCGCGGAACGCAGGTTCCGCGCCTTTCAGATTTAGCTTCACCTCGTCGCTACGGCGGCTGTCTGGTGCCTACAACCCGTCTCCGACACCCGGGTCTCCCAGGTTCGACTACTGCTGGCTGATTCTGATGACGCACTGAAGGATCTCTTCAATGACGCCCTCATCCATAGCTGTCGACAGCGCAATCAGTCCAGACGTACCCAGAAGCACCCCTTCCCGGTAAGCCTTCCACCACGTAGTAGTCATGTCGGCTGGAAAGATCCTTATCAGCGATCCGAATCCGTTGCATTGAATCCCCGCCTGCAGGAATGCCTCGCGGAGCGCGTCGCCTTTCGCGTTGAGCTTGGTAATCTGGTCGGTGTTCTCGAAGAAACGCGGCCTGAACCGCAGACCCGGGCCGCCGGTCCACGACGACCTGGTCGAGCGGGACTTCACCGCCGCCGCACCGAACGAGCTGTGGCTGACAGACATCACCGAACATCCCACGGCCGAGGGCAAGCTCTACCTCTGCGCGGTGAAGGACGTCTATTCCGGCAGGATCGTCGGGTATTCGATGGATTCGCGGATGAAGTCCCCGCTTGCCGTGGCCGCACTGGAGAACGCGGTGCGGGCGCGCCGCCCGGCAGGGACCGTGGTGCACTCGGATCGCGGGTACCAGGGCGTATTCAACCGGTCGAAGCAACAGTTGCTATTGGGACTGAGCTTAGCTGGTCCGCGAAGGCTTCCGCTGGAGTGCACCATCCCAGGACGCCGCGCGGCCGGTTGTTGATGATGCCAGCGACAGCTTGGATCTCCGGGGTGCTCCAGCGAGAGATGTCGGTGCCTTTCGGGAAGTACTGCCGAAGTAGCCCATTGAGATGTTCGTTGCTCCCGCGCTGCCACGGGCTCTTCGCATCGGCAAAATAAACCGGCAACCCGATCTCCTGCGTCAGAAGGGCGTGCGCGGACATCTCCTTCCCACGGTCCCAGGTCAGGGAGCACCGCAGATCCGCCGGGAGCGGCTCGAAAGTTCGGACGAGGGCGTTCTTCATCGTGACCGCCCCGTAGCCAGCCAATGCAGGCCCATTCTTTGCCGGCTTGACCAGCCCGTACCCCTTCTGCCGAGGCAGATGAACGAGAATGGCGAAACGCGTCGTGCGGTCGATCAGAGTCGCGATCGCTGACCGGTTGAGACCAATGATGAGATCCCCCTCCCAATGGCCTGCGACTTTCCGCTCGTCGGCTTAGGAAGGTCTCTTCTTCAAGGTTGTGGCGTCGGTGACATGCGCCCAGGCCTGCTGACGTGTTCGCACTCGTGGCGTGCGTTTCGTGCGCCCCGGCGCAGGTGCCACGCCTGCTGCCCGGTAAGCCCGCCCCGGCCCGGAACATAAAGAGCTTGATAGATCGCTTCATGCGAGATCCGCATCGTTGGATCATCAGGGAACTCAACCGGCAGGCGTTCCGCGATCTGCTGAGGGCTCCAACCCCACACCCATTCGCGGTCCTCCCGATGCGGCTTGTTCTTCCCGTCCCAGACCGGGCCGACCGGGCCCAAGCGGCCTCCTCCGCCCGATCTGACGTGTCCGCTGAGCTTGTCATTGACGTCAGCGCGGAGGTCATCGTTCGTGATCAGCTTCGCGGTCTCGGGACGGCGGGCTCGTCGTTCGGCATGCCACTGCGCTGTAGACGCCTTGTAGTCCAACCGATACGTTCTCGTCGAAGCGTTCCGACGCAGCTCCCGCGAGATCGTAGATGGGCTTCGGCCCAGTCGGCGAGCAATCTCTCGCACCCCACAGTCTTGCGCACGCCACAATGCGATGTCCTCACGGTCGCTCGAGGACAGGTACCGCCCGGACAGTTTCGGGGTCAGCTGAGGATTCACACCGCCACCGTGCAGGAACCAGCGATGCGCCACCGGTTCTGACACGCCCGCCGCGACGCCGGCGTCCCGGGTCTTCGCACCACTCGCGATCGCGACCCAGAACCGTACCCGGCACTCGCGGCAGGCCACTGACGGACGACCCGGCGAAGGGATCTGCCCTCGATACGCCCGTACCTGCTTCTGACGATTTCGAACCGACATCCAACACCTCCATGATCAGGTGTTGCTTCGACCGGTTGAATACGCCCAGTTACGGTCTCGTCACTTCGTCGAATCGCTCCGGCACCACGGCCTGACAGGGTCGATGGGCCGGGTCGGGGCCTGCGCGGACAACGCCGCGATGGAGTCATTCTTTTCGCTGCCGCAGAAGAACGTCCTGGACCGTCACCGGTGGCTCACCAAGCAAGACTTCCGGCTGGCCATCACAACCTGGATCGAGAGAACCTACCACCGCCGGCGCCGGCAAAGACGGCTGGGAAGCCCTGCCGATCGAATATGGAACAATCAACCGGACCGCACTCACAGCGGCCTAAGACCCCGAGTCAACAAAAGCCGGGGCAGTCCCCCTCGACATGCCCTAGACGCAAGCTTTATGGCTAGGATCGTCAGCTGAAGTGGCTCATAACTGAGGGTCGGTTCCTATAAACCAAAATCTGAAAATGAAAAGGGCCCCAACGTCCTCCAACCGCGTTAGTCATTGTGGCGGCGTGGGGCGTCGGGACCCTTTTCGGTGTCGTAACTACACCGCCACTCCCAGGCGACGGTTGGCAAGGACCGGGATGACCTGGCGGGCTTTCTCCACGGCCGCTACGTCGACGGTGACGTCCAGCTGTCCGACCTTTTCGTCCAGTTCCTGTTGGACGACACCCATGGGTGAGACGACGAGGCTGTGGCCGACGCCGAAGCGGGGTCCTGTCGGCTCCTCAATGCCTGCCGTGGAAGCGTCTGCCTGGTCGCAGGCGACGATCCAGGTGGTGGAGTCGATGGCGCGGGCTTGGTTGAGCAGACGCCAGGCTTCGACCTTGCCCTCGCCGGCTCCCCAGTGTGCTGTCACGATGATGACTTGGGCGCCGCGATCGGCGAGTTCGCGGAAGAGTTCGGGGAACCTGACGTCGTAGCAGGTTGCCACGCCTACGGTGACGCCGTCCACTTCAAAGGTGAAGGGTTCGTTTCCCGGCTCCACGTCTGCTGATTCAGAGAACCCGTAGGCGTCGTAAAGGTGAATCTTGTCGTATCCGGCGTGAATGTTTTCGCCTGTAACGAGAATGGTGTTACGGACCCGCCCGTCAGCTGCGGGCTGGAAAGTTCCGACCAGGACAATGACGCCGAGGTCTTTGGCAAGTTGCTGGACAGCGGAGGCCCATGGCCCGTCGATGGGTTCGGCGTGGGCCGCAGGCGCGGCCCCGAACCTTACTAGTGAGGCTTCGGGCAGGACGACGATGCGGGCCCCGGCCGCTGCGCCGCGTCGAACGGCGTCGAGGACAAGCTCCAGGTTTTGTGCCGGATTGACCGTAGTGGCGAACTGCTGGACAGAGATGGACAGGCTTTCAGAAGACATTGATGTTCCTTTAGTGGTTGATGGTGCGTTTTGGAGGTACGTACTGCGCCGGTCAGTAGATGGAGTGGCCAGCGACTTCACGGGCGTCCGGGTTCTTGGCGAGGCTTACGCCCACGAGTGTGATGACGGAGACTACGACGATGTAGATGGCCAGGGGCAACCACGTTCCGTACGTCCCGAGCAGCCAGGTGAACAGCAGGGGTGCGATGGCGCCGCCGAAGACACCTCCGATGGTGTATGCGAGGGAGCTGCCTGCGTACCGGAGCCGCGGGCTGAACTGTTCGGAGACGAGTGCGGCCTGGGGTCCGTACATGAGTGAGTTGCAGAGCAAGCCGAAGATGACGGCCAGTACAACTCCGATGAATCCGATACTCATCAGCGGGAAGAAGATGAACGGGAACACAATGGAGCATGCCGCGCCGATGGCGGTGACAAGTCGGCGGTTCATCCGGTCGGAGAGATGCCCCGCTGCCGGCACCATGAAGACCTGGAAGGCTGAGCCGATGACCACTGCCAGCAGTGCCTGCCCGGGCTGGAGTCCGAACTGACGGGTGGCGTACGTAAGGATGAAGACCGTCGAGAGGGCGTACATGACATCCGGGGCGATCCTGGACAAGGTGGCGGCGAGCAGTGCCTTGCGTTCAGTCCGGAAGACCTCAGCCAACGGTGACTTCGGGGTCAGCCCTTGTTCCTTGATGGCCTCGAAGACCGGTGTCTCTTCGATCTTGAACCGGATCATCAGTCCAACGACGACCAAGACGGCGGAGAACAGGAACGCTACACGCCAGCCCCAGGACAGAAAGTCCTCTTTGGGGAGCAGCGCCAGGAGAGCCAGGGCGCCATTGGCGAGAAGGTTGCCCAGCGGCGGGCCGATCTGGGCCGCGGAGCCAAAGAGGCCCCTCTTGCCCGGGTCGCCATGTTCACTTGAGATAAGTACGGCTCCGGCCCATTCGCCGCCGACGCCCACGCCCTGACAGAGCCGTAGGAAGACAAGAGCTATGGGGGCGGCAACGCCGATGGTGTCATATCCCGGCAGCAGCCCTACCGCGAAAGTGGCGATGCCGATGAGAAGAAGAGTCCATACCAGGACCTTCTTGCGGCCGATTCGGTCACCGAGACGGCCGAAGAGGATACCGCCGAGGGGTCGGGCGACGTAGCCGACGGCGTAGGTGGCAAAAGCTGCCAAGGTGCCAGCCAGAGGATCGTCAGAGTGGAAGAACACCTGGCCGAAGACCAGCGCGGAGGCTGCCGAGTAGATCGCAAAGTCATACCACTCCAGGCTCGTCCCGGTCAGGGCGACGATGAAGCCTCTTTTGCCTTGGCCCGGCCGTGCCGGGGTTGTTTGTTGCGATGGGGATATTTGTTCAGTCACGAGATGCCTCCTGATTAAGAGTGCCTTGAAAGACATAGCCCCGATGGGGGCGGTGGTCCTGACACAAGCTGCTTTTGTAGCTGTCATCCAAAGCGTATGGGCTTTGTATACAGAAGCGTATGGGCTTTGTATACAGAAGCGTATGGACTGTGTATACTCACACTATACTGTGATGCAGATCGCAGCAATACCCTGCAAATCAAATGTTTTTGAAGGAGCCATCATGTCCTTGAAGTTCACTCTCCCCAGCGGTGAAACCCTTGACGTCAGTGTCACCCACCTCCTCAACGGCGGATACGCCGGCCGTCACCAGGAACACGTCAGGGCCCACGTAGAGGAGTTGGCACTGCTGGGCGTTCCCGCCCCGACCGTCACGCCGACCATGTATCCGGTTTCGCCGTACCTGGCCCAGCAGACCACCGTTGTGCCGGTCCAACACGGCAAGACCTCAGGTGAAGTGGAGTGGGCCATCGTTGTCGCAGCCGACGGACGCGTCCTTCTTACCCTGGCCTGCGACCACACCGACCGTGAGCTTGAGGTTCACGGCATTGCCTGGTCAAAGAACGCCTCTCCTGACGTTCTGGCCACCGATGCCTGGCTGCTGAGCGAGGTCGAGGACCATGTAGATGACCTGACGCTCACGGCATGGGTCACCAACAACGGCGTTGAAGAGCAGATCCAGAAGGCGACTCTCGGGGACCTGCTCCCGCCGTCGCACTGGGTCGGCGTCCTCAAGGACCGCGACTTGCTCAACCCTGGAACGGTGCTCATATCGGGCACCGTGAACATGGCCGAAGGTGTCAACCAGTTTGCTGACGGCTGGCGGGCGGAGCTGACCGACCCCGTACTGGGGAGGTCCATCAGCCTCGCCTACGACGTGGTACCCATGGCCACGCCCATCGGCTAGTCCTCATCATGGTGGGGCGTGGGAGATTCCTGCGCCCCACCGCGGGGGACAGCCTCCAAAAGATCAGCGTATGCGGAGAGTATACTTAAACTATGCAGACCCCCAGCCAGTCCAACCGCGACAGAGTGTACGACTACATCCGCGACACCATCCTCCCGGACTCCGCCTTCCACGGCAGCTTCCTCACCGAGGAGCAAGTCGCAGAACAGGTCGGCGGAACCTCGCGGACGCCGGTCAGGGAGGCCTTCCTCCTCCTGGCATCCGAAGGACTGTTGCAGCTGGTGCCCCGGCACGGTGCATTCATCCCTCCGGTCACCCGACAGGAAATCAGTGAAGCCCTCGAATACCGCACGGTGCTCGAAACCAACGCCGCCGAAGTCGTCATGGAACGAGGCACCGCCCCACTGGACGCGATGAAGCTCGCGCTCAAGCACCAGCTTGAAAGCTCCGACGCCGGCCACGAACGCGAATTCGTCGACTGGGACAGCGAGTTCCACATTGCACTGGTCCGGGCTGTCGGGAACTCCCTCATGACCAAGTCGTACACCGACCTCCGCGCACGGCACATCCGCATCGGCGTCCGCGCACTCATGAACACCCCCGAACGGCAGGCCGCCGTCATCGCCGAGCACCAAGCCATTGTTGATGGCCTGGAATCCGGAGACCCCGAGCTGGCCAAGACGGCCATCCGCAGCCATATCCGGACCACCGCCTCGGGGCTCTCGGAAATCTGACCCACGAAAGGTTCCCATGGACCCGGTTCCCTCGCCCGGGGCGACAGCTCCTGAGGTCGCCTATCAGTGGATCATCTCCTTCATCGCCGGGTTGCCCAGGGAGGATGAAACATTCCTGAACGAAGCGACCCTGGCGAAAGCCACCGGCACCTCCAGGACCCCGGTCCGTGAGGCTTTGCTCCGACTCGAGGCCGAGGGCTACATCAAACGCGTCCCGCATAAGGGTGCATACGTTCCTCCCATCACAGATCAGGAAGTGCGGGCCAACCTGCAGGCACGGTCGGTTGTGGAGAAATGGGCAGTGACAAGCCATGGCCACTACGACCACGCGAATCTCGTCGCTCTTCAAGGGCTCATCGACCAACAGCGACTGGCCGCCTCCGATCCCGTCCGTTTCATTGAACTGGACACCGAGTTTCACAACCTCATCGTCAAAGCTGCCGGTAATCCTGTCCTGGCGGACTTCTACGCTTCCTTGCGGCAACGACAGCTCAGGATCGGCATCCAAGCCATCAGCACAGGAAATTCCCGGACGGCTGAGGTTCTGAACGAACACCAGGCCATCGTGGATGGGCTCAACGGGGAGGATCTCGCCCTCACCTGCACCGCCATTGACGCCCACTTGGGATCTACCCGAAGAGCGACTATCGGGTACTGACACTGCGACGACAGAGTGATCGTGCCCCAAAAGGCACTCTTCAGGCCTCGTGCTCCGGCTCCGCCGACCAAGGGGTTTCAAGTTCCAGCTTCCAGCGGACTTTACGACCACGCAAGGCCGGCATCATGGCGCCTTGCGGGACGTGCCGGAACGGCACTGTTTCGCCGTCGGGCCGCCACCACCCGCTGACGGGGGCATGATGCCCCGTCGAAACGAGTGCGGGAACGGTGGCGGCTCCCGGGTTCCGAATCGTCATGGTGTGTGGCTGTCCTTCGGGGTTCGTTCCGGTTGAATGAAGGTGCGGTTCGCCAGGACGGGCACACTACCGGTGTATCCTTCCCGTTCATTGGCCGCTGCCGTTATACCCTCACGGGCCACAAACCAGCCGATGACCAGAAGCGGTATCAGCACCAGCAGCGAAGCGAGGACCCAGCGCCCGGTTTCGGAAAAACCCATGGAAATCAGCACGAAGGCCAGAAAGGCCAGGGTCAGGTATGAGGTGTACGGCGCCCCAAACAGCCGGAAGGCGGGGCGTGTGATCAACCCCGCGTTGGAGAGCCGGTGAAGTTTCATCTGGCACAGCATGATGGTCGCCCAGCATCCGATAATTCCCAGTGCGGAGATCTCCAGGACGATTTCGAAGGCCTGCGAGGGCACGAGAGCGTTCAGACCGATGCCCAGCAGGGCAACCACCGTGGTGAACAGGATTCCGCCGTAGGGAACGCCTTTGGCATTCATCCGGCCGGTGAAACGAGGCGCGGATCCGTTCACGGCCATGGACCGCAGGATCCGCCCGGTGGAATAGAGCCCCGCATTCAAACTCGACAGTGCCGCGGTCAGCACCACGAAGTTCATGATGGTGGCGGCCGTTGCACCTGCCTGGGGATCGCCGAGGTGGGAGAAGAAGGTGACGAACGGTGATTCACCGCCCTTATAGGACGTGAACGGCAGGAGCAGGGAGAGCAAGAGCACCGAGCCGACGTAGAAGACAGCGATCCTGAACACCACACTGTTGATGGCTTTGGGCATGATCTTGGCCGGGTCCTTGGTTTCCCCGGCAGCGGTGCCGATCAGCTCAATGCCGGCATAGGCGAAGATCACCCCGCTGGCGGCCAGGAGCGGGGCGATCCCGCCGTTGGGGAAAAACCCTCCATTGTCGGAGAACACGACGAAGCCTGTGGGGCCGACGTCCGTGGCTGCACCGCTGAGGAGGAAGACGACGCCGACGATGAGGAAGGTGACGAGGGCGAGGATTTTTACCAGGGCGAACCAGAATTCCATCTCGCCAAAGAGCTTGACGGAGACCAGGTTCAGGGAGAGGACCACAACGAGGGCGATGAGGGCCAGCAGCCATTGGGGCGTTTCCTGAAGCGGCGGCCAATAGGGTGCCCAGAATTTCAAGTACAGGGCCGCTGCTGTGACATCGACGATGGAGGTCATGGCCCAATTCAGGAAGTAGAGCCACCCGGCCGCGTAAGCCATCTTTTCGCCGTAGAACTCACGGGCGTAAGAGACAAAGGACCCGGATGACGGTCGGTGCAGGACCAGTTCGCCCAGTGCCCGGAGGATCAGGAAGCCGAAGAAGCCGCAGATGGCATATACCAGCACCAGTGCAGGCCCGCTGCCGTTCAGCCGGGCGCCGGCGCCCATAAACAGGCCGGTGCCGATCGCTCCCCCGATGGCGATCATTTGGATTTGCCGAGGCTTCAGGGACTTGTGATAGCCCTGTTCTTCACTGGCAAAGTCACGGACGGCCGAGGCAACATCGCCGGTGCGCTCCCGCTCGTTCTCCAGTTCGTCCGCCCTGTCATGCGCGGGAATTTTCATGTTTTCTCCATGGGTTTGAGCCGCACATCCTTGTGCGGCCGTTGGAAGCGGCCCAGCGACCCGGGCCGCACTACGTTAGAAGGCTGCGGCCGCCGGTTGAGTGCGCAACTGGAGGTCCCGGGGCCTGATCCAGACTTCGTAACCTTCCTTGCGGACGAAAGCCCTCCGGGGTTGGATGCCGCTGCCGCGGAGCCACACGGTAGAAGAGTCGGCCATGGCGTGGTCCACGATGCCGGCCTGGACCGGGATTCCATGCTTCCGGATCTGGACGTGGCCGCCGATCAGGGCGGGCCATTCGTCGTATCGGACAAGCCGGTCCGGGGTTTCATCTCTGCGTTTCATGACTGTTCGCTCCTCTGGAAGAACCGGGTCAGGCGGTCCCACATTTCGGGGGCGTTCGAGTACATGGGAAAGTGCCCGCTGCGGGAGATTTCGGCGAGTTCAACGCCCTTCTCTGCGAGCAGTGACAGGTAGCTCAGGCTATTGTTCTGCACTCCGTACATGTACATGCGGGGGAACGGCAGCGCCAAAAAGCGATCCATCAGGCCGCCGTTGTCGGAAAGTTCCACCATGGATTCGAAGATTGGCCGGACGGCACCGGGCCTGACCTTGTGGGGCAGGCTTGCCGCGTAAAGGCTGCTGGAGTAGAACCGGGATTTCCATACCCGTTCCTGGAAGTCCTTGAAGAAGCCGTCAGGGTCCGGGTGGGAGTGGCTGATGATCTGGCGGCTCAGGAAGCAGTCTTCGGGGGCTATGTTGCCTTCGATGTCCGAGAAACTGACAACGCGGGAGGGCGCCTGGTCTGCCAGGAGCAGGGCTGTGAGGCCGCCCATGGAGTGACCCACCAGATGAAAGCGCTCGATGCCTTGGGCGGCAAGGACTTCTTTCGCGACGGTGACGAGGAAGTGCACGGAGATGGCGTTCAGGTCCGAGCAGGAGGTTGCGCCGCACCCGGGGGCGTCGTAGGCCAGGATCGGGCGGTCGACGAGCCCTGGCTGCTGGATGACGTCGGCATAGTCCTCTTTGGTGGAGCCAAAGCCATGGAGAAAGACGACAGGAATGCCGGTACCGGCGCGATACATGCCGGCAACGTCGACGCGGACGCCGTCGACGTCGAGCGGAAGGGTGAAAGGCTCAAGCTTGGTCAGGCCAGGCAAGGAATTCTCCATTCAGGAAGGTGGGGCTCAAAGGGCAGGGACAGCCCAGGCGTGGTGGTTCTTGATGTGTCTTTGGTTGGTGCCCGCCCGTGGCTGGTGATACCGGCGACCGGCGTCATCGGCGGCCAAGTGGCGGCCCATGTGCGCGAGGACTGCTTCGATGAGGTCCAAGGACCCGTCGCCAAGACCGACCACCTGGGTCAACAGTTCGAGGCGGGACCAGGTGGTCAACACTTCGACGGTCCGTATCCCGTGGCGGACCAGGGCGTTTTCGGCCCGTGACGGCAGCCCAAGGCTGGATACGGCAATGGTCAGCCCGGTGTTGCCTGTCACGGGAAGTCCCTGACGGCTGCCGCGAAGCGGCGAAGACCTTCGTCCAGGCTCGCCGCGTCTGTGGCAAAGGAGAGCCTCACATGGCCTTCTCCGGAGGGACCGAACTCGCTTCCCGAACGGACCAGGACACCGGCTTTGGCAAACCGGGCCACCATGTCGTCCGACCCCAAAGCCGTGGTGATGCGGGGGAACGCGTAGAAGGCACCTTGGGGCGAGAGGATTTCGACGCCGGGAATTCCGTTCAGTGCCTTGATCACCATGTCGCGTCGCTCCTGGTAGGAGGCCGTCAGGGTCTGGAGGTCCTTGTCCGGTGTTTCCAAGGCTGTCAGGGCAGCATCCTGAACGAAGGTGTTCAGTGGTCCGTTGATGGTGCGGTGGATCAGGTTGATCTTGTCCGCCAGGGGAGCAGGAGCCACGACGAAACCGAGCCGCCACCCGGTCATGGCATAGGTTTTGGACAGGGTGCTGCAGTAGACCACCTGAGCGGAAACCTCGGCCAAGTCAAGGGCCGAGACGAACTCAAGTTCGTCGAAGACAATGCTTCCGTACGCTTCGTCGGAGAGCAGCAGCAGGTCCGGGTGATCCGCCAGAATTTCTCCGACCCCGGCCAGGTCCGAAGCCGGATAGACACGCCCGGTGGGGTTGCCGGGGTTGCACAGGATGATCATCCGGGCCGCCGCAGCCTCCTGGCGGAGAGCCGCCAGGTTCAGGGAACCGTCCGGGAGGGCTGGAATCCAGAGGACCTCTGCTCCGACCATAGCGGCATGGTCGGCGTAGAGGGAGTAGGTCGGTTCCGGGATCAGCACACGTTCCCCTGGCTTGACCAGGGCGAGCATGGCCGCGGCCAGCCCGGCGGAGCCGCCGTGGGTCAGGACGATTTCCTGTGCGGTGGTCGCACGGGGGTGCCCGGCGGAGATCCTCCGCGCGAGCACCTCCCGCAGTTCCGGCGCTCCCGTCATGGGCGAGTACCGGGTCCGTCCCCCAACCAGGGAACGGACGGCAGCGTCGACAACCGCGGTGGGGGTGCCGGCGTCGGGCTCCCCCATGGCCAGTGAAATGGTGCCCGGTGCAGCCGCACCCAGGGTGGCGGGGCGGCGGCTGGAGGCGGCGATCCGTTCGGGAGCGCCCAACTGTGGAGAGGACGTGACTGTCATGGGTTCTTCCGTCTAGAGGGAGTAGATCTCGAGGGTGGTTTTGCCCTCTCGGATTTCGCCGAGGAAGCGTTGCTCGTCCGCAACGCGCCGGTCGGCTTTGTCCAAGACGGCGTCGACGGCATCCCGGGGCAGGACGACAACGCCGTCGGAGTCTCCCACGACGAGGTCGCCGGTGCGGACTGTCAGGCCGCCGACGCGGACCGGGGAGGAGAAGTCTCCGGCGTAGTGCTTGGCAGTTCCGACGACGGTGACGCTGCGGGAGAAGACCGGGAAGTCCATCTCCGCCATTTCGTCGACGTCGCGGACGCCTCCGTCGATGACCAGTCCGGCGATGCCGCGGTGCTGGGCTGCAGCGGCGAGGATTTCGCCCCAGTGGCCGTGTTCGGCGCCCTGCATGTCGACGACGAGGACGCTGCCGGCCGGTGCTTTCAGGACTGCGTGGTGCAGGGCGAGGTTGTCGCCGCCGACGCCGCGGACGGTGAACGCCGGTCCGGTGACTTTGGCTCCGGGCCAGGCCGGTTTGATGCCGGGATCGCAGGCACAGGGCAGTTTGGAGGCTTCATAGAGGGTGGCGGAGGAGTGTCCGCGGGCTGCATTGGTCACTTTTTACCCCACTGGAGGTCGTGGTAGCCGAGGTCTTTGCGGGCCTGGACCAGAGTGGCACCGGCCTTGACCGACTCGACAATCCGATTTTCGGTTTCTTCGATCTTTTCGGCCAGGTCGGCGACCTCTTCAGCGCGGGCACGGGGTACAGAGAGCGCCCCGTCGGCGTCGGCGCAGATGATGTCCGCCGGTGAGATGGTGACATCGTTAATGGTCACCTCGGTCTGGACCGTGACGAGCTGGACCCGGTCCTTTCCGGTGCGCATGAACTTGCCGCGGCTGAACAGCGGGTAGTTCTGCTGCAGCGAGGTGGAGATGTCCCGGCAGACGCCGTTGATGACGGTTCCGGCGATGCCGCGCTCGGCGGCGACCTCAGTCATGATGCCGCCCCAGACGGTGACATCGGTGCGTCCTTCATTGTCGATGACGATGACTGACCCGGCCGGTACGTCGTCCAGGAAATCCCCGACGCTGCCGCGGCTTTCGCCAGCCGGGGCGTACTGGACAGTGAATGCCGGTCCGGTGGCGCGGAAGTCGTAGGTCAGCGGCGACAAACCGTGCAGTGTGCCGTGTAGGCCGAGCGCGTCCATGGCATCGGAGATCGAGGCTGTGGGCAGGGCTGCCAGGCGTTCAATGACGCTGGTTTCAGTGGTGGTGTTCATCAGTGTTCCTCTGTGGTTCCTGCCAGGCGCGCGTCGCGCATGGCTTCGTGAAGTGCGACGCCGGCCCTCAGGTCGGCGGCGATGGCCTGCTCGCGTGCGGCCACACCTTGGGCGCGTTCGAGCACCTCGTCAACGTGGGCGGCAGGGACGACAACGACGCCCGTTTCATCGGCCAGCACCAGGTCGCCGGGAGTGACTGTCACCACGCCCAGCTGAACGGGTTCACCGGTGGAGCGCTGCTGGAGCCTGCCCCGGGCAGTGGCCGGGATGCGTCCCTTGGCGAAGACAGGGAAGCCCATCTCCCTCGCTTCGTGAACGTCACGTGATGCACCGTCCGCCACGACACCGCGGACCCCGTTCAGCGAGGCGCCGAGACTGAGGAGCCCTCCCCAGCAGGAAACATCGGTGCGTCCTTCATTGGCGACGACGATGACATTGGTGTCATTGGCTGCCGAGACGGCTGTCGCGCCGATGTGCGCACCGGAAGGACCCGGAACGTATGGTTCCAGCTGCACGGTGACAGCGAATCCGACGATCTTCGGGGTTCCCCAGACGGGCAGGAAACCAGCCTGTCCCGGCGGCAGGCCCAGGGCGTCGAGGGCATCGGAGACAGCAGCTGAATCCAGTGCCGCGTAGTGCTCCAAGAGAGTTGTTTTGGAAGTCATGCTTCCAGTAGACAGGCTCGGATTGATATAGTGAAGGTCTATGTTTGTATGGCTGGAAGAGGTTTTGCGACTCAATGATTGAAGTACGTCAGGCACGCTATTTCATAGCGGTCGCCGAAGAGCTCCATTTCGGGCGAGCTGCCGAGAGGCTCAACATGTCCCAGCCACCCCTCAGCCAGGCCATCCTTCAGCTGGAGCGGCAATTGGGGGCCAGCCTCCTGACCCGGTCCAGCCGGTCAGTGTTGCTCACCGATGCCGGGACGCTGTTCCTCGAAGAATGCCGGCTGCTGGTCCAGGCCTCCCAACGGGCGCAGGATGTCGCCGCCAGAGCAATCTCGGGCATGGCCGGCACCCTACGCATTGGGGCAGTGACTTCAGCTTTCAACAGTGTGCTGCCTCCAGTCTTGAGCCGCTTCACCGGTGATTGGCCTGACGTCGAACTGGAGGTATCGGAGATCGACACCCATCACGGGCCCGACAGGTTGCTTCGCCGCGAGCTCGATGTCGCCATCATCCGTCAATCCGGCGCCAACAAAGGCCTCACGTCAGTTCCGCTGCGCCGGGACCGTTTCGTTGTTGCCCTGCCCGAAACGCATCTTGCTGCCGCGTCCGGGACTCCGGTGGATCTTGCTGAGCTCAGGGATGACGCCTGGGTTTGGCTGCCGCGTGCCATCTCCCCCGACTATCATGACGAGATGGTCGCTGCCTGCCGGAAGGCAGGGTTCAGCCCGCAGGCGAAGCACTTCGCCAACTCGATCCATTCCCAGCTCGCCATGGTCGGCTGCGGGCTGGGAGTCACGCTGGCACCGAATTCATCCATTGGCCCGGCGGAACAAGGTTTCGTTGTCCGCGATCTTGCCGAGCGGGTGGATCTGGTTGAACTGTCCTTGGTCATCCGCGATGGGGCTTCTGAGACCCTCACGATGCATTTCATCCGGTGCGCACGGGACCTTGCAGAGGGCAGCTAAAAACAGAAGCAACGGCGCGGTGACAGGCTTCCCTGCCGCCGCGCCGTTGCTCCCAGGTTTGTGAGGGTTTATTCGCCCATGACCCTGCCGAGATTCGCCCCTGCTTTGACAGTGCTGCCTGCTGCGGCCAGGACTTCTGCAAGTCGCCCGGTGTGCGGGGCAGGAACGACGCTTTCCATTTTCATCGCTTCGAGAATCACCAGGGGCGTTCCTTCCTGGACAACTGCGTCAACGTCGACGAGCCATTTGACGACCTTCCCGGACATGGGCGACCGGACCAGTTCCGGGTCGGCGCTGCCGGACTCAGCGCCTGTGTTGCCGGCGGACTGATGGCCTAAGGATGTTGCGCCGAGCAGTCGCGCCAGGTTCCCGGGAAAGCCAACCATGACCCGCTTCCCGTCGATGTCCAGGGGAATGGTCACCGTAGGCTGGGGATCCGGGTGCTGCGGATCGAAGGAGGGATCTGCGGTGATGCCGTGGACAAATTCGTTCTCGATCCAGCGGGTGTGGATGGAGAACTCTTCAGTGAAGTCTGGGGCTTCGACCACGGCACGGTGGAAGGGCAGCAGCGTCGGCAGACCGGTGATGGTGAAGTCTTTCAGGGCCCGGCGGGCCCGGCGGATGGCTTGATCCCTGTCCGCACCAGTGATAATCAGTTTGGCCATGAGGGAGTCGAACTCCCCGGAGACCTCCGAGCCGGCAGTAATACCGGAATCCAGCCGGATGCCCGGACCGGTGGGAACAGCGATGGACTGCACGGTCCCGGGGGTTGGCAGGTAGCCGCGGCCTACGTCCTCGGCGTTGATCCGGAATTCGAAGGAGTGCCCGCGGGGTGCGGGGTCCTCGTCCAGGGAGAGGGCCAAGCCTTGGGCGATCCTGAATTGTTCCTGCACCAAGTCCACCCCGGAGGTTTCTTCCGTGATGGGGTGTTCCACTTGGAGCCTGGTGTTGACTTCGAGGAAGGCAATGGCGCCGGATTGGGCCACCAGGAACTCCACGGTTCCCGCGCCGGTGTAGTTTGCTTCCGCGCAGATGGCTTTGGCCGCTGTGTGGATGGTGTGGCGCTGTTCATCGGTCAGGAACGGTGCCGGCGCTTCTTCGACGAGTTTTTGGTGGCGTCGCTGCAAGGAACAATCACGTGTTCCCACGACGATGACGTTGCCAAAGGTGTCGGCCAGTATTTGGGCTTCGACGTGCCGTGGGCGGTCCAGGTACTGCTCGACGAAGCACTCCCCGCGCCCGAAGGCGGTGACAGCTTCCCGGACGGCGGAATCGAACGCTTCCTCCACTGCGTCCAGGTCCCGGACTACCTTGAGGCCGCGCCCTCCCCCACCGAAGGCGGCCTTAATGGCGATGGGCAGCCCATGTTCCTCAGCGAAGGTGCGTGCCTCTGCTGCGCTGGCCACCGGACCCGGGCTGCCCGCTACAAGGGGCGCACCGGCGAGGATCGCGATTTGCCGGGCCGTGACTTTGTTCCCCAGCGCGCGGATCGCGTCCGGGCTGGGGCCTATCCAGGTCAAACCGGCGTCGACGACGGCTTGGGCGAAATCGGCGTTCTCGGAGAGGAACCCGTAGCCGGGATGGACAGCATCAGCCCCGGAGCGCTTTGCAGCATGGAGTATTTTGTCCACGTCCAAGTAGCTTTCTGCCGGTGTACGGCCGGAGAGACCATAGGCTTCGTCCATTGCCATGACGTGGGCGGCGTCAGCGTCACTGTCGGAGTAAACACCCACCGAGATCAGACCGGCGTCGCTACAGGCCGAAGCGATCCGCACGGCTATTTCTCCGCGGTTGGCGATCAGGATCTTGCGCATCAGGAAGTACTTTCTGTCATCAGTGGTGAAGGTTTGAAGCGGACGCGGCCTCCGGCAGCGATTTGGGCTGCCTTGTCCAAGTCCTTGGGTGCGACGACGGCAATCACCGGATAGCCTCCGGTGACGGGATGGTCAGATAGGAACACCACCGGCAGCCCTGTCGGTGGAACCTGGACCACGCCGCAAATGGTGCCTTCGCTGGGAAGTTCGTCATGGCGGATGCGTTCCAGTGGGGTTCCGCTGAGCCGCATGCCGATCCGGTTCGAGTCGTTCGTGACTGTCCAGTCTTGGTTGAACAGGGCCTGGAGTGCGTCGGAGGCGAACCAGTCGGCGCGGGGCCCGGGCCCCAGTTCAAGTTCGGACACTTCGTCGGCGGGAAAATCCGGTTGTTGTTCCGGTTCCCCTACCGCAGTTCTTGGGGCTGGGGCGACGGGCAGGAACTGGCCTACTGCCAATGGTTCCGGGCCCAGTCCTCCCATGGTGTCTGCCGAGCGACTGCCCAGGACTTCTTCGGCTTCTATTCCGCCGCGGACAGCCAGGTAGCTGCGTACCCCCGTTGTCGGCGGCGAGAGCACCAGGGTTTCTCCGTCCATCAACGCCACAGGGCAGGCGGCAGCGGCCTCGCGCGAACCGTTAACTGAAGTGATCTGCATTCCTGCCGGGGCCCCGGCAAGGGCCACAATCTGATCCCCCACCGCCTGAACAGTCAGCCCGCCGTCGACGATTTCCATGGCCGCGGCCCCACTGGGGTTGCCGACGAGTCTGTTGGCCCGGCGCAGTGAGCCTTGGTCCAGTGCCCCACAGCGTGAGACCCCAATAGCGGCGTAACCGGGACGGCCAAGGTCCTGGATCAGCGTGAGGGGTAGGCTTCGGAGAACTTTGAGTCCCGGACCGTCGACCTTCCGGGGAACCGGTACCGATCTGGTCACCTGCGCCCTGTCGCGCACGGCCTTGTACCGGACGCTGGTCCCTGGACTGACCAAAGCTGGTTCTGCGCGTTCGCTGTCCCACATGGGGCAGCTGGTGTGTCCAATGATTTGCCAGCCGCCCGGTGATTGCCGGGGGTAGACGCCGGTATAGCTGCCTCCCAGTGCCACCGAACCGGCTTCCACGTTTGTTCGGGGAGTATCCCGGCGAGGGACGGTAAGGACGTCGTTCTCCCCCACCATGTAGCCAAAGCCCGGGACGAAACCTGTGAACGCAACCGTCCAGAGCTGGCCCGTGTGGGCTGCCACCACAGCTTCGGGGCTGATGCCTGCCAGTTCCGCAACAACTTCGAGGTCTTCCCCGTCATAGACCGTTTCGATTTCGACGAGTTTGTCGCTCGTGTGCCGGTAGGGCGGGATGGACAGATGCTGCAGCCCTTTCTTGATCCTCAGCACGGCTGTGGGGCTTTCGGCAGTGACCAGGACTGTTTCGGCTGCAGGGACGACCTCTCGCTGCCCGGAAAATGGGTTCCGGTTAAGCAGGTCGGTCAGTGCGAGCACGTCGTGGGGTGCCGCGAGTTCGGCAAGCACGCCGCGTTCTCCAACGGCCCGGACGGAAAGCACCCTGGACTCGTTGTGAAGGTGGGGCTGGGTCTCAGGCGTTGACGTCATGGATGAGCCTTAGGTCTTCTTCGGGTTTGGGGTCGCGGCCAAGGGAGACGCCGACGATGGTGATCACGGCGCACACGGCCAGGTAGACGGCAATCAGGTACCAGGTTCCGGTAGCCGCGTAGAGGCCGGTGAAGATCAGGGGCGCTATCGCGCCGCCGAGAACCCCGGCGAGGGTGTAGGCCAATGAGCTGCCTGCGTAGCGCAGGCGGGCAGGGAACTGCTCGGTGATGAAGGCTGCCTGCGGGCCGTACATCAGACCGTTGAAGATCAAGCCACCGACGACACCGAGGGTGAGAGTCACGACGGAGCGGTCCTGGATCATGATGAAGAACAGCGGAATGTAGACGGCGCTGCCTGCTGCGGCGATGCCATACAAGAGTCGGCGGTTAAAACGGTCGGTGAGGGCACCCGCCGTCGGAATAATGAAAATCTGCACCCCTGAGCCGACGAGGATGGCTGTGAGGACGTTGCCGGTGCTCATGCCCAGTTCCTTAGTGGCGTACACCGCGACGTAGACCGTGAACATGGAGTAGATCACGTCGGGGCTGATGCGGGACAGGGCTGCTGCGATGAGGGCACGGGGCTCATTGCGGAACACTTCACGCAGAGGCGCTTCGGACCGTTCGTTGTTTTCCACCAAGGCTTTGAACACCGGTGTTTCTTCGAGCTTCAGGCGGATAACCAGGCCAAAGACCACCAGGAGTGCGGAGGCCAGGAAGGCCACGCGCCAGCCCCAGCCGAGGAAAGCGTCGTTGCTGAGGGAAGCGGCCAGAATAGCGAGGACGCCGTTGGCCATGAGGTTGCCGGCGGGCGGGCCGATCTGGGCTGCGGAGGACCAGAAGCCGCGCTTGTTGGGATCGCCGAATTCGCTGGAAAGCAGCACGGCACCGCCCCATTCGCCGCCGACGCCGATTCCCTGCGCCAGTCGAAGGAGGACCAGGATCGCCGGAGCCGCCGGGCCGATCGCGTTGTAATCGGGCAGGACGCCGATGAGGATGGTGGCGGCGCCGATCAGCAGGAGCGTGACAACCAGGACATGCTTGCGGCCCAGCCGATCACCGAGACGTCCAAAGATCACCCCGCCAAGAGGTCGCGCAAGGTATCCGACGGCGAACGTGGAGAAGGAGAGCAGGAGGCCGACGAATTCGTCATTGCCGGGGAAGAAGATCTTGGGAAAGACCAGTGCCGACGCTACGGAGTAGATGGCGAAGTCATAGTATTCCAGCGATGTTACGCTGAGGCTGGCGACGTAGGCCTTGATGGCACTCCGCTTGCGGAGCTTGGCCTGCTGTGGGGACGTTGCTGTGGACATGGTCTTCTCGTGTTCTTGTGGGGCTAATGAGATTGGCAGGTTTTTCCCGGTGGTCATGGCACGAAGCTCATGACGGCGATCCCCTGGTTTTCCAGGGCATCCCGGACGGCTGAGGCAATCTGGACTGCTCCTGCTGTGTCTCCGTGAACGCAGATGCTTTCGGCACGGACATCAATGTGGGAGCCGTCGATGGTCTCGATCTTCCCTTCCCGTACCAGGTGGACCACGCGTTCTGTGATGAGCTCCGGATCGTGAAGGACTGCGCCCTCCAGGCTGCGCGGCGCCAAAGCCCCGTCACGGGTATAGGCGCGATCGGCAAAGGCCTCGGGCACTCCCCGCAGCCCTGCTTTCTCTGCACGGATCAGGACTTCTGATCCTGCGAGGGCAAGGATCGGCAGCGTGGGATCCACTGAACGAACTGCGTCCACGACCGCTTGGGCCTGCGCTGGATGGTGCACGATCGCGTTGCCGAGTGCGCCGTGGGGTTTGACGTATTTGACCGTGGTGCCGGCGATGGCCGCCATCGCCTGTAAGGCGCCGATCTGGTAGGCAACGTCGTCGGCCAGTTCGTTCGGTGCGATGTCCATGAACCTGCGGCCGAAGCCGGCAAGGTCACGGTAGCCGGGGTGTGCCCCCACGGTGACGCCGCGACGGACGGCAAGTTCGCAGGTAGCTCGCATGACTGATGGGTCTCCGGCATGAAAGCCGCACGCGACATTGGCGCTGGAGACAGAACGGAACACTGCGTCGTCATCGCCCAGGCTCCATCGCCCGAACGATTCACCGACGTCACTGTTCAAGTCGATTTGATTCATTGTGATCCTCATCTCAGGAAAAGGTGATGGACCCATCATTGCTTAAGTTTGGGAATCGTTCAACGATTCTCTTCGTGAAAGTTCGTGAGAGAGTGTAGATTCATCTCTATGGACACCGCTGGGGAACTCTTGGATGACGCCCACTACGAGCTGGGCCCCGCCGCGAGGCTGCGGGTTGCGGTTCCCGCTGTCGCTTCGCGGGTTGCGGCGGAGCTTCGCCGTCAACTCATCACTGGCAAGTGGGTACCGGGCATGCGCCTCAACGAACCCACCATCGCCGAAGAGCTTGGCGTCTCGAGGAATACCCTCCGGGAAGCCTTCGCGGAACTCGGCGCCGAACGCCTTGTTGTCCGCCTTCCCAACCGCGGAGTTTTCGTCGCTGCCCCGGGAGCCGATGACCTCCGGGATTTCTACACCGTCCGCCGAGCCATCGAAGTCAGCGCAGTTCGCAATGGCGGCTCTGCCGAACGCATCGCGGCCATTCAGGAGGCCGTGGCAGACGGCAAAGAGGCCGCGAAAGCCAAGGACAAGGAACGCCTGGCCGATGCCAACCTTGGGTTCCACCGCGCCATTGTCGAGATGGCTGAAAGCCAGCGACTGAATACCCTCATGAACCAGGTTCTCGCTGAAATGCGGCTGTTCTTCTTCAAAGAGCCCGTGAACGTGGAGTTTTACTCACGGTACGTCGAGGACAACGAGAAGATCGCCAAAGCTTTGGCTGACGCTCGCTTCGAGGAGGCCGCGTCCCTTTTGGCGGCTTACCTCGACCGCTCCGAGCAGCACCTCTTCGAAATATACGAAGCCTAGCGAGCCCCAAACCAACGCGAAGGATGGCGGACGATAACGCCGTCGTTGGCTTTACGGTCGCGAGCTCGAATGCGGGCGCTCTGCCGGACACACACCTCGGCTATCCGGAAGCGGATCACCCCGTCGACGCATCCCTGCTCGGCCCGAAGGCGCATCAGAACCAAGCAGTCCCGCCTCTGATTCCTGAGTCATGTTGTTGTCACCACCCCTATCCATGAAGCGGTGTAGGACAACCATCACCTACCCTACGAACTAGGAGAGGAAGGACCGCTTAGCCCCAGTTCAGAGCCAGCGGAGGGCCAACCAGCCAATCCCCTGAACCCGCTCCCCCACAACTGAACAGGCCAACCGGCGGTCAGGCACAAGCCGGCACCACACATCAGAGACTCGTGTCAACAATTGTCAACACGTAAAAGCAAAAACCCCCTCTGACGAGGGGGTATGCCGTGCCCGAGGTGGGACTCGAACGTGATTCCAGGGGTTGGAATCACTGTGGTGCGGCGGAAACATGCGGAATCCGGGGCAGTCCGTTGGCTGTACGAGGCAGTCCGAGGTGGAGAGTGTGGACATTGTCCACACTTCTTTTTTGTTCGGTCGACCGCCGAGAAACGGGGACTTGATGCGTCCCTGCGCACTCAAATACTGCACTGGGAAACCGGCGCTGCCGCCCCTGCAGATTGAGTGCTGAACGGCACCTCAGAGTCTGCGTTAGGCCTCCGGTCAGGATGAGGCCCTGAGCTCCAAGGCATGCCTCCTGACGGTCGGAAGAACAAACCCAAATCGCGACGACACGCTAACTGCCAGAACGATGAATAGCTCAACACAGTGAGAGCACCTCCTTCATCCAAGTCCATGGCCGATACGGCACCGAAGAACATGACCATGCCCTTCCGGCCAGCCCGAATACGAACATCCGCCGAACACGTAGCGGTGTAGCCGGCGCTTGGGGCAGTTGCCTCGGTCGGGGAAGTAGTTGGGTTCTTTTCGGCGGCGTGAGGGGCTAGACGGGCCGGGGCGGACCCGTACAATTCGTCAGAACAGCAGCCAAAACGTCGTGGACACAACAGGGCCAGGGTGACCGGAGCTCTGCGACGGCGCGCCCTGGCCCCAACAGCCGGCCGCGCCAGCGGACGCCCAACACTGGTTGGAGCGCAGCGGAAACCAGTCAGTCCGAAGAGAAGGAGGCCGGCGGCCAATGGGAATCAATTGAGACCACAAGCGACGCCAAATGTTGTGCATGCGCCTCGGTAGCCGTAACGACGTACGTGTCCAGATAGAATCCTGAAATGAGCGGAACCCGGGCAAGAGCTGAGCGCCGACTTCAACAATCTGAGCCGGCTAAGCCGAGGGGAACCTTCATGCCGGTTCACGGAGAGCCCGATGTAGTGCATTTTTACATTCCCTTGCCGGACCCGATCAAGGTCCCCCATCGGACACAACTTCCTGTTCGGTACGTTTGGAATCCGATCTCAGACAATGGGCCGTGCTTTCGCCCGCCATCACAAGGAAACGTAAATTACGCTGCCAGGCAAATAGTCATTTTTCACCAGGGTGAAGTTTCGGTGGATATACAGCCGTTTGAGGCCGCAATGAAGATCATGGCTCTGGCCCTTGAAAGGTCAGGCTCTTCTGGAAAGGCTGCTGGTGAAAAGCGGACACCCCCTCTCCCGATAGCGCACACAACGGTCGAAGTAGTCTGTGTTCTAGACCCGTCACAGGCAGACCCAGTTGACCATGCGTTCGAGCACGCTATCGACGTGCTCACTGACTTTCAGACTTACTACCACCTGTTCACGAAGATACCCACGCGCAGACTAACAAGAAAGCTCCTCCCACCCTTCATTCCGATGATCCATCGGATGTTTGGCACACCGGATAAGTGGGAAGGTGGAATTCTGCATGTCAACGATGGAGGAACAGCACTACTCGCTGCGTCCACTCCCACAATGTCCGCGGATCAACTCATCAACCTCTTGGAGAGCGCTGAGACCTCAGGCGCTGAAATATTTAAGTCTTTCACATTGATGAGACAGGAAGCTTTGGTCTCGTACGCAGCCGGCGCTAACTCTGCTACCAGCCTGTTCATCGCGATTGCGGCCGAAACACTTCTAACTGAGCTCTTCCTCCTTTTGTCATGGGAGGAAGACGCGGATCTTAAGAAGACTGCCGATATCCTAGGCGACCGCGACAATATTTCCAGACGTCTACTCAACGAGCTTGCCTTTAGACTCAAGGGCGACTGGGATCGTGACGGCAATGGACCAATTGGCGAGTGGCAGCGCCAGATAGCCAATCTGCGAAACAAGGTCGCTCATGCAGGGACAATCCCCTCGGATTTTGAGATCCAATCAGCGCTAAACGCACTAAGCACCTTGGATACGCATGTCGGTGACCAGCTAGTGAAGAGCCTAAATAAATATCCTTTCGCTGTGAACAAATACTTAGGGGCCGATGGTTTAGTGCGAAGAAAGAAACTCAAGCGGTGGCAAGAGTTTGCCGCAAAGGTACAGTTCCCACGCCATGCCAGTCACCAATTTGCTCGATGGAAGAAGGAGGTCGAGCGGATACGTTTGGGCCCCTTCGAGGGCAGGTTGGAGAATTGCATGACATCGGTTGTCTTGTTTGGCAATGGTGCGGAACGATGGTATCTGGTCGATGACGACCTGGACCTCGCCTGCCCCATCGATGCACCTGAGCTCGATTCTGGAACGGTACAGAACCTGGACAAAATAAGAGCCGAAAAACATTTCGATGTGCAGGGCGTTGCCCTGCCTTCGTGCCGCCCTGTTCCACCCGTCGATCCCCACTGGGTGCCTAGCTATCAAGTAATCCCACTCGCTGGTATCAATCGATGGGAGCAGTGTATGTGGGTTCCTCCTACCTAAGCCGAAGCAAGTCGTGCGCAGACTGGTCATCTAGGCGTATCCAGTTGTGGGCACTGCGACTGCCGCGGGTGACAGCGGCAGAGCCGGCACATGGTCCCCGAAAGTCGGACTCACAATTAAGTGAGCCTATACCGCAGCGGCCACTAGCAGGGTTCTAAGGAAGGCTTCGTCCCACTTCGAAGGCACTGGGATGCCGTTATCGATGTTGCCCCGATACCAAAGCCCGTACGGGGCGTCGGGCAGATCGTCCAAGCCTTCTGGCCAGTGTTCATCTCCTGGGATCAGGAAACCTCCGCCCAGACGTTCGATGGCGGCTAGGTCCTTCTCCGGGTCGACCTCCGGAACCCGTGGAGCCCACCGTCTCAACGCTTCTGACAGTTCTTCGACCGTGACCTCCGGAATGGCGTATACGAGCTGCGCACCGGTGGCAAGCCTCAGCGCGGCGTACGCGCCGAGCCTGCCCACGAGGGCCCGACCGACACGGTCGCCGGGTTCGAAGAGTCGGGTCAGAGCTGCGCGTGCAATGCGATAGGGGACTGCCCCGGCCTGTGTTGACTCGGGGTCTTAGGCCGCTGTGAGCGCGGTCCGGTTGATTGTTTCATATTCGATGGGCGTGAGTTTTCCCAGCCGTCGCTGCCGACGCCGGCGGTGGTAGGTTCTCTCGATCCAGGTTGTGATGCCCAGCCGGAGTTCCTGTCTGGTGAGCCACCGCTGACGGTCCAGGATGTTCTTTTGCAGTAGCGAGAAGAACGATTCCATCGCGGCGTTGTCCGCGCACGCACCGACCCTGCCCATCGACCCTGTCAGGCCATGGTGCCGGAGCGATTCGACGAACCGGCGGGACCGGAACTGGGACCCACGATCCGAATGCACCACGGTCCCTGCAGGGTTGCGTGCCGGCACCGCGTTCTCCAGTGCCGTCACGGCCAGCGAGGACTTCATCCGCGAATCCATCGAATACCCGACGATCCTGCCGGAATAGACGTCCTTCACCGCGCAGAGGTAGAGCTTACCCTCGACCGTGGGATGTTCGGTGATGTCTGTCAGCCACAGCTCGTTGGCAGCCGCGGCGGTAAAGTCCCGCTCGACCAGATCGTCATGAACCGGTGGCCCGGGTCTGCGGTTCAGGCCGCGCTTCTTCGAGAATACCGACCAGATTCCGTGGTCCCTGCATAGGCGCTGGACCCTGTTCTCGCCCGCCGTGACGCCCTTCCCAGGAAGTTCGTCGGCGATAAAACGGTACCCGAATGCCGGGTCGTCGGCGTGAATGTCCAAGGCCGCATTGACCAAGTGCGCATCGATCCAGTCCCGTTCCGACACCGGGCTGGCTCTCCAGCGGTAGTAGCCTTGCTTGCTGAATCCCAACACCCTGCAGGTCACCGCCACTGGAACACCGTAGGCGGCAAGAGCCGTGACCAGCGGGTAGAGCATTTTGGGTTGATGTCCCTGGCCAAATAGGCAGCCGCCCGGCGCAGGATCTCGTTCTCCTGCTCCAGCAGACGGTTGCGCTTCTTCAGCTCACGCATCTCTGTCGAATCACCGCCGGCATGTCCGGCTCCGGATTCTTTACGTTCGGCAATGGCAATCCAACGCTTGAGCGTCGGGACTGACAGCCCGAAATCCTTTGCAATCTGCGCCAGCGGGGCTTCGCCCTTGCGGGCCACATCAATAACATCCTGGCGGAACTCCGCCCCATAAGCCGTGGGCAGGGTCAACTTCCTTCCACGAGCACGAGCTCGCTAGGTCATGGAGTCAACAAAACCGTGGGCAGTCCCCAGGCTTTTGTTGTGTGAGTCATAGACACTCGATATCTTGAAGTTGTGCGCCTCGCGCAAACCTAGACCGCCGAATGTATGCGCAGAGCTAACGGTGGTGGGCGCCCGCAGCTATAGGTTGCATGCCACCGCGAAACTGTCATCACACCCTATATACCCAACCCGCGGCCGGAGAGGTGCACAACCTCCTATTCCAAGCTTCGCAGGAACGGCTCGGAGCTAACGCCTGCGTTTACGGATCGTCCAGGTCAACGTAGCCCCAGCAAGGGCTAGAAGGGCGGGTGCTGCGACATGGCGGAGGCAGTCAGGAGGTTCCGGGCCATCGGCCCTGCTGCCTGGAGACAGCGCCAGCCCGCCTGCGTCTTCTGCTACAGGCGCCACACGATTCCGGCGCTTGTGGATAACGTCATTGAGTACAGGGCCTAAGGCTCCAACCAGCCAGATTAGGCCACCCCCCGCGGTACCTGCCGCCGCGGAAGCAAGGAAAAGCTGGCGCTGGGCCTCCGTCTCGTCCTGCTGGTCGACGCCAGTCAGCCGAAATCCTGCGGTCGTGTCGGCGCTATGAAGGGGAAGATTCCACCCGGGAGCTGTGATGTCTTCCACCTGTGGGCTTGAGATTGTTGGTACGTACTCGGCCGGGAGATCTCTAGGTTGGATGTTGACCACGGATGAAGCAGCTACCGCCTGAATGTCCAGTAGGTCTATGACAGTGGGCAATGTCAAAGTAGCGATACGCGGGAAGGCGTAGCGATGATGGGAGCCCGTAAAGGCTTCAGTCGGCGCAGTCGTTTCACCCTCAAGGGACACTGCCCAGCTGATACCCGTTTCCCCCACGGTCCTATCCTGAAAGTCCGTAGGGCTGATAACGGTCATGACGCAGTCGTCATCAAGGGAAAATTCGAGTCCGATAGAACTCACCTTCGGATTCGAATCTGTCGGCGGTATCGGCGGCTCAAGTGTGAGTTCTTCGCCATTGCTCGTCTTGCGCAGATGAACGTCTTTCATCGATCCACAGAACCCAACCATTAACTCACCTGCTAGGTCCGGCGGAACAGCGGCGGCGGCATCTCCTTTCAGGACCATGTCGAACAGGGTCAGGCTTGGAGAAGGAGAGAAGCGCAGGTCAACATCCACTCGGACTGGCGCCGATGCTGACCCCTGCTTCACCCCCACGAAAACCGCACCGGGCAAACTCAGCGACGGGACTGAAGAGAGGGCAGGTTGAGAATAATGCCACGCGCCGAAGGTGGACACGGCAGTGACGAAGGTGGCTGCCACCAGTTGCGCCTTCTCGTTTGTCTTCACCATCCCAGCAGTCTAAGACTGCATGGACACGAAGTCTGGTCTGGTTGCGTTGGGTACACCCCATCGCGACAGTTGCAGCCACCCGTTTCGGCGTCATTTAAGATCCTTTACTGGGCTTTCAGCAAGGGGGCGAGGCTCTAACATCGCTACCGAGGACCGCGGCATAGCCCGTGAGGAGATCCGTATCCATGCATGGCGAGCGTCTGAACTGCCGGTCGGTGCGCAAGGGGAGGCCGGCGCAAATCTTCGCGTCAAGGAGGCACCGGAGTGGTTGTCCAGCTTGTATGAAGAAAGATCAAGAAGCTGCCGCATGGTTGGACACGACCGGGCTGCCAGTCTTTACCTGGGGCCTCCTACTGAGGTGCGTCCCTTCAGAACGGGGTTGGTTCCTAATCCTTAAAGGTATCTGTCTGGGTTCGACATGTTTGGGAAGGCCGATTAGAGGTGGAGCTTGGGACAAAAGGGGTAGCAAAGCCTGAGTACGATTGCCTGATGGATGGGGAGACAATACGGCTGATCGTTGTAGCCTGTGGAACACTTTCAGCTGGTGTAGGCGGAGCTCTGATCGCCGGTGCGTTCAACAGCCGGAACACTCTTGCGACGATTGAGGGTGCACGGGTGGCGGCGGCGGCAAAGCGAGAGCACGAACAGGAACTGGAACAAGCCCAATGGCTGCGGGAGCGCAAAGTTGAGGTCTACTCCGACCACTTAGCCAAACTTCACGAACTCGAATTAGCGATCGCGGAGACAAAGATGGGTTATAGGCCGTCTGGTGCCCCACCCATCACGGAATTAGCGCGCAACTTGTCGTCAACTCTTTCCATTAGATTGTTTGCCCCGGACCAAGTACAAGTCGCCCTTTCTGAACTAACAAAAATTGTTGTCTCCATCATGAAAGTGATGCAGGTTTCAGATGTACCAGAGCGTGACGCGCTCTTTGAGCAAGCCACGGGCCTCTTCAATCAGAAGACTGGGGAACTTGAACGGCTGATCCGCCAAGACCTGGGCGTAGACGAGTTCAATGAGGAGACTGCTGTCTGATGGACTTCAATCCCGATACTTGGGGAACCGTCGCTGAGTGGGTCGGCGGAGTTGGCACAACCGCAGCTTTCATCGCCACCTTCGTCGTCATTTTGCGCGATGCGAAACAACGCCGTCGGCAACAAGCCCGGAAAATCGCCTTCTACGTGGAGGACCAGCTTCTTGCCGATCTGCGTGGAGGTGGCACCGTCACCTACAGCAACTTTACGGTCGCCAACCTAAGTGATGAGCCCATTTACGATGTGAGAATTTTGGCAGAACCGCGAGGCGAGTACCGCAACAACGTCCGCAGCGTCCGCCATCTGCAACCTGGCGACAAGCTGGCGTATTCAGTCGAATGGTCTACCAATGCACTCTTGGCTCCCGCATTGTTCCGCGATAACTCGGGAAGACGATGGCACAGAGACTCCAGAGGTGAACTTCATGAGCTCGGGCTTCTTAGAAGAAAACTCTGGACACAGAGTATGAAAATCTCAAGATCAGAACAGTCAGAAATATTCGCCGACTGATAAGCAATGCCGTTGTTGTCATAAGTTCGTCCCCTGACTCGGCTCACGTGTCGTTGACGTGGTGTCTGTCAGGCGGGTGCGGATGTATGGCAACATTTGGTCCCAGGCTTGACGCCAATGCACACTTCGGCGGACCAATGTCCTTAGCTTCCGCAACAATGATGCAGATAATTCACAGTAAGGCGCAGATGAGTAACACACACTACACAAATGTCGGGCCTCGCCCTCTGAGCAGCCAGAATCCTGACGAGAACCTGACTGCGTGCTGTGGGGTCGTGGACGCATGATCTCACCTCACTTCGTCGTCGTCAGCTCAGGCGCGTGGCCAGTCAAGACTGCCCGTACCTTCACCCTGGTCGTCGATATGTGGGACGACTTCCACTACAAGACGAGTTTCATGCTGTACTACGGCACGGGAGATACAGCACTTGAGATCGGCGCCGTCAAGATCGCGCCGCTCAGAATGGCTGAGAGAGATCCTCATACAAAGTTGCCTGCAACCTTCACGCAGCTCAGCCCCGAGTTCTACTCACTAGGACAGGACCGTGAGTACTATGTTGCACTCGCGGCCCTTCCAAACGACATCGGTAGACACGCGCTCCGCGCCCTTCGAGACATAGCTGAAAGCCCTACCATATTCAAGAATGTAGAGGATGAGCCTGCCCTCGGAACCTCGCTTCTCCGCTCGATTCCCATAAATACTGTCACCGTCCAATTCAGCCGAATAATCCAAGGACGAGCACCACTAACACCGTACAGGTTCAGCTACTCACGCTCGACGGTTCCGCCTTTTAGGCTTGAATTCGGAGTTGATCCAGACGTTATGCCGCCGACCAATGTGCATGTTCTAATCGGTGCGAACGGTGTGGGCAAGTCAAGTTTGCTACGCGATTTGGTTGCAGCATCCTGTGGCTCAGAAGCGACGTCCTGGACATTCTCCGACGAGATGACAACAGACATTTCTGCCGATCCTCATCCAGTGCCATTTGCAAACGTTGTGCACGTCGCCTTCTCTGCGTTTGATCTTGACAATATGGCGCCATTCTCAAGCGAAGTGGATGTTCATTTTGTTGGCTTGTCGAGTCGGGAGAAGGAATCGCTCGACGTTCAGTTTGCGAAGAGCCTCCTTGTCTGCTCCAAGGGCCGGCGACGTGATCGTTGGCTGGCGGCAGTTAGAACACTTGCAGCCGCCGACGCGATCCTTGCAGATGCAAACCTAGACGACCTGATCAACTCCAAGGACGCTCAAGCAACGTTTTCATCAATGAGCTCGGGGCACAAGATCGTGCTGTTGACAGTGACGCGCCTTGTCGAGTTAGTGGAGGAACGGTCCCTGATACTCATCGACGAACCCGAGACACATCTACACCCGCCATTGTTGTCGGCGTTAACCAGAGCCGTCTCCGATCTCGTGATCGACCGAAACGGAGTCGCAATCACTGCGACGCACTCGCCCGTCGTGCTGCAGGAGGTGCCGCGTTCGTGCGTCTGGATGCTCCAGCGAAGTGGGGATGACTTTCGCGCCTCGCGGCTTGCCACGGAAACTTTTGGTGAGTCGGTTTCTCGCCTCACTTCCGAAGTATTTCATCTTGATATCAATCGGACGGGCTATAACCAGGTTCTCGTCACGCTACTCGATCAGAACGATAATTCGGCGCTTAGAGTCATGGAGGCCCTTGATTGGCAACTTGGAAGCGAGGGACGATTCGTTCTAAGCGCGCTTGACTACCAGCGGGACGAAGACTATGTATAGGCTAAATCCACCCTCTACTACAGCAGCGGACGCCTACTCAACCGCTGTGAAGAGCATCAAGAAGAGCGATGATCGCATTCCCTATCTCGCGGCAGCGCCAACTGTCCAGGCGAAGTGCGATGCATTCGAGCTCCTTGCTTCAAACGGTCAGTTTGATGAAGCGGAGGGCCGCAATTTTAAGGTTGCCGAGTTGAACGACTCGGCAATGGTCGACCTGTATGACAAGCAGTTCAGTCGCAACCAAAGCACGGAGATCCTTCGTAATGGCATAAAGAACGCAGCGAAGAACGCCCTCTGTCCCTACTGCGGCGAAGGCTTCGCGTCGGAACTCGACCATTACCTTCCAAAGACAAAATTTGCTGGAACTACGGTGCATCCAGCGAACTTAGTTCCCGCTTGCGGCGACTGCAACTTCGCAAAGTTAGCGTACAAGCCCGGTCCCGACAAGCCAGCAATACTCCACCCCTACTTTGATGCTGCCTTCGACTTGCCTTGGTTGACGGCAACGCTAGCCAATGGTCCGCTCGGGACACCAGTCGTCGACTTTGGTGTAAGTCTTCCCGTTCCTGCCCCTGAACTCGAGGCCCGGTTGAAACAGCACATGACTGTATTCAAGCTCTGGGAGAGATTCAGCACATGGAGCGCGCAATCCTTGGACAATTTCGCCACGCTTCTCAGGACCGAATACGGAGCCTCCATGACATTGGCACGAGCTCGGGAGCACCTCCAACTGACCTCGATACAGCAGTCCGGAGGCCGCGTGAACTCTTGGGAGGGTGCAGCGCACATGGCCATGCTTGAGAGCGAATGGTATCTCAGTGTCCACTTTGGACTGACGTGATAGATACTTTGATCGGAATTGCTGGGGCGGCTTCTTAGCATCGCTTATCAAGTGTGCTCGCAGCTGACATCTCTGCGACCCATGGCCAGCGCCGACGCTCCCATCATGATGCACGAACGCTCAAAGAAATCGCTTATGGCCTCGCTTTTGCCCTAATGTAAGCAGCCCGCCGGCCACGCTTCCGGCGGATTTTCTGGCCCTGAACTAGTGCACGCCAAAACTCCGTTCAAGTTCATGACACGACCTAGGGGATGATTCCACCCCGTAACTCACCAACAGATGCACTTCAAATGACCGCGGCGCAAGCCGAAGTAAAGATACGCAATTCGTGCAGACGATGGGATGTCGAAACCGGGACCCGCAGCTCTTGTGTTCTCGGCATACAACAGCAGAGGTACCACAACCCCGTTCGGTGCTTCCCGTCAATGGCGGTTACCGCCGACGTCACCGACCCTCGCCGATAACGGCGCATATGTCGGGACTGAAAACAGTCCCCGGCACATCCGTCGCAGCGATCCCGCCATGCGATGCCTCATGCCGAAGACTAGGGCCGCTCAGTCATGACGCTGCACATCGGCCTGCCCATGAATAGCCAGAAGCAACAACGCTGTTTGTCATTCTGATATCCCGATCTTCGCTGGATGGGCCTCCGCGCAACCATGGCGTCACCGCGCCGATTCCGAACCCTGGAAATTGGCTCAGCGCTCCCACGCCACTTGGTCCCTTCCGAGAACCTGCCCCCGGTCACCCTGGTTGCGTTCCAGCTCCCTATCAGCGGACAAGTCCCCTATCAGAACGGCGTAAAGGCCAAAGACACAACACACGCACAAAGGAAAAGGACAATGAATGCGCTCACCATCAAAGACCCGGCAGACCTGCTGAGCTTCATCGGGCACACCCTCGGGTTCTGGCCTCAGGAAAGCCTCGTCTGTATAACCCTGGATAAGGGCAAGGTCGTAGCCACCCTCCGGATTGACCTCCCCCGCGAACCGGGAACGGAACTCCCCTACGCCCGAACCGTCAGCAGTTATCTAACGAGCGACACCAGCGCGACCAGCATCGTCTTCGCCCTCTACACTTCCAGCTCTTGCGAACCAGGCCAGCCCAAGCCACACGCAGCAACCATCGCAGCTCTTACCGGAGTCCTCGCCGAAAACGGCATCACCATCCGCGACGGGATCTTCGTCAGCGACGACACCTACTCCCCCTACGACAGCGAACTCGGCCAAGACATTAGCCTGCCTATCAACACCACTGAATACAGCCGCGTCAACGCCGAATTCATCTACC